>DATLJU010000274.1:0-46290 GCA_035538735.1 Anaeromyxobacteraceae bacterium | reverse complement strand
CGAGGTGACAAGGCTCGCGCCTTCGCCATCGCCCGCGCCGAGGCCGTGGAGGCCGCGGCGGCGGTCGAGATCGCGGCGCTCGCGGGGGACGCGAGCGCAGTCAGCGCCGGGGAGGTAGCGCGGCTCGCCTCCCGCGTGGTGGCGCTGCTCACACCGCTCGTCCGGTGAGCTTCATCAAGCGAGCGCGCGGAGCATCCGCTTCACGCGCACCGCGAGCGCCTGGGCCCGCTGGGCGGGCTCGGGCGCAAGCGCGCCGATGGCGCAGGCGAGATCGACCGCGCCGACCACCTCGTGGAGCGAGCCGTTGGCGAGCGCGAAGTGCTTGCGGCGCATGGGACCGCTGTCGCTGGGCAGACCCTCGCACAAGTTGAGAAAAACGGACTTTGCGGCACGCGTGGCCTGATCGCGAAGCTCTGCGTCCGAGATGCGCGCCGCGTGCACCAGCGCGGCGAGCTCGCGAGCAGCGACGTAAACATCGAGCGACTGAAACGGGAGAGCCTCGACCTCGACGGCGATTGAAAGATGAGCCATTTCGCCTCCTCACGCGAAGCAGGGAGGCGAAATGGCGAGCGCTCCCTGTCGCCGTCGAGGTCGAGGCGACGACGGTCGCGGTCGGGTCCACCGTCGCCCTTCGACTTCGCGCCGCCTTCGGCGACGCTACGTTCAGGGCGAACGGGAAGGATCGCGGTCGAGGTCGAGGTCGAGGTCGCTGTCGAGGTCGGGGTCGCGGTGAGGTTGGGCGAGGGCCCCCACCGACGTCTGTTACCTGTAGTCGTCCCGCGACAGCCCGAGCGCCTTCATCTTCTCGTAGAGGTTCCGCTCGGCGATGCCGGCCGCGCGCGCCACTTCGCCCACCTTCCCGCGGTGCTGCTGGAGGAGGCGGATGAGGTACTCGCGCTCGAAACGCTCCACCAGCGTGGCGCGCGCCTCGAGCAGCGGCGCGCCGAAGTCGACGAACGCCGCCAGCGAGGCCGGCGCGCGCGGTGTCCCCGCCAGGATGGGCGCCACCGCCGGCCACCCCATGAGCACGGCCCGTTCGCACACGTTGCGCAGCTCGCGGACGTTCCCCGGCCACGGGTAGTCGCGCGCCGCCGCCAGGAGCTCGGGCGGCGCCGCCTTCGGCTCGCGGGCGTAGCGCGCCGCGAACTCGCGCAGGAAGTGCTCCATGAGCAGCGTCAGGTCCCCCGGGCGCTCCCGCAGCGGCGGGAGGCGGATGGGGATGACGTTGAGCCGGTAATAGAGGTCCTCGCGGAAGCGCCCTTCCCGCACCCGCGTCTCCAGATCCTGGTGCGTGGCGGCGACGATGCGGACGTCGACGGCGATGGCGGTGGTGCCGCCGACGCGCGTGATCTCCCGCTCCTGCAGGACGCGCAGCAGCTTCGCTTGGACGGCGGGCTCGAGCTCGCCCACCTCGTCGAGGAAGAGCGTCGAGCCCTCCGCCTGCTCGAAGCGGCCCAAGCGCCTCGCCACCGCGCCGGTGAACGAGCCCTTCTCGTGCCCGAACAGCTCGCTCTCGACCAGGCCCTGCGGCACGGCCGAGCAGTTCACGGCCACGAACGGGCGCTCGCCGCGGCGGGACCGGCGATGGAGCGAGCGGGCGATGAGCTCCTTCCCGGTGCCGGTCTCGCCGCGCAGCAGCACCGTCGCGTCGGCGTCCGCCACCTGCGCCACGAGGGAGAAGACCTGCCGCATCTCGGGCGAGGCGCCCACGATCTCGTCGAAGCCGGACGCGCGCTCCAGCTCGCCGCGCAGCTGCGTCAGCTCGCGCCGGGAGCGCTCGCCCGCCACCGCGTGGCGCAGCACGAGCGCCAGCTCCTCGTAACGGATGGGCTTCGTCAGGTAGTGCAGCGCACCGCGCTTCATGGCAGCCACCGCCGTCTCGACGGTGGCGTGTCCGGTGACGAGGACGACCGGCAGCGACGGGCGCAGCGCGTGCACCTCGTCCATGAGCGCGATGCCGTCGCTGTCCGGCATCTTGAGATCGGTGACGAGCGCGAGCGGGTCGGACTCGGCGAGGCGCTGGAGGGCCTCCGCCGCCGAGCCCGCGGTCAGGACCTCGAACCCCTCCAGCGAGAGGTTGGCGCGCGCCACCTTGCGGGTGGCCGGATCGTCGTCGACCAGCAGGACGAGGTCGGCGGCCATCAGGTGAGCACCTCCGCCTCGGGCGCCGGCGCGGCGCGCACCGTGCGCACCGGCAGCTGCAGCGTCGCGATCGTCCCGCCGCCCTCGCGCGCCGCGAGTGCGAACGAGGCGCGGTGCTGGTCGGCCGCGCGCGCCACGATGACGAGCCCGAGGCCCGTCCCGCGCGCCTTCGTGGTGACGAAGGGGCGCGTCACCTCCTCCAGGTCCTCGGGGGGGATCCCGCACCCGCGGTCCTTCACCGCGATCAGCACCGCGCCCTCTCCGCCCGCGCCCTCGAAGCGGCTCGACAGCTCGGGCTGCTCGGCGCCGCCCGCGTCGAAGGCGTTGTCGAGTAGGTTGACGACGGCCTCCATGATCATGGCGCGGTCGAGGTCGAGCGGCGGCAGGTGCGGCGCCAGGGCGAGCCGCACGGCGGCGTCGGGGAGTCCGCGCGCCAGCGCCGCCCGACGCGCCGCCTCCGAGAGCACCTTGTTCACGGAAGACGGGGTGAAGACGGGGTTCGCCGGCCGGGCCACCTTGAGCAGCTCATCGACGAACCGGTTCACCCGGCGCACCTCGTCGTCGATGAGCTCGGCGTACTCCTTCACCTCGTCGTGCTCGGGCAGGATCCGGCGCAGGTACTGGGCGGCGCCGGTGATGGCGTTGAGGGGGTTGCGCAGCTCGTGGGCGACCTGGGCCGACATCTGGCCCACCGCCACCAGCCGCTCGGTGTCGAGGAGCCGCCGCTCCAGCCGGCGCCGGTCGGCGATGTCGCGGATCACCATGACCACGCCGAGGTAGCTGCCGTCGCGCGCCCGCACCGGCGCGTACGTGGTCTCGAACCGGCCCTCCTTCTCCTTGATGATGGAGTGGCTCGGCCCCGGGTCCTGCCCCTCACGCAGCCAGCCCATGACCCGGCCGAGCATGTCGTGCGTCGCCTGCGGGTGGCAATCCTTCAAGTGGCGTTCAGGCCGCCCGCCCAGGTTCTTGAGCGCCTTGCCGGCCTCGTTGACGAGCGCGATGCGATCGTCGGCGTCGACGAAGATGACCCCATCCGCCATCGAGTCGACGATGGCCTGCAGCCGCGTCAGCGCGGCCGCGGTCTCGCGCCGCGCCGCCGCCGCCTGGGCGCGCGCGCGCACGAGGAAGAGGCCGCTCGCCGCGGCCGCGAGCACCGCCACCCCCGCCACGGTGCCCTCCACGAACGCCGCAGCGCAGGCCGCGACGGCGGCGGCCCCGAGCAGGATGGCGGCGGAGCGGGCAGGAGGGATGCGGGCGGGCATGGCGCACAGAACTTACCCCGGACGGAGTCCGCGCCGAAGCCCCCGCCTCGGCGCGTGCTCAAACCCGGGCCGGGCGAGCCGCGCGCATTGCGTCGGGGCGCGACCGCCGTTATAACGGATGCCCACTTTCACGCGGTCGGGCGGCCCCACGCCGGACGAGTCGAGGAGCGGACATGCGCATCTACCAGGACATCACGAAGACGATCGGCAATACGCCGCTCGTGCGCCTCAACCGCGTCACCGCGGGCGTGAAGGCGCAGATCGTGGCGAAGCTGGAGAGCTTCAACCCGTGCTCCTCGGTGAAGGATCGCATCGGGGTCTCCATGATCGAGGCGGCGGAGCGCGACGGGAAGATCAGGCCGGACACGATCCTCCTCGAGTCCACGAGCGGCAACACCGGCATCGGCCTCGCCTTCGCCGCGGCCGCCAAGGGCTACAAGCTCGCCCTCACCATGCCGGAGACGATGAGCATGGAGCGGCGCAAGCTCCTCGTCGCGCTCGGCGCGCAGCTCGTGCTCACCCCCGGCGCGGAGGGGATGAAGGGAGCCATCGCCCGCGCCGACGCGATGGCGAGGGAAGACTCGCGCTACCTCATCCTGCAGCAGTTCGAGAACCCGGCCAACCCGGAGATCCACCGGCGGACGACCGCCGAGGAGATCTGGCGCGACACCGACGGCAAGGTGGACATCTTCGTCGGAGGGACCGGCACCGGCGGGACCATCACCGGCGTCGGCGAGGTGCTGAAGCAGCGGAGACCCGGCGTCCGGATCGTCGCCGCGGAGCCGAAGGACTCGCCCGCCATCTCGCAGGGCCGGGGCGGGCCGCACAAGATCCAGGGCTGGGGTCCGGGCTTCGTGCCGAAGGTGCTCAACACGAAGGTCCTCGACGAGGTGATCACGGTCTCGAACGAGGACGCGGGCGACATCGCGCGCCGGCTCAACAAGGAGGAGGGCATCCTGTGCGGGATCTCCTCCGGCGGCGCGGTCTGGGCGGCGCTGGAGGTGGCGAAGCGCCCGGAGAGCGAGGGCAAGCTCATCGTCGTGGTCCTGCCCGACACCGGCGAGCGCTACCTCTCGACCTGGCTCTTCGAGGAGTCCCCGGGCAAGTAGAGCCCGCGCACCCACGGCACAGGCCTCTCCCCTCTTGTAGGGTGACCCGCCAGAGCGGCTCTGGTCCAACCTCGCCTACCGCTACGACGGGAACTGGCGATCGCCGCCGCGCTCGTCGTACCGGAGGCCGCCGTCGCGCTGGCGCACGCGCCGGCCGGCCGCGGCTGCCGGCTGGAACGCCCGTGCTACGTGCTCGTCCAGCGCGGCCGGCGCTACCGCCACAACGAGGCGGCGCTCGCGGAGCTCGCGGAGCTCGCCGCGACGCGGCTCGCCCACGTCGAGGCGCTAGCGGGACGGGAGGTGGTCTGGGTGCACCGGCTCGAGCCGGGGCCCGGCTCTTCCCCGCCGAACACGCTCACCCCTGGTAGATAGAAACCGGCCGGGCGGTCGTCTCCGGCGGGCCCCCTGGGCGGAGTGGACCTGCGGCGTCCCGAAACGGGGGTTCCAGGGGGGCAGTGCCAGGATGGCTCGTCCTCGGAGGACAGGGGCTATAAACTCGGGGACAACCTCCCCGCACCACCTGCACCGTGTCCCTGGATGACGGACGCTCTCCCGAAAGTCGGAGCGGCGAGAACTCGTGAACAGCGAACCACCACGCACCGTACCCACCCTGTTCCTCCAGCGGATCGCCAAGACGCCCGACGCGGAGGCCTTCCGGTATCGCGTCGACTCCGGCTGGGAGAGCCTCACGTGGCTCGACACCGAGCGGCGCGTCCGCGCCGTCGCGTGCGGCCTGCGCGCGCTCGGCCTCGCGGACGAGGAACGCTGCGCGATCCTGTCCTCCACGCGCATCGAGTGGATCCTGTGCGACCTCGGGATCCTCTGCGCGGGCGGCGCGACCACCACCATCTACCCGTCCAGCACGCCCGAAGAGTGCGCGTTCATCCTGGCCGACTCCGAGAGCGCCTATGCCTTCGTGGAGGACGCGGCCCAGCTCGAGAAGCTGGTGCGGCGGCGCGCCGAGCTGCCCCGCCTGCGGCGCGTCATCGTGCTCGACGCGGCGTCGGCGCCCCGCCTGGAAGGCGGTGACGGCTGGGCGCTCCCGCTCGCGGCGCTCGAGGCCCTGGGCGAGGCAGAGCACGCGCGGCACCCCGGTCGCTTCGAGGAGCAGGCCGAGGTGGTGCGGCCCGACGCGCTCGCCACGCTCGTCTACACCTCCGGCACGACGGGGCAGCCGAAGGGCGTGGAGCTCTTGCACCAGGGCTGGGTGGCCCAGGCCGAGAGCGTGGAGCGCTCCGGCATCCTCGATCACTCCGACCCGATGCAGCTCTTCTGGCTGCCGCTCTCGCACGTGTTCGGGAAGATGATCGGCACCGCCCAGCTCCAGCTCGGCTTCCCGACCGCCGTCGACGGCCGCGTGGAGAAGCTCCTCGAGAACCTGGCTGCCGTGCGCCCGACCTTCGTCTGCGCGGTGCCGCGGATCTTCGAAAAGGTCCATCAGCGCATCGTCCTCCAGGTGCGCGACGGGGGGGGCGCGAAGCGCGCCGTGTTCCGGTGGGCGCTCGGGGTGGGCCTCGAGCGGGCGCGCGCGATGCGCGAGGGCCGGCCCGTGGGGCCGCTGCTCCGGGTGCGCTGGGCGGTCGCGGATCGGGCCGTCTTCCAGCGCGTGCGGGCGTTCTTCGGGGGCCGGCTGCACTTCTTCGTGTCCGGCAGCGCGCCGCTGTCGCGCGAGGTGGGCGACCTCTTCGAGGCGGCTGGCCTGATGATCCTGGAGGGTTATGGCCTCACCGAATCTGCGGCAGCGACGCACGTCGGCCTGCCGTTCCGGCACCGGCCCGGCACCGTCGGCCCGGCGCTCCCCGGGATCGAGGTGAAGCTGGCCGAGGACGGCGAGATCCTGATGCGGGGCCCGTGGATCATGCGCGGCTATCACCACTTGCCCAAGGCCACCGCCGAGGCGCTGCAGGGCGGCTGGCTCCACACCGGCGACGTGGGCGTGCTCGACGAGGACGGCTACCTCACCATCACCGATCGCAAGAAGGACCTCATCAAGACCTCCGGTGGCAAGTACGTGGCCCCGCAGGAGCTCGAGGGGCGTCTCAAGGCGCTCTCGCCCCTCGTGTCCCAGGTGCTGGTGCACGGCGATCGCCGGAACTACGTCTCCGCGCTCGTCACGCTGGACCCGGCCGCGCTGCAGGCGTGGGTCGAGCGCCAGGGGCTCGGCGGACGCGAGCCGGCGCAGCTCACGGGCCACCCCGCGCTGCGCGCCGAGCTGCAGCGCGCACTCGACGCGCTCAACGCCAGCCTGCCGCGCTTCGCCACCGTGAAGCGGTTCACGGTGCTGCCGGGCGAGTTCAGCGAGGCCGCCGGCGAGGTCACCGCGAGCCAGAAGCTGCGGCGGAAGGTCATCGAGCAGCGCTACCTCCCGGTGCTCGACGCGATGTACAGCGAGCAGCTCAGGGCTCCTTGAAGCTCAGGGCTCGTTGAAGCTCAGGGCTCGTTGACCTGCAGCTCCTGCCGCATGCGAGCCAGCGCCTCCTCGGCGCGGGGGACGAAGTCGTTCTCGACGCCGGCGCGGCGGGCCGCCGAGAGCGTCTCCTCGTAGGCGACGAGCGCCTTGGCGGCGAGCACCTTGACCTCCTCGCGGAGCTCCGCGCGATAGGCGCGCTCGCCCGCCGCGTCGAGGCCGGGCGGCAGCGGCGCCTCGACGAGCTGCCGGCGGAGGTCGTCGTACAGCTCGCCGACGCGCGCTCCGGCGGCGACCGCGTACGCGGGGTGGCCGGTGCGCATCGCGGCGAGGTACGACTCCTGAGCCGCGAGCAGCAGCTCCGCCTTCGCCTCGAGCTCGCCCCGCAGGGCGTCAGCGTCGGAGCGGCCGGGGTCGAGTGGAGCGGCCAGGAAGCGGGAGCGCTCCGCCTCGCCCAGGTAAAAGCGCGCCTGGGCCGTGTCGCGCGGGTCGAGCCGCTCGCGCTCGCCGGCGCGCTCGAACGCCGCGAGCCCGTCGAGCAGCGCGGCGCGAGCCCGCTCCGCCTCGCCCTGCTCGAGATCGAGGACCGCCCGCTCGCTCACCGCGCGGAGGTGCAGCGCCGGGGCGAGGTCGCCGCGCGCGGCGAGGCCATCGAGGAGCGCGCGCGCGTCGGCGCGCCGGCCGAGCCGCCACAGGCACTCGGCGGAGAGGAACCTGCCCTCGTCGGATGCGTCGCCTGCGCCCCGCGCGGAGAGCGCCTCGAAGCGCGTCAGGGCCGCCTCGAGCCGGCCCAGCCGCCGCTCCGCCAGCCCGGCGCCGAGCAGAGCCGCCGCCGCCCGCGGCGAGGTGGGATGGTCGTCGGCGAGCCTGCCGAAGGCAGCGGCCGCGCGAGGATCGTCGCCCTCCTGAGCCGCCGCGCTGCCGAGCGCGAACAGCTCCTCGTCGTTCCGGCCCGCGAGCGAGGGATCGATCGGCCCCGCGGACCGTGCCTGGGGGCCCACCGCGCCGTGGGCGCAGGCGAGGAGGACGAGCGCGGCGAGCGCGGGTCCGCGGACCAGCCTCACGGTGCGTCGGCCAGGAACCGGAG
Source organism: Anaeromyxobacteraceae bacterium (assembly GCA_035538735.1). GTDB lineage: Bacteria > Myxococcota > Myxococcia > Myxococcales > Anaeromyxobacteraceae > Anaeromyxobacter_A. Next base: position 38,283 of record DATLJU010000274.1, on the reverse strand, counting down.
CAGGACGTGCCGCCGCCGCGGGCCGTCCAGCTCGACGAGGAAGACGCCCTGCCACGTCCCGAGCTGCAGCTCGCCGCCCTCGACCGGGACGAGCTGCGAGGCGCCGAGGAGGGCAGCCTTCACGTGCGCGGGTGAGTTGCCCTCGCCGTGGCGGTAGGCGCCGTGCGGCGCGGTGTCCGGCACGGCGTTCTGGAGGGCCAGCAGCAGGTCGCGTCGCACGTCAGGGTCGACGTTCTCCTGGATGGTGATCCCCGCGGTGGTGTGCGGGCCGTAGACGAGGACCGCACCGTCGGTGAGGCCGGCGCGCGCCAGCGCCGCCCGGATCTCCCCCGTGATCTCGACGAGCTCGCATCGTTCGTGGGTGGCGATCTCCAGGCGTTCAGCGCGCATGGAGATATCCTAGTCCGGATCGAGCGCGTCGCGCCGCGGCGCCGACGGCGTCGCGCGCTCGACCCGCCGACTCGTGCGGCGCCCCGCCGGAGCGGCTACTCCTGTCGCCGTGCCACCCTCGAAGCTGCCCCCCACACCGGCGCCGCGCGCCGCCACCGTGCGCGAGGCGCTCGCGGACGCGCTGCGCCGAGCGCCGGCCACGGCGCGCGAGCTGTCGGTCGAGGTGGGTGTGCGAGAGCGCGACGTCCCCGAGCACCTCGCGCACCTCGCCCGCTCGCTCGAGGCGCGCGGCGAGGCGCTACACGTCGAGCCGGCGGCGTGCGTGGCGTGCGGCTACGTCTTCCGCAAGCGCGATCGCCTCGGCCGCCCTTCGGCGTGCCCCGCCTGCCGGTCGACGCGGATCGATCCGCCGGTGTTCAGTGTGCGATGAGCTGACGATTTGAAGCCGAGTCAGGGTCGGGGTCGAGGTCCGTGAACGACCCTCCGGACCCCTCACAGCGCCTCGGCGAGGCGCGCCAGGCTCGCGAGGTCGTGGACGTCGGTCTCGAGCCGCGGCAGCGCGACGTGCGCCCCCGAACTCTCCTCGAACAGGCGCGCCACCTCGCGCGCGTCGACCCTCGCCAGCTGCTCGTGCTCGGAGAGCGTCCGCGCCAGGCGAGCCGCGAAGGACCCGTCCGGCGCGCCGTGGGCCGCCAGCGCCGCCTCGAGGTCGGCGGCATCGGGGAGCGGCCCGGTGCCCCACAGCTGGGGCGTCACCCTGTTCGCGACGACGCCGGCGATCGGCATGCCCTCCGCGAGCAGTCGCTCGTGGAAGAAGAGCACCTCGTCGACCGAGCGCGGGCTCGCGGACGAGGTGAGGACGAACCCGACCTGCGGCTCCGCGAGGAGCGACCGCACCGCCGCCGCGCGCTCCTTGAACCCATCGTACATGCCCTGGAAGCTCGCCATGAAGTCGGCCAGATCCTGGAGCACCTCGGCGCCCGTGAAGCGAGCCATGGTCCTCGCCACGTACGTCCCGCCGAGCTGGAAGAGGCGCAGGCCGACGCGGCCGGCCGACACGGCCGGCGCGAGCAACGTGCGCGCCGTGTCGTTGCCGAGGAGGTCGAGGATGCGGTCGGGCGCGTCGAGGAAATCGAGCGCGTGCGCGGTCGGCGGCGTGTCGAGCACGATGAGGTCGTAGTCGCGCTCGGTGGCGAGCTCGTAGAGCTTCTCCATCGCCATGTACTCCTGCGAGCCGGCGAGGGCGCTCGAGAGCTGCTGGTACAGGCGGTTCCGGTAGATGCGCTCCCGGCGCGCGCGGTCAGGGGCGTGCCGCGCCACGAGGTCGTCCCACGTGCGCTTCGCGTCGAGCATCATGGCGAAGAGCTGCCCGCGCGCGCGCAGCCCCGCCTCGGCCAGCCGGTGCTCGGGGACGTGGGCTTCGACGTTGCCAAGCGTCTCGAGCCCGAGCGCGTTCGCGAGCCGGCGCGCGGGATCGATGGTGCAGACGAGGACCTTGCCGCCCGCGAGCGCTCGGCCGAGGCCGATGGCCGCGGCGAGGGTCGTCTTCCCGACGCCGCCGGGGCCGACGCACACCGCGATGCGCTTTCCGCGCAGCCGGTCGGCGAGCTCGCCCATCACAGCCGCTCCAGTCGTGGCGAGAGCGCCTCGACCTCGGCGCGCTCGCCCCCGGCCTCGCCGCTGCCGGCGATCGCGGCCGCGACGGCCTCCACCGCGCCGAGGTCCCACTGCTCCCGGGCCAGGAGTGGTACGAGCACCGTGGGGAGGTCGAGCGCGGCGCGAGCACGCGCCAGGTAGCGGCCCGCCTGCTCGGCGCGGATTGCCTGCAGCCGGGCGGCGAGCGCGGCGGGGCCGAGGGGTGCCCCTCCCGCCGCCAGGTCGGAGAGGCGGGAGGTTTCCTCGGCGGAGAAGCGCGCCTCGGGCATGGCGTTCACGAACAGCGCGCCCCGGGCGATGCCGAGGAGGCCGCGGACCGCCGCGTCGAGCTCGATCGCCTCGTTGACCGGCATCTCCTCCGGCAAGGTCACGATCGAGAGCGAGGTGGTGCCCGGATCGACGAGGAGGGCGTGCATCCACTCGGCGTCCCGCCGCAGCGGGCCGGGCGGCACCGTGTCCATGAGCGCGCCCGGGACGCGCAGCAGCTGCACGGCGTGCCCCGTGGCCGGCGCGTCGAGGATGACGAGATCCCAGCGCGGCCGCCCGTGCTCCTGCACCCGCACCTCGTACAGGACCTTCCCCAGCATGACGAGCTCGGAGAGCGAGGGGATGGCCCGCAGGAAGTACCGGACGACGCGGTTCTCGAAGACCGCGTCGTAGATGCTCTTGAACCGGAGGGTCATGATGCCGTACTCGCGCATGGCGTCGCGCGGCGTCACGTTCACGGTGAAGAGGTTCGGGAGCGCCTGGCGCGTCTCGAACCCGGCCAGCGGCGCGCCCAGCAGCGGGGCGACCCGCTCCTGCGCGTTGAGCTCGCAGACCAGCACGCGGCGGCCGCGGCGGGCGGCGAGGAGCGCCAGGGCCGCCGCGATCGTCGACTTGCCGACTCCGCCTTTGCCCGTGACGATGAGCAGGCGGTGGTCGAGGAGGGCGAGCCCTGGCACGGCGCTTGACAAGCTAGCGGCCACCAGGAAAGAAGTCCACCCATGATCCTCGACGATTTGCTCAGGAACCCGGCGGTGAAGCGCGCCATGTCGGCGGGCGAGGAGCGCGTCGGGAGGCTCGTGACCCAGCTGCTCGCCAGCGAGCGCGTCATGCACGGCGTGCAGTCGGTGCTCTCCTCGGCCATGACCGCGAAGTCCACCTTCGACCGCGGCGTCCGCACCGCCCTCGGGGCGGTGAGCCTGCCCACCACCGAGGAGGTGGAGGAGCTGCGGCGCAAGCTCGCCGAGCTCGAGGCCATGCTCGACGGGATCGCCGCCAAGGTCGAACGGCCCACCGCCACGACGGGGTCGGATCGAACCCCGTGACCACCGCCGCGCACCCGTTCGCCGTGGAGTGATCATGCGCCGCATCGCCTTCATCAACGAGAAGGGCGGCACCTGCAAGACGACTCTGTGCGTGAACATCGGAGCGTGGCTGGCGAGCCGCCGCGGTCAGCGCGTCCTCATCGCCGACCTCGACACGCAGGGACACGCGGGGAAGTCGCTCGGCGTCGACGTACGCTCCATGTCGCCGACGGTCAAGGAGCTCCTGCTCGGCACCGCGCCTCTCGACGCGGTGGCGCGCGCCACGGCCATCCCCGGCCTCGACCTCCTCCCCGCCAACAAGGCCCTGGCCGATTTCCCGGTGGAGGTGGCGAGCCACGCCGACCGCGGAGACAAGCTGCGCGAGATCGTCGACGCGCTCCCCTCCGGGCGGTGGGACTTCGTGCTCTTCGACGCCCCGCCGTCGGTGTCGCTCGTCACGGAGAACGTGCTGCGCGCCGCCACGGAGGTGGTGCTGCCCGTCGCGCTCACCTACCTCGCCCTCGATGGCTGCGCCGAGATCATGGACAGCCTCGCCCGCCTTAGCGCCGAACGCGGGGAGGCGCCGGCGGTCACCCTCATCGTCCCGGCGCTCTACCGGAAGACGCAGCTCGCGGACGAGATCCTGGCCAAGCTCCGCCAGCGCTTCCCGCGCGAGATCGCCCGCACGGTCCTCGGCTGGTCGGTCAAGGTGGACGAGGCGCAGAGCCACGGGCTCACCGTCTTCGAGCACGCGCCCGGATCGAGCGGCGCGCGGGCGCTGGCGGCGCTGGCGGACGAGGTGTTCGACCGTGAGGTCGCGGCCGCCCCGGCGCTCGCCGCGGAGGGGTGAGGCGCGGATGAGCCCGCGGCGGGGACAAGCCCCCGCCCTACAGCATCGGGCTGATCCGCGAGGCTGACGGGAAGAGCCCCGCGGCGGGGGACGAGCCCCCGCCCTACTTCAATTGGTCGAGCTTCCGCTCCAGCTCCGTGATGCGATCGGAGAGGGCGCCGATCTCGCGGCGGAGGTCGGCGATGGAGCCCATCCCCTCGACCGCCGTGCGCACGCGCTCGTCCACGCGCCGCTGGAACTGCGCCACGGCCTCCTGCGAGGCCGCCACCATCTCCTTGGCGCGGTCCGTCGTCTGCTGCCCCGACTTGAGCAGGGTCTGGACGCGCTGCTCTGCCGCCTGGCGCACCGCCTCCACGCGCCCGCGTAGCTCGGCCTGCGTATCCTCCACGATCTGGGCCGCCTTCTCGCCCCCGTGCCGGATGAGATCCTTGAGCGTGCGCAGGCTCATCTTGGAGGTCTTCTTCTCCTCCTCGAAGATGATCTGGGCCAGGGTGACGCTGGTGAGATCTTCCTTGGTGCGGTTGTCCAGGACTTTGACCTCGGTCCCGGCCTTCACCATCTGCGCGATCTCGTCGAGCGTCACGTAGCGCGATTCGACCGTGTCGTACAGCTTACGGTTCGTGTAGCGCTTGATGATCTTCGGCTCACGCGAGGCGTCCGAACCGGAAGGTTCGGCGCCCGGCATCTGCTCTTCGGCCATGTGGGAATCCTCCGGAGGAGGATGTGCAGGTGAGAGCGGCATTCTCGTTGTGGCCTCTCTTCCGGTCAAGGACATACCGTTGTACGCTCGCCGCCGCCAGCGGCGCCCGCGATGATCATCATTTGCCCTTCGTGCCAGACGCGGTTTCGGCTCGCCTCGGACCGGATCGGGCCGTCGGGCGCGCGCATCCGGTGCAGCGCCTGCAAGGCCGTCTTCAGGCTGGCGCCCTCGGGCGAGGTGACGCCGGAGGGCGGAGCGGAGGCGGTGCGCAGCCCGTCCGGGCCGGATCAGGCCACCCGGACCGCGCGCTCAGGGCCAGATCGAGGCGACGCAGCCCTCCCGGGCGACCCGTTCGCGCCGGCCGCGACCGCGGTTCCACCGCCCGGCGACCCCCTCGCCCGCGCGCGCGACCCGTTCGCGGACGACCCGTTCACGGCGAGCCTCGGCCCCGACCCTTTCAGCCCCGGCGTCCCAGCGATGCCTCCGCCGCTCCGGGTCGAGCGCGCGGCGGAGGCCCTGCAGGCCACGGTCGCGGCGGCGGCCGCGAACCCGTCCTTTGCCACGCCGGCGATCGACCCGGGCGCCCTCGCGCTCGAGGACTCGTCACCGCCCCCGCCGCCGCGGGCCTCGCCTCCGCCCCTGCCCGCGCGCGAGCCCACGCCCGAGCCGGACTTCTTCCGAGTCGCGGCCGCCAGCGTCGCTGACATGCCGATCCGCGAGCCGGACGTCGAGTCCGCCTCGCCCCTGCGCACGCCGGCCCCCGACCACGGCCCGGCGCCGGTTCCGAGCGCGCCCGAGCCCGTGTCCCGCGAAGCCGGCGCCAGCGCCGACGTGGGTGGCCTCACCGCGACCGCAGCGCTCCCGCGGCTGCGCCGCCGGACCCGGGTCTCCACGCTGGCCGCGAACTCGCTGTCGCTGGGGCTGCTCCTCGCCCTCACCGCCGGCCTGCTCGCGTGGCGCGGCGATCTCCGCCGCAGCTTGCGCGTGGCGACGGGTCGCGGCGGAGGTGATCCGGTCGAGACGGCCGGTGTCCGCGCGGGGCTCTACGACACCTCGGCCGGGCCCGCCGTCCTGGTGGTGCGCGGCGAGGTGCGCTCGCGCGGCGGCGCGCGCGGGCCGGTACGGGTGCGCGTGGCGCTCGTCGAGGGATCGCGCACGGTCGCCTCGGCCGAGGCGCTCGCGGGAGCGAGCGCGTCTCCCGAGGAGGTGTTCGCGATCTCGAGCGCGCAGGACGCAGCGGCGCTGCGGCGAGCCATGGATGCGAGGGCCGCCAGAGGGTTCCCTCCGGGCGCTGCGGCGCCGTTCCTGGTGCTCTTCCCGGCTCCCGTGCCCGACCTCTCCGGACTCGAGGTCCGGACCACGGTCGACGCCGCCCCGGGCCGGTGAGGATGCGAGCAGGACATCCGGCGGCGACCGATCAGGCGCGGCTCCTCGCTCAGCGGTTGGCCGCGCTCGAGGAGGGACCGATCCGCGCTCGGGCGGCGGCCCGGGCCCTCTCCGGGCTCGCTCCCGCTTCGGGAGCCAGCCTCGTCGCGGCCGCGCTCCAGAGGGCGGCGGCGGGCCAGGAGGAGCCCGCCGCCTCGATCGGGCAGGCGCTCCTGGCGCCTGATCCCGAGCTGTCCTACGACGCGCTCGCCGCGGTCTACACGGCGGCGGTGGAGGCGGGGCTCGACGACGTGCGGCAGCTGCTGCTCTCGGCGCCGCCGCGACTCGCCTGGCAGGAGCCGCGCGATCGCGCCGACGCGCGCCTCGCGCGGTTGACGCTCGGTCACAAGAAGGCGCTGGCGCGCCGGCCGGGCGATCCGGATCTGCTGGCGAGGCTCGCCGCCGAGGCCGAGCCGGCCGTCGTCGGCGAGCTGCTCAGGAACCCGCGCCTCACCGAGGAGCTGGTGGTGCGCATCGCGGCGCGCCGCCCTTGCCGTCCGGAGACGCTGCGATGCCTGCAAGACGACCGGCGCTGGCGGACCCGCCCGGCGCTGGCGCGCGCGATCGCGCACAACCCGTACGCCGAGCCGTCGCTGGTCGTGAAGCTCCTGCCGCGGCTGTCGCCGCGCGAGCTCTCCGACTTGGCGGGAGATGGCGCGCTGCACTGGCTCGTGCGCGCGCTGGCAAGCCGCCTGGCGCCCGGCGGGGCGCCGGCGGCCGCTCGATCGAGCTAGGCCTTCTTCTCGGAGGCGCCAGCCGCGCGCGGGGCGCCAGCGGTGGTGGCTCCCTGCGACAGCTGCGCCTGGGATTCACTCTTTGGCGTCACATCGATCGAGTCATCCTCGCTCGAGGCCTTCTTGAAGTTGCGGATCCCCTTCCCGAGCGCGTCGCCCAGTTGAGGGATCTTGTTCGCGCCGAACACGAGCACGAGCACGACGAGGATGATGAGTACTTCAGGCAATCGCAGTCCCATGAACGGATATCCTAGCGTCGTCGCAGAGCCAAAGCCAGGAGAGGCATGGCTGGAGACAGCGGGTCAACGGCGAGCGCCCGCCCGAAAATTCTCGGCCACCGCGGCGCGAGCGCGGACGCACCGGAGAACACCCTGGCGGCCTTCCGCCTGGCCGTCGAGCAGGGGGCCGACGGCGTGGAGCTCGACGTGTGGCGGTGCGGGACGGGCGAGGTGGTGGTCCACCACGACGTGGACACGCGCCGGACCGCCGGGGCGGCGCTCCGGGTCCGCCGGGCCGCGCTGCGGGACCTCCGCGCGCTCGATGTCGGCGCCTGGCGGGGCGACCGGTTCCGCGGCGAGCGCATCCCGCTCCTCGCCGAGGTGCTTGAGGCGCTGCCGGGCGCGGAGATCAACGTGGAGCTCAAGGCGGAGCGGTTTCCCGACCTCGGCCTCCCGGCGGCGGTCGCGCGCGTGCTGCGCGCGGCGCGCGCCGGCGACCGATGCGTCGTCTCCTCGTTCGACGGCCTGCTCCTCGCGGCCTTCCGGGCCGTGGCGCCCGAGGTGGCGCGGGGGCTCCTCGTGGCGGAGGGCCGCTCCTGGCGGCTGCGCGCCGGCGCGGCCTCGCGGATCGCCCGGCCCGGCGCCGTCCACGCCCAGGCGTCGCTCGTGACGCCGGAGCGAGCCGAGGCGTGGCGCGGGCGTGGTCTGGACGTGCGCGCCTGGACGGTGGACGACGAGGCGGAGGTCGCGCGCCTGTCGCGGCTCGGCGTCGCCGCGATCATCACGAACCGCCCGGCGGCCGTGGTGGCGTCGATGCGGGCCGCGGATCAGCGGTAAGGCCGCACCGGGCGCAGCTGGTCCGCGAGCTTCTCCGGGGTGACGGCGGGGAGCCGGCAGGCGCCGCCCTCGCAGACGTAGGCGGTCGGCACTCCGCTGACCGTGACGCGCCCGCGCGCCACCGGCGCGGCGGTCGCGAGCCGCAGCAGATCCTCGCCCTCCGCGGCGCCGGTGATCGCGCGCGCGGGCAGGAACGTCCGCCGCAGCACGTCCAGCATCCGCGCCGGCGGCTCGGAGCCCTCGGGCCAGACCAGGACCACCTCCCCCGGCCCATCGAGCGCCGCGTCGAGCGCGACGAGCAACTCGGTCAGCGCGACCGGCTGCTCGCGCAGCGAGGGCGCGTACCAGCGCAGCGCGCCTCGCGCGACGCGGGCCCAGCTCGAGTCGCCGGTGAACGCCTCGAGCCGGAGGGCGTTCAGGACGACGACCGACGAGCCCGACGGCTCGGCGCCGTCGTGCGTCGGCTTCTCGCGCGCGAGCAGCTTCTCCTGATCGTGGCCGGTCACGAACCAGCCGCCGCGCGGATCGGCGAACAGCCGCTCGGTGGTCTCGGCGAGCGCGACCGCCTCGCGCAGCCAGTCGGGGTCGAGCGTCGCCTCGTGCAGGTCGAGCAGGCCCTGGACGAGGAACGCGTGGTCGGAGAGGAACCCCGGGGGCCCGAGCGCGCCGGCGCGCCAGCTGCGGGCGAGCCGTCCGGCGGGGCGCAGCTCCTCGAGGACGAACCGCGCCGCGCGCGCAGCCGCCTCGACGTAGAGCGGCTCTCCGAGCACGCGGCCGCAGAAGGCGAGGGCGGAGATCCCGAGGCCGTTCCAGGCGGCGACCACCTTGTCGTCGAGGAGCGGCCGGGGACGCCGTTCCCGGGCGGCGTACAGCTTGGCGCGCGCCGGGGAAAGCGCCTCCCACGCTTCCTCGTCGGGCGCGTCCGCGTGGAGGATGTTTCGACCTTCGAAGTTCCCGCCCGCGGTCACGCCGTAGTACGCGATGAAGCGATCCGCGTCACCGCCGAGCAGCTCGCGGATCTCGCGCTCGTCCCACACGAAGAACCGGCCCTCCTCGCCCTCCGAGTCGGCGTCGGTCGCGGACCAGAAGGCGCTCTCCTCGGAGGTGAGCTCGCGCAGCATGTAGTCGAGCGTCTGGCGCGCGACCCGCGCCAGATCGCGCCGGCCCGTGACCTGCCACGCCTCTGCGTAGGCCACCGCCAGCAGCGCGTTGTCGTACAACATCTTCTCGAAGTGCGGCACGAGCCAGCGCTCGTCGGTCGAGTACCGGTGGAAGCCGCCGCCGATCTGGTCCATGAGGCCGCCGGCCGCCATCCGCTCCAGCGTGAGCAGCGCCATGTGCAGCGACCCTGGGTCCTGCGTGCGCCGGTGGTGCCGCAGCAGCAGCCGGATCGGGACGTTGGAGGGGAACTTGGGCGCCCGGTTCACGCCGCCGTGCTGGGCGTCGAAGACGCCCTCGAAGAAGCGCACCGCCCGCTGGATGGGCTCGGCGCCGGGCACGTCGCCCGCCGGCTCGGCGTCCGAGCCCGAGAGCGCGACGCGGATGGCCTCGGCGAGGGTCCTGCCGGCGTTCTTCACGCGCGACGGATCCTTCTGCCACACCGCGATGATCTCCTTCAGGATCGAGAGCAGGCCGCGCCCGGGGCCGCGATCGCCATCGCGCGCCGGGAAGTACGTCCCGGCGAAGAACGGCTCGCGATCCGGTCCCAGGAAGACCGTCATGGGCCAGCCCCCGCCACCCGTGAGCGCCTGCACGGCGGTCATGTAGATGGCGTCGACATCGGGCCGCTCCTCGCGGTCCACCTTGATCGCGACGTAGTGCTGGTTGAGGTAGCGCGCGACCTCCTCGTCCTCGAAGGACTCGCGCTCCATGACGTGGCACCAGTGGCAGGTCGAGTAGCCGATGGAGAGGAAGACGGGGCGGCCGCTCCGGTGCGCCTCCTCGAACGCCTCGTCGCACCACGGCCACCAGGCCACGGGGTTGTGAGCGTGCTGGAGGAGATACGGGCTCGCCTCGAAGATGAGCCGGTTCGTGAAGCGCGGGCGATCCCCTGCGAGGTGGTGCGTGCGTGGCCGGTAGCCGGGCCCCTTGTCGGCAACCGCCTGGGTGAGCCGCGCGTGAAGCTCGCTGGAGTAGGCGGACGCGCCGGGGAGCGTCTTCTCGATCACGCCCCCGTACATAGGTCAGCCCCGGCCCGTGTGCCGCGCGGAACGGGGCCGGCGGGTGGTGAGCTCACGCCGCTCGTGCTTGTCTGGATCGAGCGCGCCCTTGATGGCGCCCTTCAGCTCCTTGGGCGGCGCGGCGGCGCAGGGAACCCCGCTCGGGTCGAGGGCGAGCTAGCCGCGGTCTTGGAAGGCGTCGAGCGCGCGGGCGATGCGGCGCTCGATCTCGACGCGCATGAGCCGCGCCGTCTCGACCGCTTCCGCCAGCGCCTCCTCCAGGTCCGCGGCCTCACCACCTCCGAGAAGGCGGAGCTGCGCGACCGAGCGGCGGTCCGGCGCGGTCGCGGATCTCCCGCCGGGCAGGAGGATGAGGGGAGAGCGAGAGGCGTCCATGGAACGAATCTAAGGCGTGCCGGGGAGCGGCTCGCCCGCAGCGCGACCGCCGGTTGGGGCACCCCTACTTGAGAGCAGAGGCGTGGCGGTCCCGTGAACGAGCCCGCGCCCCGAACGACAGGGCTCGGGCTCGGACTCGTGCACGCGTTCGGGACAGTGACCTCCGGACGGTGATCAGCCCTTGACCACCCCCATGGGCTCGAGGCGGGCGACGAGCCGCGTGATGCCGGCGCGCGCCATGACGCCGACCACGTCGGCGACGTCCTTGTAGGCCTCGCTCATCTCCTCGCCCAGGGTCTTCTTCCCGCGCGACAGCACCTCGATGCCCCGGTCGGCGAGCTCGCGCGCGATGGAGCGCCCGCGCGCGGACTTGAGCGCCTGCCCCCGCGAGAGGAGGCGGCCCGCGCCGTGGCAGGAGGAGCCGAAGGTGTCCGCCATCGCGCGCGCGGTACCTGCCAGGACGTACGAGTAGCGGCCCATGTCGCCGGGGATCAGCACGGGCTGGCCGACCTGGCCGTAAGGGGCGGGGACGCGCGGGTCGCCGGGTCCGAAGGCGCGGGTCGCCCCCTTGCGGTGGACGAGGACGTCACGCGGCCGGCCGTCGACGAGGTGCGTCTCGCGCTTCGCGATGTTGTGGCAGACGTCGTAGAGCAGGCGGGCGCCGATCTCCGTGTCCGATGCGCCGAGCGCGTGCTCGAGCGCGCCGACGGCGAGGCCGGTCATCACCTGCCGGTTGGCGAAGGCGAAGTTCGCGGCCGCCTGCATGGCGCCGAGGTACGCGCGGCCAGGCTCGCTCGCGATCGGCGCGCAGGCGAGCTGCGGGTCCGGCAGCTCGCGGTAGTCGTCTCCGAAGTCGTGCCCCGCCTGCGCGAGAGCCGCCAGGGCCTCGTCGCAGACCTGGTACCCGAGCCCGCGCGACCCGGAGTGGATCTGGAGCGCGACCCGCCCCGGGTACAGGCCGAACGCCTCCGCCGCCGGCTCATCGTAGATCTCGGCGACGCGATCGATCTCGAGGAAGTGGTTGCCGCTGCCGAGCGTGCCGACCTGGTCCGCGCCGCGGAGCCGGGCGCGCGCGCTCACCCGGGAAGGCTCCGCCCCGGAGAGCCGCCCGCCCTCCTCGCACCGGTCCGCGTCGTCGCCCGCGGCGGCGAAGCCGCGCTTCACGCCCCAGCGGGCGCCCTCGCGGAGGACGTCCTCGAGCTCCTCGACGGAGAGGCGCGGCAGAGCGCGGCTGGCGCCGACGCCGGCGGGGATGTCCCGGAAGAGCTGGGCCGTGACCTGGTGCAGCCGGGCGCGGATCCACTGTGCGTCGAGCTGGGTCGTGATCACGCGCACGCCGCAGTTGATGTCGTAGCCGACGCCCCCGGGCGAGATGGCGCCGCGGTCCGCGTCGACCGCCGCCACCCCGCCGATGGGGAATCCGTACCCCCAGTGGATGTCGGGCATCGCGAGGGAGAAGCGGAGGATCCCGGGCAGGTGGGCGACGTTCGCCACCTGCGCCAGCGCGTGCTCGTCCGGAGCGGGGGGGCCGACCGAGTAGACGCGGCCGGGCACCTTCATCCGGCCCTCCTGGGCGATCTCCCAGAGGTCGCCCTCGATCCTGCGGAGCTTCATGGCGAGGGAGATAACCGGCAACCTTAGCGGTGACGACCGCGACCGCGACCGCGACAGGACCGCGACCCCGACCCGACCCCTCAGACGTCGAACACCACCTGCGCCCTCCAGACCCCTTCCTCCCCGCGCTCGAACCGCGCCGCGTGCCGCGTCACGGCCTTCAGATCGAACCCGTCGTGGCGCTCGGGGTCGTAACGCCCGAACCCGACCGTCACCTCGGCCCGCTCCGGAGCGAGGAGCGTCACCTCGCACGCACCGGGGAGGACGCGCTCGACGGCGAACCGGAAGAGGAGCTCGCGCAGGAGCGCGACCGCCAGGTCTGGTCCGCCACGATCCGCGGTCACCGCGACCCGCTCGTCGCGCTCGACGTCCACCGGCGCATTCCCGGAGAGCAGGGCGGCGTAGGCCAGCACGAGGCGGGCGAGCGCCTCCTCCGGGCTCGCGCCCTCCACGGCCACGCCGACGTCGGCCGTGTGGTCGAGGTCCCGGTACGGCTGCGGCAGGGAGTAGCGCACGGGAGGAGCGTAACCGGCGGACGGCGCCGGAACCTAGTGGCGCGCGTCGGAAGAAGTGAGCCCACCGGGCGCGCGCCACGCGGGTGGGGGTTCGTGGGAGCGGGGCACCTATCGGCGCGCTACGATCGATCGCGCGCCGATGGGTCGACCCCGCCTCCCCCGGTAGGGCCCGCGGGGAGGGCCCGGGGCTTGCGGCTTTCCTGCAAGCCCCGGAGCCTTCCCCGCGAAGTGCCGCGGAGCAGACCTACAGTGAACTGGCTCTTCACTTCTGCGGAGCGACACTAGGCGTGAAGCGCGGCGGCCAGCTCCAGTTCCCGCTGCCGCAGCTCGTACCCGGGCGGCGGCGCGAGGGGAGGGTGGGCGAGGAAGCTCGCCGCGATGCGGCCGAGATAGGCCTCGAGCGGCAGGTGCCGGAACCCGAGCTCGTCGCGGGCGCGCGTGGGGTCGACGAACGACATCCACGGGGTCGAGAGCGGCGACAGCGCGAGCGGGTCGAGGCCGGCCCGCTCGACCGCGTCCGGCGCGACCGGCACGAGCTCCGACCGCGAGCCGACGATCGCGCGCAGCTTCGCGATCAGCTCCGGCAGGCTGGGAGTCTCCTCCTGCGCCAGGTTGAAGGCGCGGCCGAAGGTCGCCGGCCGTCCCAGGATCCCGGCCAGGAAGCGCGCCACCTCGTCGCCGTGGACGTGTCGCGTCCGCGGTGGGGCGCCGTCGGGCAGGAGCAGCGGGCCGCCGTCGAGGAGCCGCCACAGATAGGTCTCGAGCCGCCGGAAGTAGTCGCGCTCGCCGTTCACCATCGGGACGCGGATCCGCGTGGCGGGGAACCGCAGCCGCTCGAAAGCCTCGGCCAGCGCGTCCTCGCAGGCGCGCTTCCCCATCCCGTACTCCCACTCGGCGAGGTCCGGCCCACCGGCCGGGCGCGGCATGACCGGCCCCTCGTAGTCTTCCTCGCGCGCCGCGAGCGCGGGCCGCGGCACGCGGACGAGGTACACCTGTCCGGTCGAGACGTGGACGTGGTGTCCGACGCGCCCGGCGAGCACCTGCGCCGCCTGCCGCCCGTCCTCGCCGCTGTAGGCGGCGAAGTCCACCGAGGCATCGAAGTCCCGGCCAGCGAGGAGCCGCGCGAACTCGGGTCCGGTCCGGTCGCCGCGCAGGCGCTCGACGCGATCGCCGAACGGGTCGGGCATCGTCCCGCGGTGCAGGAGCGTCACCCGGTGCCCCTGCGCGAGGAGCCGCCACGTGAAGAGGTAGCCGACGAACCGGGTCCCGCCGATGACGAGCACGCGCACGAGGTCCTCCTGTCAGGGCCTGTGAGGGGATTTTTTCACAGGCTCTCAGGTGCGGGGAATGGTGCCACCGCCGCCAGCGGCGTGATGGGGCGTGACGAGAGGCGCAGGAAGCGGAGGAGCAACGCCGCGGCCACCGCGGACAGCCCGGCGCACAGGCCCCACCACAGGCCGATGATGCCGAGACCCGCGCCGAGGCCGAGCGCGATCGCGACGGGCAGGCCCACCGCCCAGTGCCCGACCATGTTCGCGCCGAAGGTGTACCGGGTGTCGCCAGCGCCGCGCAGCACCCCCGCCCCCACCGCCTGGATCCCGTCCGAGATCTGGAACACCGCGGCCACCGACAGGAGCGTGGCCGCCACCGGCGCGACCGACGGATCGCTCGTCATGAGCCGCGCCAGCGGTACGGCGAGGACGAAGAAACCGAGCCCGGAGATCGCCATGACGCCTGCCCCGGCGGCGAAGGCGGTGAGGCCCGCGCGGCGCGCGAGCGCGGTGTCCCCGGCGCCCACCGCCCAGGCCACCCGGACTCCGCCGGCGCTGCCGATGCCGACCGCGAAGGTGAACGTCGTGCTGGCGAGCGCGATCGCGATCTGGTGCGCGGCGAGCGGAGCGCGCCCGAGCCGGCCGGCCAGGAAGCCCACCAGCGCGAACAGGCCCACCTCGGCCGCGAGGTGCAGCGCGATGGGGGCACCCACCCGCGCCGCGCGGAGGATGTCGCCGCGCCGCGGTCGGCGCTGGCCGGTGACGCCCCCCTCGACGCGCATCGCGCGGACCGCCGCGGCGAGGAACAGCGCCTGCACCACGGTGACGCTCGAGTTGGCGAGCGCGCTCCCCGCCGCGCCGAGCGGCGGGATCGCGCGGAGCGGTCCGGCCCAGCCAGGCAGGCTCTCGCCACCGAACACGAACAGCAGGCCGAGCCCCAGGTTGACGACGTTGGCGACGACGGTCGAGAGGAGCACGGCGCGGGTCAGCCCGAGCCCTTGCAGGTAGGACTTCGCGGCGACGAAGAAGAGCAGCGCGGGCAGGCTCGGGAGCCGGGTCCAGATGAAGCGGCCGGCCTCGCGCGCCACGGCGTCCTCGATCCCGAGCGGGCGGAGCGCGAGCGGCACGAGCGCCCACGGTAGTGCGAGGAGCACGCCGGCGCCGAGCGCGAGCCAGGTGCCCTGCCACAGGAGCCGCCGCGCCCCCCGCGCGTCGCCCGCCCCGAACGCCTGCGCCACGAGCGGATCGAGCCCCATCATCAGGCCCATGCCGGCCACCGCCAGCGCCAGGAACAGCACGTTGCCGAGGCCGGCGCCGGCGAGCACCACCGCGCCGGCGCGCCCGCACACCGCCGCGTCCACGAGCCCCATCGCGGCCTGCCCGGCGCTCGCGACCGCGAGCGGGAACGCGAGCCGGAGCAGGGCGCCGAGCTCGGCGCGGATGGGGCGGGGAGAGGGCACGGGGCGCGCAACATAACCCGGCGCAGGGTCGTTCTGAACACCCGGGACGGCCCACGCCCTCGGGCGGTGGCGCGAGCGGCGAGGTAGACTCGCGGCGCCGATGCGATGGCTCTCCGCCGTGCCCGCGCTGCGCCACCGCAACCTGCGGCTCTTCTTCGCCGGTCAGTGCATCTCCCTCGTCGGCACGTGGATGCAGTCGGTCGCGCAGGGCTGGCTCGTGTACCGGCTCACCGGCTCCACGGCCATGCTCGGGCTGCTCGGGTTCCTCGCCCAGGTGCCCGTCTTCCTCTTCGGGATCCTGGCTGGCTCGCTGGCCGACCGGTACCCGCGACGGCGCATCGTGCTCTTCACGCAGGTGAACGCGGTGCTGCAGGCGACGGTGCTGGCGGCGGTGACGCTCACGGGGGTCGTCCGGCCGTGGATGCTGCTGGTGCTGGTCTGCCTGCTCGGGCTCTCGAACGCGTTCGAGATCCCCGCCCGCCAGGCGCTCCTGGGGGAGATCGCAGGCGAGGACATGCCGAACGCGCTCGCGCTCAACTCGAGCGTGGTGAACGGGGCTCGGGCGGTCGGGCCGGCGCTGGCGGGCTGGGCGGTGGCGACCCTCGGCGAAGGGGTTTGCTTCGCGCTCAACGCGGTGAGCTTCGCGGGGACGATCTGGGCGCTCGCCGTGATGGACGTGCCGCCGGCGCGGCCGCACCACGGCAGCCGGCGCGGCCACCTCCTCGAGGGCATCGCCTACGCCGGTCGCACGCAGCACGTTCGGGCGCTGCTCGCCCTGCTCGCGGTGACGAGCTTCTTCGGGCTGCCGTACCTGAGCCTGCTGCCCGCCTTCGCCAAGGACGTGCTGGGCGGAGACGCGCGGCTCCTCGGTACGCTGCAGGCCTGCGCCGGGGTGGGCGCGCTCGCGGCGGGCGTCTCGCTGCTGCTCAGGACGGGGCTCCGCGGCCTCGGCCGGCGCGTCGCGTACGGCACGACGGCGCTCGGGCTCGGGCTGGCGGTGCTTGCGCTGTCGCGCCGACCGGCGCTCTCCTGCGCGGCGCTGGTGCTCGTCGGGTTCGGGTTCCTCACCCAGGCCGCGGGCACCATGACGCTGCTGCAGGGGCTGGCGCCCTCGGAGATGCGGGGCCGGGTCATGGGCCTCTTCTCGACGCTGTTCATCGGGACGACGCCGTTCGGCGCGCTCGCCGGCGGCATCGCCGCGGCGCGCTTCGGCGTGGCGGGCGTGCTGCTCGTCGGGGCGCTCGTGGTGCTCGCCGCGAGCGCAACGTTCCATGTGTTCCTGCCGCGGCTCCGGCGGACGGTGCTCGCGCAGTATCCGACCTTGTTTCCGCCGCAGGTTACCTGAGCCGCTCGGGACGGATTCCAGTGGTCACCGGAGCAGGCTTTGGAGCGGATTCGTGGAGCAGGCGGTTCCTGCTTCGATGGAGGAGTCTCCGCGGCTTGCGCCGCGCTCGACGGTTGGCGCTCGACAGTAACTAGACGCCAGTTCAGGGTCGTGCGACGATGCGCCGGTGGTCGTCCTCGGCATCGATCCCGGCACGCAGCGCTGCGGTTACGGGATCGTGGCCAGGCGCGGCGGGCGGCTGGTGCGCCTCGCCTCCGGCGTGATCGTCCCGGGCGCCCTCCCCATGGCCGAGCGGCTCGGCCACATCCTCGAGGCGCTGACGCGGGTGATGGCCCTCGAGGAGGTCGAGGCGGTCGCCGTCGAGACCGCCTTCTGCGGGCGCTCGCCGCGGTCGGCGCTCGCGCTCGGCCAGGCGCGCGGGGTGGCGCTCGCGGCTGCCGCGCGAGCCGGCCTCCCCGTCCACGAGTACGCGCCGGCCGAGGTGAAGCGAGCCTTCACCGGGAGCGGGCGCGCCGACAAGGCGCAGATGGTCCGCACCGCCCGCGCGCTGTTCGGGCTCGAGGCGCGGCTCGCCGACGAGGCCGACGCTGTCGCCATCGCGGTGTGTCACCTGGCGCGGGGCGATCGCGGCGCGCCGCGTGCCCATGCGCTGGACCGGGCCCGTCCGACCGCCCGGCTTCGCGCGGCCGGGGTGATGCGCTCCTCCGTCCGGCGCTTCGCGGAGGTCTCTTGATCGCACGCCTCACCGGGACCGTCGCCGAGAAGCGCGACGACCACGCCATCGTCGACGTGAACGGCGTCGGGTATCGGGTGCAGCTCTCGGCGACGTCGCTGGCGGCGCTGCCGCCGCCGGGCGAGCGGGCCGCCCTCCGCACCTACACCCACGTCCGCGAGGACGCGCTGCAGCTCTTCGGCTTCGCGAGCGAGGAGGAGGAGTCGGTCTTCCAGGAGCTCATCGCCGTGAAGAACGTGGGGCCGCGCGCGGCGCAGAACATCCTGTCAGGCATCGAGCCGCGCGAGCTGGCGCGGGCGGTGGCCGAGGGCGACGTGGCGCGCCTCACGAAGGTGCCCGGCGTCGGGAAGAAGACCGCCGAGCGCCTCGTCGTCGAGCTCAAGGAGAAGCTCGTCGCGCTCGCTCGCGCCGCGGCGCCGCGGCCCGCCGGCGCGGGCGGTGGGCGCTTCGAGCAGCTGGAGCAGGCGCTCACCGGCCTCGGCTTCAAGCCCGCCCAGGCGACCGCCGCGGCCGAAGCGCTGCGCGAGAAGGGCGGCGAGCGGGGCCTGGACGAGCTGCTCCGCGACGCGTTGAAGCTGCTGCGCGTGTGATCGTCCCGACGTCGGTCGCCTCTGATACGCTCACGCCGATGTCACCGCGCCCCGTCCGCGAGGTCTCCGCCGAGGCGAAGGAGGGCGAGGAGCGCCTCGAGCAGTCGCTGCGCCCGGCCACCTTCGACGAGTACGTCGGTCAGGCGAAGCTCGTCTCCAACTTCCGCGTCTATGCCCGCGCCGCCCGCGAGCGCGGGGAGGCGCTCGACCACGTCCTCCTGTCCGGCCCGCCCGGGCTAGGCAAGACCTCGCTGGCGCACATCCTCGGTCGCGAGCTGCAGGTGAACCTGCACGTGACGAGCGGCCCGGCGCTGGTGAAGAAGGGCGACCTGGCGGGCCTGCTCACCGCGCTCCAGCCGCGCGACATCCTCTTCATCGACGAGATCCACCGGCTCGCGCCCGCGGTCGAGGAGGCGCTCTACCCGGCCATGGAGGACTTCCGCTTCGACGTGGTCCTCGGGGCCGGGCTCGGGGCGCAGACCATGGAGATGAAGCTCGAGCGGTTCACGCTCGTCGGCGCCACGACGCGGACGGGGCTGCTCGCGAGCCCGCTGCGCGACCGCTTCCCCATTCAGGAGCGGCTCGACTATTACGGCGCCCGGGAGCTGCACGAGATCGTGCGGCGCGCTGCCCGCAAGCTCGGTCTCGCGTTCGAGCCGGACGGCGCCGAGGAGCTGGCGCGCCGCGCCCGCGGCACGCCGCGCATCGCCATCCGCCTGCTGCAGCGCGCCCGCGACTTCGCCCAGGTCGAGGGTGAGGGCCGGCTCGATCGGCGCATCGTCGACCTCACGCTCGAGCGCCTCGAGGTCGACGCGAACGGGCTCGACGGCATGGACCGGCGCATCCTCGGCTGCGTCATCGACACCTTCGGCGGCGGTCCGGTCGGCATCGATGCGGTCGCCGCCGCCGTCGGCGAGGAGCGCCAGACGATCGAGGACGTGTACGAGCCGTTCCTCGTCCGCGAGGGTTACCTGGCGCGCTCCCCCCGCGGGCGGATCGCGCTCCCCCCCGCGTACGCGCACCTTGGGAAGGTGCGCCCGCAGGGCAATCAGGGCGGGTTGTTCTAGGTTTCGTTGGGCGAGCTCGACCTCGACCTCGACCTCGACGTCGCCTGCGACGCCCCCCGACTCGCCCTCACCACCCCGTCCCTCGCGCCCGCCAACCCGCCCGTGGGGCGAGCATCTTCACGAGCACGAACCCCGTGACGAATCCGCCCACGTGTGCCACGAACGCGACACCGCTGCCCTGGTCGCCCAGAAACGCGCTCACGAGCTGGAGCAGGAACCAGAGCCCGATGAAGAAGCCGGCCGGGACGTAGATGAGGCGGATGAAGAAGAAGATCGGGACGAGCGTCAGCACCCGGGCGCGGGGAAAGAGCACCATGTAGGCGGCGAGGATACCGGCGATGGCGCCGCTCGCGCCGACCATGGGGACGAGCAGTGACGCCTCATCCGTCCCGAGCGCCGCGACCGCCACCTGCGAGAGGGCCGCCACCACCCCGCACGCAACGTAGAAGAGCACGAAGCGCACGCGGCCCAGCACGTCCTCCACGTTGTTCCCAAAGATCCACAAAAACAGCATGTTTCCCGCGATGTGCATGAAGCCGCCGTGCAGGAACATGCTGGTCAGGATGGTGAACGGGGGCGCCACCAGGTCCCTCGGCGGCACATCGTGGAGTGTCAGGATCTCGTACGGGATGACACCGCCCACCTGCACCGACAGTGGTAGGCCGATGACGGTGACCTGCCAAAGGAACACGGCGACGTTCGCGGCGATGAGCGCGATGGTCACCACGGGCGGCCGTCGGACCGGGATGTCGTCCTTGAGAGGAATCACGCGGGTCCCACCTGAGCGGGACTTTCTTCCCCGCGTCCGGGCTCATGGTATAACCCGCCGCGTCAGATCTGCGTTGGACGTTGCAGACCCTGACATCGATGTCGCGCCGGGCGGGGTCCACTCCCCGCGTCGAAGGCAGGTACGTCGGGGGATGTGTCCTGATCACACGGCGAGGTCTTCGTAAAGACGTCTGATTCCGGTCAGGCCTGGTCGTAGCCGCTGTGAGCCGGTCCAATCACGAGGACGGCACGTGAATTGCTGAATCGGCCGCCCGGACGTGGGTCCGCCGCAACCGCACCCTTTGCGGTCGGCGAGGGTTGAGTGGCGGGACGGGACGGAGGACGGCGTCACGATGGCGAACTGGGAGCAACGGACGGTAGCGCGCAAGGTGAGCTGCCGCGGAGTGGGCCTGCACTCGGGCCACCCCGCCAGCCTGACGCTCGCGCCCGCCACACCCGACGCAGGCATCACGTTCGTGCGGCGCGATCTCGGTCTCGAGATCCCCGCCCGCGCCGAGAACGTCGTCGACACCCAGCTCTCGACCAGCCTCGGCCTGGGCGGAGCGCGCGTGGCGACCGTCGAGCACGTCCTGGCGGCGCTCACCGGCATGGGGATCGACAACTGCCGCGTCGAGCTGGACGGCCCGGAGATCCCCATCGTCGACGGCTCCGCGGCGCCGTTCGTCTATCTCGTGCAGGAGGCGGGCGTCCGCACGCAGCGCGTCGGAAAGCGCTTCCTCGTCGTGAAACGGCCCGTCGAGGCGCGCGACGGCGACAAGGTCGCGCGCGTCGAGCCAGCGCAGGAGCTGTCGGTCCACTTCACCGTGGACTTCGGTCACCCGCTGATCACCGACCAGACCTTCTCGTTCGTCTTCTCCGACCGCGTCTTCGCGCGGGAGGTCGCGCGCGCGCGCACCTTCTGCTTCCTGCGCGACGTGGAGCGCATGAGGGCGGCTGGCCTCGCGCTCGGAGGAAGCCTCGAGAACGCCATCGTGGTCGACGAGTTCTCGATCCTGAATCCGGGCGGCCTGCGCTTCGCGGACGAGTTCGCCCGCCACAAGGTGCTCGACGCGATGGGAGACCTCGCGCTGCTCGGGATGCCGCTCATTGCGGCGTTCACCGCGTGCCGCAGTGGCCATGCGCTCAACCAGGCGCTCGTTCGCAAGCTCCTGGCGGACCGGACCACGCACGAGGTGGTGCAGATCCAGACGGAAGAGGAGCTCGAGCCGCTCCAGATCAGGCTGCCGGCGCTCGGCGTCCTGGACGTCGCGTAGCGAGGCCGGTCTCGACCGGGTCCCGGCGCGGGGTGCGTGCCCGCGCTGTCTTCACGTCCTTCCGTGGCCGCTCCATCTTCGTGGCATGGACAGGACCCTCATGGCGCGCCGGCTCGCGGTCGGGCAGGGCGCCTTCTTCATCGCGGCCGGGCTGTGGCCCATCGTCCACCTGCCGTCCTTCGAGGCGGTGACCGGGCCGAAGCTCGAGGGATGGCTCGTGAAGACGGTCGGGGCGCTCATCGCGGTCGCCGGGCTCGCGCTCGCGGTGGCCGGAAAGCGCCAGCGGCCTGGGCTCGAGACGGCGGTGCTCGGCGCCGGGATGTCGGGGGCGCTGGCGGCGATCGACATGTGGTACGCGGGCCGGCGGCGGCGGATCCACCCCATCTACCTCGCGGATGCGGCGGTCGAGATCGGGCTCGCCGGGGCGTGGGCGGCGGCCCTCCCGGGCCTGCGCGCGCCCCCCGATCCCGACGCCTCGCGCGCCGCCCTCGGCTGACGTCTCTCGCGGAGAGGCGACCCATGGGCAAGCTCGACGTCTACGGCGCCAAGCGCGACTTCCAGGTCACGCCCGAGCCGCCCCCGGATCGGCCCCGGCCGCGACGGGCCGGGCCGCTCGCGTTCATGATCCACAAGCACCACGCGCGCCGGCTCCACTACGACCTGCGCCTCGAGATGGAGGGCGCCCTCGCGAGCTGGTCGGTGCCGAAGGGGCCGAGCTATGACCCAGGCGTGAAGCGCCTCGCGGTCGAGACCGAGGATCACCCGCTCGCCTACGGTGAGTTCGAAGGGCGCATCCCGGACGGCGAGTACGGCGCAGGCGACTCGCTGGTGTGGGACCGCGGGACCTGGGACACCGTGCCGCCTGGCCAGGCGGTGCAGCAGAAGAAGAAGGGGCACATCCGCGCCGCCCTGCACGGGGAGAAGCTGCGCGGGGAGTGGCACCTCGTCCGGACTCGGAGCGCGGGGGGTAAGCCCCAGTGGCTCTTCTTCAAGGCGAAGGACGAGGCGGCCGACCCGCGCTACGACGTGATCACGGCGCGGCCCGAGTCCGTCGTGTCCGGGCGCCGCGTCACGCGCGGACCCGTCGCCGCGAAGACGCTGCGCGCTGCGCACCCGACGCCGATCGACCTCCTCCTGCGCGTCTGGCCGCCCATGCTGGCCACGCTCGCGACCGAGGAGGAGGTCCGCCCCGAAGACCTCCTCGAGGTGAAGTACGACGGGTTTCGCGCCCTGGCCGGTGTCTCGGGCGGGAAGATGTCGCTGCAGAGCCGCAACGGCCTCGACCTCGGGCCGCGCTTCCCGGCCGTGACCGCCGCCCTGCGCGAGCTCGTCGTCGGGGAGGCGGTGCTGGACGGCGAGGTGGTCGCGGCGGGGAAGGGCGGCTCGGCGTTCGAGGCGCTGCACGCCGACGGCTCGCGCGTCTCCTACGCGATCTTCGACCTGCTCTGGCTCGACGGCGAGGACCTGCGCGAGCGCGCCATCGAGGAGCGGCGCGAGCTCCTCGACAGCCTGCTCGCCGGGGCTCCACCGAACCTCCAGGTCGCCGAGGAGGTGCGAGGTCCCGTCGGGAAGGCGATGGCGCGGGCGCGGCGGGAGGGCTGGGAGGGCATCGTCGCGAAGCAGCGCGGATCGCATTACGAGGGCCGCCGCTCGCGCGCGTGGCTCAAGGTCAAGGTGGCCGCCGGCCAGGAGCTCGCCGTCGTGGGCTACACGCCCATCAAGCGTGGCGATCGAGCCATCGGCGCGCTGCTGCTCGCGGTGCGCGAGGGGCGCCGCTTCGTCTACGCCGGCAAGGTCGGGACGGGTTACACCGACGCTCTTCGGCGCGAGCTGTACCGGCGGCTCGAGCCCGATCGCGTGGAGACGCCTCCGGTCGAAGGCGCTCCGCGGATGCGAGACGCGCGGTGGGTGACGCCGAGGCTCGTCGCCGAGGTGGCGTTCACGGAGTGGACGAGCGACGGCAAGCTGCGTCACCCCTCGTTCAAGGGGCTCCGCGACGACAAGCGACCGGAGGAGTGCGTGCGCGAGCAACCGCGCGGTGCGCGATCGTAGGTCAGGCGCGCGCGGCGGGACGGCCGTCCACCTGCTGCTTTCGCCCGGGGCGCGCCCGCGGAGAGGGGACCGCCCGCTCCAGGGCACGCCTCACGAGCAGCGCCGCGGCGGTCGTGCCGATGGCGGCCAGGATCTTCTCGCTCGGCGGCGGCTCGCCCCGGCCCACCCGTTCCGGGTGCTGCATCACGCGGCCGAGCGCGACGCGCAGCTGGCGGGCCTTGTAGCTCCGCCGCTGCTTGCGGCGCGTGTTGTGGACGAGCAACGCCACGGCCCCGCCCAGCACCACCGCCGCGGCGAGGCCGGCGATCGAGACGGCGACCGGGTGGGCGCGCAGCTGCGCGCGTACGTCGAAGAGGTTGCGGCGGCGCCGATCCAGCTCGCCGACCAGGTCCCCGATCTCGTCGCGGAGCGCCGAGATCTCGCCCTCGAGCTCGTGCGACGGTCGCGGCGACCCGCCGTTCACGCCACGCGCTCTTTGGCCCATCGCACGTTCTCCTCGACCGAGCGCCGCGTCGTGGGCAGTGGCTTGCGCACGCGCTTGCTCCACCCGATGAGGCCGGCCACCGTCCCGATCGCGAGCACCACCGCCGCCACGACGAGCGCCGCGAGCCAGCCGCTCATGACCCCGCCCTGCGCGAGGGCGGCCACCAGCGCGACGAGCAGCATGTTCAGCGCGAGGAGGGCGCACACGCCCGCGACGCCGAGACCGCTCGCCGCCTTGACCTCGGTCCGGATCTGCTCTCGCGCCTCCGCCTTGGCGAGCTCGATCTCCTTGCGGACGAGCAGGCTCGCCTTCTGCGCCAGCTCGGTGACGAGCTCGCGCGCGGTCAGGCCTCGCAGGTGCGGGTGATCCGGCGTCGCGGCGGCAGGCACCGCGGGCTGATGCCTCTCCATGATCCCCTCCACGACGCCAGCGCGCGCCACACGCCCGAGCGTGCACGGGGGGCGAGAGAGGACCCCCACGTCACGACGAAAGGTATCCATCTTCCGCCGCGCCATGGCCACCGCCCGGAGGCGGTGCGCGCCGGCTCGCTCCGCTCCCGCCCCGGGCGGGCGGGCGAGCGTTCGCCTTGCCGCGCGCAGCCGATGGGGGGCGGCGGTGCGCCCCTCCGGAGGCCCGGCTCGCCCGCTCCTTCGGAGGCCTCGCGATGCCCGCCAGGTCCGGCAGGCGCTGGCGGAGCTTCAGGACGGGCGCGAAGAGGTCGCCGCCGCGCTCGAACCTGCGGAGCGCCTCGGGGGCGTCGAACGAGAGCCCGGCCGCGTCCCGCGCCCGCAGCGCCGCCTGGACCTCCTCCCAGCGCAATGGGGTCGAGACCGTCGGTCGTTCCCTGGCGCGCAGCGACCAGACGCAGACCGTCGTCTTGTGGACGTCGTTCTGGCTCCAGTCGACGAGCACCTTGCCGGCGCGCAGCGCCTTCTTCATCGACGACACGATCAGGTCCGGCCGCTCGCGCTCGAGCAGCTCGGCCACCGCTCGCGCGAACGGCTTCGTCACCTCGTAGCCGATCGGCGTGTTGAGCGGCACGTACACCTGGAGCCCCTTCGACCCCGACGTCTTGGGGAACGAGGCGAGGCCGAGCCGATCGAAGAGGGACTTCAGGGCGAGCGCGACGTCGCAGCACTGGACGGCGTCGGCGGGCGGTCCGGGATCGAGGTCGAAGGCGAGGACCGTCGGCCGCTCCACGGCGGACGCGCAGTGGAGGTAGGTGTGCATCTCGAGATCGGCCAGGTTCACGGCCCAGATCAGCGTCGCGAGATCGTCCACGACGCAGAAGCGGATCTCCTCCCCCCGCGCCCCGCTCCACACCGAGGCGGTCCGGACCCACGGCGGGCGATGCGACGGGCAGCGCTTCTCGTAGAAGAACGGGCCCTGCGCGCCCTCCGGGTAGCGCTTCAGCGTGAGCGGCCGGTTGCGCAGGTGCGGCAGGAGCGCCGGGGCGATGCGCAGGTAATAGTCGATCACCTGCCCCTTGGTGAAACCGTTGGCCGGGTAGAAGACCTTCTCGAGGTTGGCCAGCTCCAGCCGCCGGCCGCCGATCTGCACGTCGACGGCGCGCCGCGTGCTCACGACCCGCCCCGCTTCTTGGGGTGCCCGGCGCGGCGAGCCGCCTCGCGGCGCGGCGCGGCGCGATGCGCGCGCTCCCCGGGCTGCTGCGGCGTCGCCGCGGCGCCGGGCTGGCGCCGCGCCGCCGCGAGGCTCGCCGCGAGCGCGTCCGCCAGGTTCACCACCTTGGCGGGCGCCTCCTGCGGCGCAGCCACCACCTGCTCCCCGGCCGCCTTCCGCTCGATGAGCGCGAGCACCTTCTCGCGGTGCGTGTCATGATAACGGCTCGGCTCGAAGGTGGTGGTGAGCGACGAGACCAGCCGCTCCGCCATCTCCAGCTCGCGCGGCGCCGGCGCGGGGCTCTCCGGGAGCTCGATCTCGTCCTGACCGATGATCTCGTCGGCGTAGTTCATCGTGGAGAGCACGAGGGCGTCGCCCGTCGGGCGGACGCAGCAGAGCGCCTCCTTCGTGCGCAGCACGACGCGCGCGATCCCCACCTTGCCCGACCGCTTCATCGCGTCGAGCAGCAGCGCGTACGCCCTCCCTGCCCCGCGGTCGGGGGCGAGGTAGTACGTCTGGTCGTAGTAGATGGGGTCGATCTCGGCGAGCTCGACGAAGTCCTGGATCTCGACCGTGCGCGCGCCCTTGGGATCGGCCGCCTCGAGCTCCTCGGTCGTCAGCGTGACGTAACGGCCGTGCGAGAGCTCGTAGCCCTTCACGACGTGCTCGTAGGGAACCTCCACGTTCTCGGCGGAGCAGAAGCGCTTCAGGTTGATGCGCGCGCCGTCCGCATCGTGGAGCATGTTGAACCGCACCTCCTTGTGCGAGACGGCGCTGAAGAGCTTCACCGGGATGTTGACCAGCCCGAAGCTGATGGAGCCGCTCCAGATGGCGCGCGCCATGTCTGCCTCCGCCGCAAAAGCACAGGATCAAAGCTCGATCCAGCGCCTGCCGCGCGGCAAGGGGCCGGCCGGGCTGCCAGGCGCCCGAGCAGGGGCCCGCTTTCGGGGCGGGGCGGCTCCCAGCGCCCTCCGCGCAGCCTTAGCGTTGAGTCAAGGAGGAGCGCATGCTGTGGACGATCACGATCATCCTGTTCGTGCTGTGGGCGCTCGGGATGGTGAGCGGCGCCACGATGGGGTGGTGGATCCACCTGCTGCTCGTGCTGGCCATCATCAGCCTCATCTTCGCCGTGATACGGCGCGGCGGCGCGACGATCTGAATGGTGGGCGGCGGACGCTGGAAGCTCATGAAGCTCGTCGCCGCCGGTCTCGTCGTGGTGGTGCTCGCCGGCTGCTCGCACGCGCAGCTCGGCCAGGCCGAGACCGCCGCCGCCAAGCTGCTCGTCTCGGACGAGCAGGAGAATCAGATCGGACTGCAGGTGAAGCAGCAGCTCGAGCAGCAGCAGCACGTCAAGTACCTCGACGATCCTGCGGTCGTGGCGTTCGTGAAGCGGATCACGGACAAGATCCTGCCGCTGGCAGAGAAGGATCGACCCGGGGTGAAGTGGCAGGTCCACGTGATCGACGATCCGAAGACCGTCAACGCCTTCGCCGCTCCGGGCGGCTACCTGTACGTGTACTCCGGCCTGCTCCTCGCCGCGGACGACGCGTCGCAGGTGGCGGGCGTGCTCTCCCACGAGGCGGGGCACGTGGTGGCCCGCCACTCGGCGCGACAGATGGTGGACGCGATGGGGCTCGAAGCCGTGACCGCGCTCGCGCTCGGCCAGGACCCCGGAGCCATCTCCCAGGTCGTCGCGGGCGCCGGCGGCAAGGGGCTGCTGCTCGCCAACTCGCGCGCCGACGAGACCGAGGCGGACGAGTACGGGGCGCGCTACGCGAACGCCGCCGGCTACGATCCGCAAGGGCTCATCGCCTTCTTCGACAAGCTGCGCAAGCTGGAGGGCCAGCAACCCGGGTTCGCGAAGTTTCTCTCCGATCACCCGGCGACGACCGATCGCATCGCGCACCTGCGGCAGTTCATCGCCGAGCACCATCTGACCGGCAGCGCTGGCCACGATCCCGGCGATCTCACGGCCGTGAAGGCCAGGATCCCGAAGGGCGCCGGCGCGCCCGGGTCGTCGTGAGCGCACGCGAACGCCCGGATCCTCGGACCCTGGACGTTGTCAGCGCGGGAGGCTAGGCGTGGCCCGGCGACACGGCGGAGGCGAGGGCTTCGCGCGCGCTCGTCTCCTCGATCGACACTCCACAGTATCGGAAGATCCGGAGCTGGTGCTGGCGCAACCCGCGGAAGAGGACGCGGCGTGGCGCCTCGGTGAGCCCGTGCGCGACCACCGCGACGCCGAGGTCGGAGAAGTCGCGCACGAGGCTGAAGTCGAGCATGACCTCGCCGGCATTCTCCCGATCCAGCTCGGCGCGGAGGGCCCACGCGCCGGCGCGATCGAAGACGCCCGACAGCCGGTAGAGGGCGCGATCGCCGTCCCATTCGCGGATGATGTTGCAGTCGTTCATGGCCGGGCTTTCCCGTCGACGTCGCGACGGACGAAGAGTCTGGCCGACGACCGCGACTTTCGGACGGCGCGGAGGTCACGCCGGCGTGACGGTTGACGGCCGCTCGGCGCTCGGATGGGGACGGAGATCGGGCTAGCGGTGATCAAGGTGGCCTCGCCAAGGTGATAAAACCGATCTTCAGGGTGGCCATCACCCGAAGACCTGGCAAGCGAGGGAGCCCCGAGCGGGAGGTTGCGGGAGCGTGGGCCGCCATTCCCGCGGCGGGGAGCGCGAGGCCGGGGAGCCCGGCGATCGGCCAGGCCTCGTTGCACACAGCTCCGCACAGTGGTGGCGGGCGCTCGTCCGGCGCCGGGATGGCCGTCAGCCGAGACGGTAGAACGCGCCCAGGATCGCGCCGTACACGACGTGCGCGGCGAAGACCACGAGCGGCGTCTGGTAGCCGTAGTGAAGGCCGAGGAAACCGGGGGGCTCGAGCTGGTGGCGCACGTCCGGGCCGTGGTGCTCGCTCGCCATCCGAGGGTGGAGCCCGGGGTAGACCGGCAGCGCGACCGTCAGCACGAACAGCGCGTGCGCCGCGCCGATGGCGGCGCCGCGGAGGAGCCCGCCTCCGCCCCAGGCGCGGAACAGCGCGAGGTAGAGGAGCGCGAACACCCAGCCGTTCACGAGGTGCGCCGCCACCCCGATCAGCTTGGCCCGGTCGCGCTGGCCGGTGAAGACCGTGCCGAGCAGGAGCGGGATGCTCATCCGCGTGAGCCCGAGCCCCTGGCTGGCGGCGAGGATCGTGGTGAGGACCACGGTCGCCACGAAGCCCCACAGCGCCCATTCGCCGAGGCTCACGTCCCCATCTCCTCCGCGCGAGCGCGCTCCTCCGCGCGCGGCAGGCGGCGCTGGTGCGTGAGCTGCTCGGCGCCGGTGAGGCGGTTCTGCAGCGTGAGGCAGGCGTTCACGAGCCCGATGTGCGTGAACGCCTGCGGGAAGTTGCCGAGCGCCTCGCCAGTCTCCGGATCCACCTCCTCCGCGAACAGGCCCACGTCGTTGGCGGTCGCGAGGAGCGCCGCGATCCGGGCCTCCGCCTCCGCCGCCGTCCCGCCACCGAGGGCCAGGTACTCGGCGGCCCAGAAGCCGCAGATCCCGAACGCCCCCTCGCGCCGCGCGGGGTCGCGGCGGTTCCGGTAGAGGAGCCCGCGCCCCGCGCCGAGGGTCTCCTCGATGCGCCGGTAGGTGGCGCGCATGCGCGGCGCGCCGGCCGGCAAGTAGCCGTACCAGGGGAGCTGCAGCAGGGCGGCGTCGACGTCGTGCCCGCCCAGCGTCCCGGTGTAGCACCGGAGCGTCTCGTTCCAGCCTTCCCGCTCGATCACTTCCCGCACGGCACCGCGCTCGCGCGCCAGCATGTCCGGGCGGGCGCCGGGGAGGTGGCCGTGAGATGCGAGCGTGAGCAGCCGATCGAGCGCCGTCCAGCACAGCAGCTTCGAGTGCGTGTGGTGCTCGCGGGTGCGACGCGGTTCCCACAACCCATCATCCGGCTCGCGCCAGTGGCGGCACACGTACTCGCCGAACCCGACCAGCATGCGCGCGGTGTCGCGATCGAGCCGCCCCAGGCTGCGAACGAGCTGCGCCGCGGAGTCGAGCACCTCGCCGTAGACGTCGAGCTGGAACTGGTCGCGCGCGGCGTTCCCGACTCGCACCGGACGCGAGTCGCGGTACCCGGCGAGCGGCAGGGCGCGCTCGGCGGGCGGACGGCGTCCGTACACGTCGTAGAGGACGCGAAGCGCCGGCCGGGTGAGCCGCGTCGAGTGGAGCAGCCACCCGAGGAACGCCTCCGCCTCGTAGGCGTGCCCGAGGCCGAACAGCGCGCGGGAGGTCAGCGACGCGTCGCGGAGCCAGCAGTACCGGTAGTCCCAGTTCAGGGAACCGCCCACCCTCTCCGGAAGCGACGTCGTGGCCGCCGCCACGATCGCGCCCGAGGGGGCGTGGGCGAGGAGCTTCAGCGCGAGCGCGCTTCGCCGCACCACCTCCTCGAACGGGCCGCGATAGGTCGTCCGCGCCGACCACCGCTCCCACGCGCGCGAGGTGCGCGCGAGGCGCTCCTCGGCGGCGTCTCCCAGCGGTGGAAGCACCGCCGGCGCCTCGGTGGAATGGCTGAAGGAGAACCGCGCCGTCTCGCCCCCGCGCAGGCGGAGCCGCGTCCTCACGCCGCCCGAAGGGGCGAGCGGCAGGCGTTGCTCGCTGCGGAGCACGAAGAGCTCGTGTCCATCGGCGAGGTGCAGGCCGAGGGCGCGGTCGTCGCGCCATCGCGCCCTCCCGCCGCCGAAGCCGGGGCGCGCGTCGAACACCACCTCCAGCTCCACCTCGCCGCGCTCGCAGCGCGCGATGCGCAAGATCTCGCGCTCGGCGAGGAGGCCGCCACACTCCGCGTCCGCGAGCGGCATGACGTCCACGAGGACGAGCGCGCCCGCCGCGCTCTCGAACCGCGTCTCGAGCACGTTCGTGCGCGGGAGATACCGGCGGCTGCAGGGCCAGCCGCCCGCGGGCGCGACGGTGAAGTGACCGCCCTCGGGGTCGAGCAGGCGCGCGAACACGGCCGGGCTGTCGAAGCGCGGCCAGCACAGCCAGTCGATGCAGCCCCTCCGCGTGACGAGCGCCGCCGAACGGCCATCCCCCAGGACGGCGTGATCGCCGATGGGGGGCTCGCGCACGGCCGATCACCAGCTCCCGAACCGGCGTCGGGCCTCGGCGGCGAGCGCCTCGCGGTGCCGCGGGTCGGCCACCGCGACGAGCGCCGCCGCGCGCTGCCGCAGGTTCTTGCCGAACAGGTCCGCGATGCCGTGCTCCGTGACGACGTAGTGGACGTGGGCTCGCGTCGTGACCACGCCCGCGCCCGGCCTCAGGTACGACACGATGCGCGACTCGCCGGTGCCGGTCGTCGAGGGCAGCGCCACGATCGGCTTGCCGCCCTCGGAGAGGGCGGCGCCGCGGATGAAGTCCATCTGCCCGCCCACGCCGGAGTAGAGCAGATCGCCGATGGAGTCGGCGCACACCTGCCCGGTGAGGTCGACCTCGATGGCGCTGTTGATCGCCGTGACGCGGGGGTTGCGGCGGATCACGGCGGTGTCGTTGACGTACGCGATGTCGAGCATCGCCACGGCGGGGTTGTCGTCGAGGAAGTCGTAGAGCCGGCGTGAGCCGAACGCAAACCCGGCCACGATCTTCCCCGGGTGGACGCGCTTCGCCTCTCCCGTGACGACCCCTCGCTCCACGAGGTCGACCACCGCGTCCGAGACCATCTCGGAGTGAATCCCGAGCCGCCGATGGCTGCCGAGCGCGGCCAGCGTCGCCTCGGGGAGGCTCCCGATGCCGATCTGCAGCGTGGCACCGTCCTCCACCAGTTCGGCGCAATGCCGTCCGATGGCCTGCGCGGCCTCGGAAGGTCTCTGCGGCGCGAGCTCGGGGAGCGGGTCGTCCCCTTCGACCAGGAAGTCGATGGCGTCGAGGTGGATGAGCCCGTCGCCGTGCGTCCGCGGCATGTGCCGGTTCACCTGCGCCACCACGGTGCGGGCGGTCTGGACCGCGGCGCGCGCGACGTCGACCGAGACGCCCAGCGAGCAGAAGCCGTGGCGGTCGGGCGGGGAGACCGACACCAGGGCGACGTCGAGCGGCAGCAGGCCGCGCCGGAAGAGCTGCGGGACCTCGGAGAGGAAGACGGGCAGGTAATCGCCGCGGCCCTCCTGCACCGCCGCCCGCACGTTGGCTCCGACGAAGAGCGCGTTGACGCGGAAGCTCTTCTCGAGGCCCGGCGCGGCGTACGGCGCCTCGCCCTCCGTGTGCAGGTGAACCATCTCCACGACCCGCAGCTCGGGGGCGCGCGCGGTGAGCGCCGCCACGAGCCGCCGCGGCGCGGCCGCGACGCTGTGCACAAACACGCGGTGTCCCGACCGGACGACCGAGACGGCTTCTTCCGCGCTGACGGTCCTGCTCACGCAACCTCCACCCCGCGGCGTGCGGGCGAGGCGGGAGCATAGTCGAAGCTCGAGCGCCCGCGTGACGCGAGTAGCTCGTCGAAGGTCATCACTGGCCGGCCACGCGCGCGTCGTCCGTGTGGGGGCGCGGGCGCCCCCACACGCTGCACGCACCGTGATTCACGTCAAGGCCTTCGGGCGCGCGCCGTCGGCGTCAGATGGAGGTCGGGCAGGTCCGAAGAGGCGGCGCGTGCTGTACGAGGTGGAGTTCCAGCCCCTGCTCGCCGCCGACCCATCGCCAGTCGCAGACCGGGTCGCGATCGGCCGCGCCCGGAGGCCGGCGAGTGAAGGTCGCCCCTTGACCCCCGACCGGGCGTAAGCAGCTTTGAGGTGGGGCAAACGCGGGACCCTCCATGGACACCGGGCCATACGTCGAGACTTTGCGGAGCTCGTCCCGATCCGACCGGGACCTCCGGCGGCTGCGGGAGGCGCCGAAGGGCACCGTCCTCGTCATCGACGACGACGAGGCGATCCGCTCGGCGCTGGCTGAGATCCTGCAGCTCTCCGGGTACGAGGTGGCGGTCGCGGCGGACGGGCAGGAGGGCATCGACCTCCTCGCGGTGGGCCTCGCGCCGCAGGCCATCGTCCTCGACCTCATGATGCCGCGGATGGACGGTTGGACGTTCCTCGTGGAGCTGCGGGCCGACGCGAGGTTCCGCGAGTTGCCGGTCGTCGTGACGAGCGCGGTGTGCTGCGAACCTCCTCCCGGCGCCGACGCGTGTCTGCTGAAGCCGTTCGATGCGACCCAGCTCGATCGCGAGGTCGCGCGCCTGTGTGCGCACTGACGGAGATATTCGGCGTCGCGTCCGGCTCGCCGCTGCTCTAGAATGCGCGATTCGCCGCGGCGTCGGCCGCGCAGGGAGAAGGAGCGGCTGGAAGCGCGATGGAGCTCTTCGCCAGGACGTCGGGGACGTGGCTCAACATGGGGACGGTCGTGCTCGGCACGGCCGTCGGGCTCGCGGCGGGCGGGCGGCTGCCGGATCGGATGGGCCGGACGCTGATGCAGGTGCTCGGGCTCGTCACGTTCCTGGTCGGCATCCGCATGGCTTGGGGGCTCGACGGGCTGCACGCCGGGCGCGTGCCGGGCGTCATCGTGGCGCTCATCAGCTTGGCGCTCGGAGCGGTGGTCGGCGAGGCGCTCGGGCTCGAGGAGCGGCTGCAGACGCTGGGCGAAGCGCTGCGCCGGCGGTTTCGCGGCAGCGGCCGGTTCACCGAGGGCTTCGTCACCGCGAGCCTCCTCTTCTGCATCGGGCCGATGGCGATCGTGGGCTCGATCCAGAACGGCCTCGCGTTCGACGCGCGGACCCTCGTCCTCAAGTCGACCCTCGACGGGATCGCGTCGGTGGCGCTCGCTGGCGTCTACGGCGTGGGGGTCGGCTTCTCGGCCCTCGTCGTGGGGGCCCTGCAGGGCGGGATGAGCCTCGGGGCGGCCGGGCTCGCGCGCACCCTCCCGGATCCGGCGGTCGATCCGCGCGTCCTCCTCGTGAGCGGCGCGGGCGGGCTCCTCATCGTGGGGATCGCGGTGAACCTGCTGCTCGGGGGGCTCGGCGTCGAGGAGCGGCGGGTGAGGGTGGGCGCCATGCTGCCTGCGCTGGCGATCGCGCCCATCCTGCAGGCGCTCCTCGGATAGTCGCCCCGAGCACTTCACCTCGCGTCGATGCCGTTCCGCGCGCACCAGAGCGCGAACGCGCGGTCCATGGTGCGGATGTGTCCCGCCAGCCAGCGGTGCAGGGCTTCGATGAGCTCCAGCGCCGGCTGAGCCTCACCCTCCGCGAGGTGCCGCTGGATCTCGCTCACCTGATCGGTGAGGCGCCCGTGCTCGATCTTGTGCGCGTCGTGCTGCGGATACGCGTAGAGCCGCATCATCAGCTCCTCCGAGAGGAAATGGACGCGGGTGAAGTCGACCAGCTGCGCCAGCGTGCGGTTCGTGAGCGCTGGATCGTCGCCGCGGCGGAGCAGCTCCTCGAGCGTGTTCACCAGGCTGACCTGCAGCCGGTGCTCGGTATCCATCGAGTCGACGCCGGTGTCGAGGTCCTCGTCCCACGAAGGCTCGCTCATGCACGACCTCCCGCGGCGTCATAACGTCCGCGAGGCGCGGAGCACTCAGGAAGCGTGAGGCTTGTCGGCGCGCGAGGCGGGCGACGGCCTGAAGCGGCGATTCGTGAGGTAGCGGCCCAGCGGGAGGTCGTTCACCTGGATGTGGAACTTGAGCCACTCCGGCAGGCGGGTGCCGATCCAAGTCAGGACGTGCGGCGACAGCCCGGCGGCGGCGAGCTCGTGCCCGAGCTGCGCGAAGTCCTGCATGAACAGGTCGTGGGCGTTTTTGTGGCGGACGCGCTCCGGATAGGCGCTCTCCGCCATCAGCCACTCTTCGGCCTGGAAGTGAGAGACGAGGTAATCGCCCAGGACGCCGAGCGTCTCCGTGGCGCGGGGGAGATCGTCCGCCTCCGCCGCGCGCACCACGGCGTCGAGCCTCTCGAGGAGGAGGCGGTGCTGTCCGTCGATCTCCTCGTAACCGCTCGTCAGATCGGATGTAAGTCGCACCGGCGTTTCCCCCTCCGTGAAGCAGAGCAGAAGCGCACCCACGCAGCAAGTCGTTGGGGCCTGGGCGGGGTCCGTAGCGCATCACGCGATCACGGGGGCTCTGATCGGGACGAGGCGAGAAACCGCTTGAGGATCCGGCGTGCAAGCTGACGTTCGCTGACCCCAGGCCCGGTGGGGGGCTCCCTCGGCTGGCAGGCAGGGCATATCCCGACATGGGCACCGGTGGGCGGGAGTCGGGGAGAGACCCCTCGCGAAGGGTCGGGAGAGGTCGAGCTCATGACGAACGAACTGCAGCGAGCCATGGCGCGGTGTGAGGAGGCGCGGGTCCGCTACCGGAAGGCGGTGCTCGCCTCGCTGGCCGGCGCCTCGAATGGCGACGAGATCCGCCAGTCGATCCGCGATTTCCAGCGCGCCAGCGCCGAGCTCAAGCGGCTCACGCCGGCCGCGAAGCCGCCGGCGGCCGCGGCGCCCGGGCCCGCCGTCGTCCCTGCCGAGCCGGTCGAGGTCCTCGGCACCGCCTGGGCGAGCCTGCGCCGCGCCGTGAGCGGCTTCGGGGCGCGCATCCGGATCGCCTCCTCGAGCTAGCGCCGCTGGCCATAGGGGCGGGGTCGGCTCACTTCCGCGGGGGAACGCCGCGGATGGACCAGTCCAGGATCTCGATCGGGTGCGCGGCGGGCAGGTCCGCGCCGCGCTCGCGCAACATGCGCTGGATGTGGAGCGTGCAGCCGGGATTCGCGCTGGCGAGGAGCTCGGCGTGGGTCGCGAGGACGTTCTCCGCCTTGCGCGCGCCGACCTCGATGGCGCTCGCGGGCTGGAGCAGGTTGTAGACGCCGGCGCTGCCGCAGCACTGCTCGGGATCGGGCACCTCCACGAGCTCGAGCCCTGGGATGGACCGCAGCATCGCGCGCGGCGGCTCCTGCAGCCGCTGCGCGTGCCCGAGGTGACACGAGGAGTGATAGGCGACGCGCGCCGGCCACGGGTTCCGCCGCGCGCGAGGCGTGAGCCGAGCCAGGACCTCGCTCACGTCCTGGACGCGCGCGGCGAAGGCGGCCGCCCGGGCCGCCCACTCCGGATCCCCGGCCAGGAGCCGCCCGTACTCCTTCATCGAGGAGCCGCACCCGGCCGCGTTGACGACCACCGCGTCGAGCTGGAGGGCTTCGAAGCGGGCGATGAGCTCGCGCGCCATGCGCTGGGCCTCTTCCTGCCGGCCCGCGTGCAGCGAGAGCGCGCCGCAGCAGCCCTGTCCCGTGGGGACGACCACCTCGCACCCCTCGGCGGTCAGGACGCGGATCGTCGCAGCGTTCACTCCGGGGAAGAAGACGCGCTGGACGCAGCCGGCGAGGAGGCCCACGCGGAGCCGCCGATCCCCCTGCGCCGGCGTCCGGTCGGGGAGCCGCGCCACGACCTCGGCTCCGGAGAGGGGCGGCGCGAGCGCTTCGAGCTGCGCCAGCCGCGGCGAGAGGACGCGGAGGAGGCCGGTCCGCCGCACCAGCCATTGCAGGCCGATGGCGCGGAAGAGGAACAGGAAGAGCGCGGCGACCCGGAGCCGCGGCGGGTGGGGGAAGAGCGCGAAGATGAGCCCGCGGTGGAGCCGCTCGCGCAACCCGCGCCGGTGCTCGTGCTCGACGCGGACGCGCGCCGATTCCAGGATCTCGCCGTAGCGAACGCCGGACGGGCAGGCGGTCGTGCACGCCATGCAGCCGAGGCATCGGTCGAAGTGCTCCGCGACGCTGTCGTCGAGGCGCAGCCGCCCGTCCTCCAGGGCGCGGTAGAGATCGATCCTGCCGCGGGGCGAGTCCATCTCCTCGCCCCAGGACTGGTAGGTCGGGCAGTGCGGCAGGCAGAAGCCGCAGTGGACGCAGTCGTCCTCGGGGCGGCGCGGAGCGGGAGGGCTCGTGACCGCTGCCGTCTGGGCCATCTCAGATGCCTCCCACGAACCGCCCGGGGGCGAGCCGCGCCTCGGGGTCGAGCTGCTCCTTCACGCTCCGCATGAGCGACAGCCCCGCCGGCGGTGGGCCCCACGGATCGACCCGCGCCCGCACCGCCGCGGGCGCCGCGCACAGGATCAGCGCTCCCGGGATCGGGGCGAGCGCCGCGCGCGCCTGCTCGACCGCGCGCGCCGCCGCGTCCGGATCGTCCGGCTCGCCGGCCGCGAAGGCCGCGCCGAGGGTCGGGTAGAGGACGGCGGCCGCGCCCCGCAGCGATCCGAGCAGCGGGCGGAGCGCCACGCAAAGACCGTCCACGAGCCGCGCGGGCGGGAAGGAGATCCTGGCCCGGAGCCCGCCGCGCGAGCGGACGTGATCGTGGCGCGTCCAGAACGCCCGCGCGTCGTCGTCCTCGAGCGGCTCCGCCTGGCGCCCGAGCCGCTCGCACAGCGCGAACAGCCGCCGGAGCTGCTCGTCGACCCCGGGCGGAAAGCCCTCGAACCGGAGCGCGAGCCGCAGGGCGTCACCCTCGAGGAGGGCCACCGCCGCGACGGGCTCGAGCTGGACCTCCTTCAGCGCGACGACGAACGCGCGGAGCCCCTCGGCGTCGAGCCGCGGCACGAGCACGGTCCGGTCCGCCTCGGGCAGCGGATGCAGACGGAAGGTGACGGTCCCGATGAGCGCCAGCGTGCCGAGCGATCCGACCAGCAGCCGCGGCACGTCGAATCCCGCCACGTTCTTCACGACCTTGCCGCCCCCCTTCGCCACCGCGCCGTCGGCGCGGACGAAGGTCATCCCGACCACCAGATCGCGCCCGGCGCCGAAGCGGTGCCGCCTCGGTCCCCAGGCGTTCGCGGCCACGATGCCTCCCACCGTCGCGCGCTCGGCGAGCGGTGGGTCGAGCGCGAGCCGCTGACGGTGCGGACTCAGCTGCCGCTGCAGCTCGGCGAGCGGGACGCCCGCCTCGACCACCGCGATCTGATCGGCGGGCGCGTACTCCACCAGGCGCCGCAGGCGGACCGTCCGGAGCAGGACGTCGAGGCGCCGCGGCGGCGCGCCCAGCTCGAGATCGGTCCCGCCGCCCACGAACGCGACCGCCCGCGCGTCGCGCGCGCAGGCGGCGAGCACCTCGGCGGCCTCCTCGAGCGTGGCGGGCTCGACCACCTCGCGCGGCACGACGCCCAGGATGGCGTCCGCCGGCGTCCCCTCGCGCGCGGCGGCTACCATCGCTCCGCCTGTCCCGCCAGCTCGATGGCGTGCGGGACGTAGGGACCGGGCCGCTCGCCACACAGGCGCGGGGTGGGGAACACCTTGCCCGGGTTGAACCGCCCCCGCGGGTCGAAGGCCCACCGCACGCGCGCCATGGTCTCGAGGTCGTCCGGGCCGAACATGTCGGCCATGGCGGCCGCCTTCTCGGCGCCCACGCCGTGCTCGCCGGTGATCGACCCGCCGTACCGGACGCACAGGCGCAGGATCTCGCGCCCCAGCGCCGCCGCGCGCTCCTCCTCGCCCGGCGCGCGGGCGTCGTACAGGACGAGCGGGTGGAGGTTGCCGTCGCCGGCGTGGAACACGTTCGCCACCCGCAGCCCGGCCTCGCCCGCGAGCCGCCCGATGTCGCGCAGCACGCGGGCGATCTCGGAGCGAGGGATGACGCCGTCCTCCACCATGTAGTTCGGGCTGATGCGCCCCATCGCGGCGAAGGCGCACTTGCGCCCCTTCCACATGAGCTGCCGCTCCGCCTCGTCGCGGGGGATGCGGATCTCGAGAGCGCCCGCGGCGCAGGCGATCTCGACCGCACGCCGGGAGACGTGCTCGGCCTCCGCCGCCGTGCCGTCCGCGTCCATGAGCAGGGCCGCGCCGACGTCCGGCCAGTCGAGGCCGGTGGCCGCCTTCGCCGCCTCGATCGCGAGCCGGTCCATCATCTCGATGGCGGCGGGGAGGAT
>DATLJU010000273.1:0-4589 GCA_035538735.1 Anaeromyxobacteraceae bacterium | reverse complement strand
GCGGCGTCCAAGCGGCTCCTCGCCATCGCCGGCGACGTGCGGGGCGCGCTCGACCAGGCCGCCCAGCACGTGAAGGAGGCCCTGGCGCAGGGCGAGGAGAACATCTCGCTGGCCGACCGCTACCGGCTCGACCTCGCCCGCGGCGTGGTGGAGGCCCGGGCCGCCGAGGCGCAGAAGGCGCTCGAGCTGGCGCAGTTGGCCCTCGCCGCCACGCTCGGCACCGATCCCACTACGCTCTCCCTGAAGGAAGTGCCGCTCGAGGTGTCCGCGGCCGCGCTGCCGGACCGGGCCGCCGCGCTCGCCGCGGCCGACCGGGACCGCCCCGACCTCCGCGCGCTCAACGAAGCGATCGCCGCCCGCGACGCGGAGGTGAAGGCGGAGCGCGCGGCGGCGAAGCCGCAGTTCTTCGCCGCGGGCCAGTTCCTCTACTCGTACGCGCCGAACCGGGACATCCAGCTCAACCCCTGGGTGAGCGACCCGTTCAACACGCTCTCGGTGGGCGGTGTGATCGGCTTCAAGCAGGATCTGGCCATCCCGATGTTTTCGGCGCGCGTGCACAAGGCGGAGGCGGAGCGGGCGGCGCTGGCGCGGCAGCGGGAGGGCTTGGCGCGGCTCGTGTCGGTCCAGGTGGACAGCGCGCTCGCCGAGCTCAAGGCGGCGCAGACCCGCTACACGGCGTCCCAGGCCGCCCTCGGCTCCGGCAAGGCGCTCTTCCGCTCGACCGGCCTCGACTTCTCCGTGGGTCTCATCGATGCGAAGTACCTCCTCGATTCCTATGCCGCCTACGTGGAGAGCCAGATCGCGGCGGCACAGTCGGCCTACGACCTCCTCGTGGCGCGGGCGCGGCTCGCGCAGGTGACGGGTGAGCCTCCCAGGAAAGGCGTGCAATGCGAGCTGCCCTGACCCTGATGTCGATGCTGGTGGCCCTGTTCGCCGGGCGAGCCCTGGCCGCCGAGGGCAGCGCCACCGAGACTCTCAAGGCCAGGGACGCCGAGATCCGGGAGGCGCTCCCGCCCGCCGGCGGCACCATCACGCCCGAGATCCGGCGGAAGCTCGAGACCATCCTGACGCAGGCGGTGGACCTGCGAGCCATGGTCCAGGCCGCCATGGGCAAGCACTGGGCCGAGGCGTCCGAGAAGCAGCGGCGTCGCCTCGTCAGCGCCTTCGAGAATCGCTTCCGCAAGGCGAGCGGCGGCGAGCTCGACTCCTACCGCTCGACGCAGATCGAGTACCGGCCCGAGGTCGCGCAGTCGGACGAGACGGTCCTGGTGCCCACCAAGGTGGCGGTGAAGGGCGAGCCCACGGCAATCGACTACACCCTGAGGAGGGAGACGGCCGGCTGGCGGATCGTCGACATCGCGGTGGACGGGGTGTCGACGGTCGAGAACTACCGGTCGTCGTTCTCCCGGCTCATCGCCAAGGAAGGGATCGACGGTCTCATCGAGAAGCTCGAGAAAGCTGGTCCCGGTCCGAAGGCCTCGACCACCCGAAGGTCCAAGTGAAGGTGGGGCGACGACGTGGCCCTTGAAGTGCTCCTCTCGGGAACGGT
Source organism: Anaeromyxobacteraceae bacterium (assembly GCA_035538735.1). Lineage (GTDB taxonomy): Bacteria > Myxococcota > Myxococcia > Myxococcales > Anaeromyxobacteraceae > Anaeromyxobacter_A. Next base: position 3,040 of record DATLJU010000273.1, on the reverse strand, counting down.
ACAAGCCCAGTCGGTGCTCGACCGCTACCTCGACTATCTGGAGTCCCCCACCCTGCGCTGGGGGCCGCTCGTCCTGACGGCGTGCTTCCTGGCCGCCTTCGTCGCCTTCGCGCTCAAGAGCGCCATCTACGGGCGCCCCCACACCACCCGCATCGAGAAGGCCGGTGGCAGCATCCTGCTCTCGAAGTACGTGATGGAATACGGCTTGTGGGTGTTCAGCCCGCTGACGCGGACCGCCATCCACCTCGGCATCCATCCCGACTTCTTCTCCTGGACCTCGCTGGTCCTGCAGCTCGGCGCCGCGTTGCTCATCGCGGCCGGCTACTTCGGGCTCGGCGCCTGGGTCCTCATCCTGGGCGCCTTCTGCGACGCGCTCGACGGGGCGGTGGCGCGGGCGCGCGGTATCGCTTCCGACGCAGGCGAGGTGCTCGACGCCGCGATGGACCGGTGGGCCGAACTGGCGGTCTTCTTCGGTTACGCGTGGTACTACCGGAGCCAGGGCTGGGCCTTCCTGCTCGCCTGCGCCGCCTGCGCCGGCGCCATGATGGTGAGCTACTCGCGGGCGAAGGGCGAGTCGTTCGGCATCGACGCGTCGATGGGGCTCATGCAGCGGCACGAGCGCGCCACCTGGCTCGCCGTCGCCACGCTGGGCTCCGCGATGTGGGAGCTGTGGCGCCCGACGCCCGTCGGCGAGTTCGCGTACCACACGCCGGTGCTGTTCGCCCTGGGGATGATCGGCGCGCTCGGCAACTGGACCGCCTGGATCCGCACCCAGTACACGCGCCAGGAGCTCCGCAAGCGATGAACCCGCCCGCGCGGCGCGGGCTGGTGGCCGAAATCGGCCGCTTCGTGCGCGCCAACCTCGCCTCCACGATCGCCTCCGGTGTCGAGTACGTGCTCGTCACCGGGCTCGTCCTCGCCCACGCCCACTACCTCTACGCGGCCAGCGCCGGCGCGGTGACCGGCGCGGTCATCGACTTCTCCCTCAAGCGTCACTGGGCGTTCGACCGCGCCTCGAAGGCGGCGGTGCACCACGAAGGCCTGCGCTACCTGGCCGTGTCGGCGACGTCCCTCGGCCTCAACCTGGCCCTCGCGTACGCGCTCGTCGACGGCCTGCGCCTGCCGGCCGTCCCCGGCGTCATCGCCGCCTCGCTCGTGGTCGGGTTCGCCTGGAACTACCCGTTGCACCGCCTCTATGTGTTCCGCATGCAACGGCGTCCCGACCACCGGGTGAGCCTGGGCGAGCGGCTCGACACGGGCGACCACAGGCCGCAGGAAAGCCGGCCGTGAAGCGCTCGGTGGCGGTGGTGTGCGACTTCGACGGGACGGCCACGATCGAGGACCTCGCAGACGCGCTGTCGATCCAACACCTCGGATACGACCGGTGGAAGGCGGCGAACGACGCCTTCCACGCCGGCGACATCTCGTTCGTGGAGCTGCTGCGGCGCATCTTCGAGCCGGTCGCCGTGACGGCCGAGGAGGTCCGCGCCTTCGCGCTGGCACACGCGCGCTTCCGGCCCGGGTTCGCCGAGCTGCTCGCGATCTGCAAGGAGCGCGACGTGCGGTTCGTGCTCGCCTCGGGCGGGCTCGACCTCTACATCCGTCCGGCGCTGACAAAGCTCCCGGCGGTCCTGGTGGACGGGCTCGAGATCCGCGCCAACGGCGCCCGCCACGTGCCGGGCGGGCTCACCCTCTCCTTCCCATACGCCGACGCCCCCGGCGCCTGCGGCCAGTGCGGCTCGTGCAAGGGCGCGATCGTGAAGGAGCTGCAGGCGGCCGGCCACACCGTCGTGTCGGTCGGCGATGGCAACGCCGACCGCTGCATGGCCGGAGTGGCCGACGTGCTCTTCGCGCGCGGCCGCCTCCACGACTGGTGCAGCGCGCAGGGCATCGCGTGCGAGGACTTCGAGACCTTTGCCCCCGTCATCGCGCGGGTGGCGGCGATGGCAGCTTGAGGCTCTGATGCGTCACCTGGCGGCCCTGCTCGCCGCGGTCGCGCTCGGCGCGCCGGCGGCCGCCGCGGCGTCGGCCACGCTCCGGCCGCTCTTGCTCGAGCGCGGCACGTACGGCGAGTCGTTCACGTTCGTGGCCGACCTCGAGGACGGAACCTACGTCCAGGCGGGCCTCTCCTTCACGAACCTCGGGCCGGGCTCGACGAAGGGCATCTGCCGCGCGCTGGTGATCGCGCCCGGCGGCGCGCTGTGGCAGGCGCACGATCGCTTCTCCCGCAGCGAGATCTCCTGGCGTGACGGCGGCGACGAGCGGCTCGGGGTGGGTCCGTGCGCCGCGTGGGTCGACGGGTCCGGCACCGGGGTTGAGGTGAAGCTCGACGGGGGCACCCTCCGGCTCACCACGGCCGAGCGCCCGCGGCGACAGGCCGGCGAGTCCGCCGTCCACGTCGAGGGGCGACCGTACCAGAACGAGGTGCTGCTGTACCGCGCGCCCGTCTCGCTCGAGCTGACGCTGCCGCACACCCCGACGCGGACCGCGAACGGGGCCGGATACCTCGATCACTCGCGGAGCGCCGTCGCGCCGAAGGACCTCGCCCGTCGGTGGGTCCGGTTCCGCGCGCTGCGCAGCGATCGCCCGCTGCTCGTGCTCGGTCGCGAGGGGCACGACGGAGCCTTCGGTCCGCTCTGGTCCTGCCGCGAGGCGGGGTGCCGGCGCGAGGAGTCCTTCACCGCCGACCGCCGCGGCGGCGGCCGCGAGACGAGCTTCGCGGTCGAGGTGAGGGGCGAGGCGCCGCTCCGGATCCGCTCCGGCCGTCTCCTCTACCGCGACGCGCCCGTCGAGGATCTCGGCCTCCTCGCCCCGCTGGTGCGGCCCTTCACCGGCTCGCCCGTCACCTACGTCTACCGAGCCACGGCCCAGGACGGCGCGGGCGCGCCGGTCGAGGGCATCCTCGAGATCGAGCTGTCGGGGGAGTGACCGCCTCCCGCGCCGCCCAACGCAAGGCCCCTGAGATCGCTGCCGTCCCGCTCTGGCGTGCGCGCACGCCGCGCTGCGCCCGCGCCCGCGCGCGCGTCGGCGCCCGTGCTCC
>DATLJU010000272.1:0-2579 GCA_035538735.1 Anaeromyxobacteraceae bacterium | reverse complement strand
TCCTCCTCGAGATGCACGAGTCGCACGCGACGCCGCTGCCGGCGCTGTGCCGCGAGGCGGGGTTCGCGAGCGCCGAGGTGCGCCGCGACCTCGCCGGCCTCCCGCGGCTGGTCGTGGCGCGCGCGATGGGGTAGGAAGGCCCGTCCATGGACAAGATCGTCGTCGAGGGAGGCCCGGCGCTGCGAGGCGAGGTGCAGGTGTCGGGCGCGAAGAACGCCGGCCTGCCCGTGCTCGCCGCGACCCTGCTCGGCCAGGGCGAGCACGTCGTCACGAATCTCCCCGACCTGGCGGACGTGCGGACGATGGGACGCCTGCTCGCGCACATGGGGTGCGAGGTCGGCCGGGCGGCGGCGGACGGCGACGCGCGCGCGGCGGTGCTGCGCGTCCCGGCCCAGCTCCGGCCCGAGGCGCCCTACGAGCTCGTGAAGACGATGCGCGCCAGCGTGCTCGTGCTCGGGCCGCTGCTGGCGCGGTTCGGGCAGGCGCGGGTGTCGCTCCCCGGCGGCTGCGCCATCGGGGCCCGCCCCATCGACCAGCACCTCAAGGTGCTCTCGGCGATGGGGGCGGAGATCGCGATCGACCACGGGTACGTGAACGCGCGCGTGCCGCGGGGGCGGCTGCACGCGACCGACCACCTCTTCGACGTGCAGACCGTCACCGGGACCGAGAACGCGCTCATGGCCGCGGCGCTGGCGGACGGGCACACGATCCTCCGCAACTGCGCCCGGGAGCCCGAGGTGGCCGACCTCGCGCGCGCGCTCAACGCGATGGGGGCGCGCATCGAGGGCGCCGGGCGGACCGAGATCCACGTGGACGGCGTGGAGCGGCTGGGCGAGCTCCGCCACGCGGTCATCGCCGACCGGATCGAGGCCGGCACCCTGCTCGTCGCCGCCGCGCTCACCGGCGGGGACGTGCTCGTGAAGGGGTGCGACGCGGCGGACCTGGCCGCCCTCATCGAGAAGCTGCGCGAGGCGGGCGCCCGCGTCGAGGCGGAGGCGGGCGGCGTGCGCGTGGTGGGAGACGGACCGGCGCACCCGGTCCAGCTCCGGACCGCGCCCTTCCCCGGTTTCCCGACCGACATGCAGGCGCAGATGATGGTGCTGCTCGCGGTCGGCGCGGGCTCGTCGGTGGTGACGGAGACCATCTTCGAGAACCGGTACATGCACGTGCTCGAGCTGCAGCGGCTCGGCGCCGACATCACGGTCGACGGCAAGACGGCGGTGGTGAAGGGCGTCCCCCGCCTCTCCGGCGCGCCGGTCATGGCGAGCGACCTGCGGGCCTCGGCGGCGCTGGTGCTGGCCGGTCTGGTCGCGAGCGGCTCGACCGAGGTGCAGCGCGTGTATCATCTCGACCGCGGCTACGAGCGGCTGGAGGAGAAGCTCTCCAGGCTCGGCGCCCGGATCCGGAGGGTGAAGGCGTGAAGCGCCAGGCAGCCGACCTCATCACCGTCGCCGTCCCGAAGGGCCGGCTCCTCCACGAGTCCTCGGCGCTGTTCGAGCGGGCGCTGAACGTCTCGCCTCGCGCGCTGCTCGAGAAGACCCGCAAGCTCGCAGCCGACGCACCCGAGGCGGGGCTGCGCTTCATCTCCATCCGCGCCGCGGACGTGGCGAGCTACGTCGAGCACGGAGCCGCGGCGGTCGGCGTGGCCGGCCTCGACGTGCTTCGGGAGGAGCCGCGCGATCTCTACGAGCCGCTCGACCTGGGCATCGGCCGGTGCTCGGTGATCGTGGCCCGCCCGAAGGGCGCGCCGCCGCTGCCGAAGGGGATCGCCCCGCGCGTCGCCACGAAGTACGTGTCGCTGGCCGCCGCTCACTTCGCCCGCAAGTCGCTCCCGGCCGAGATCATCGAGCTGCACGGCTCGATCGAGGTCGCTCCCTCGCTCGGGCTCGCCGACGCCATCGTCGACATCACCGAGACGGGCGAGACCCTGCGCGCGAACGGGCTCTCGGTCGAGGAGGAGGTCCTCTCCGTCTCGGCCCGGCTCATCGTGAACAAGGTGGCGCTGAAGCTCCACGCCGAGCGTCTGCGCCGCCTGATCGCCGCCCTGCGGGACGCCGCCTCGGCCGGGCGGGCCTGAATGTCGATGGGGCCCGGTTGAACTGGTTGATCGGCGAACGTTATTCCGCCTATCCTTCCGGACCTACACCCCGTCACATCCAGCCGCCTCGCCCGCGAGGTCTGAAGGAGATCGGTTCCCGTATGGATTGCCCCCGGTGCAGCGTCGAGATGAGCGAGATCGCGAGCGGAGACACCACGCTCCAGCGCTGCTCCACCTGTGGAGGGCTGTGGATCGACAGCGCCGATCTGAACCGGGTGCTGCTCCACGCCAACCTGCCCTCGCTGTCGGCGGTGGGCGGGTACGTGAACCCCGACGAGATCGCCGGCATGTGCCCGGCCTGCCACGTCGACCTGGTGGCGGTCGAGGGGGGCGAGAAGCGTTCGCTCCACTACGACACGTGCGAGTCGTGCGGCGGCATCTGGCTCGAGGGGCCGGACGTCGACGAGGTGCCCGAGCAGATCAGCCCGAACGAGGCGGAGAAGGAGATCGTCGACTTCTACCGCCAGTTCCGGAAGAAGTA
>DATLJU010000271.1:0-17824 GCA_035538735.1 Anaeromyxobacteraceae bacterium | reverse complement strand
TCGCCGCATCTCGCCGCACAAGCTGCGCCACTCCTTCGCCACCCACCTCCTCGCCGGCGGCGCCGACCTGCGCGCGGTCCAGGCCATGCTCGGCCACGCGGACATCGCGACGACCCAGATCTACACGCACGTCGAGCGCAGTCACGTGCAGCGGGTGTACGAGAAACACCACCCGCGGGCGTGAGGAGCCTGGCTCCCGGCGGCGAGGGAACAGGGGGGCGCCCCTGAGCGTTGACCGATCCGGCCTGCGCTGCTAAACAACCTTTCTTTTCAGGGGTTTCTTTCTTGGGCTTCGATCTGCTGTCCGGGGTGAAGATCCTCATCCCGCTCATCCTGTCCCTCACCGTGCACGAGTTCTCGCACGCCTGGGTGGCATGGAAGCTGGGCGACGACACGGCCGAGCGGTCGGGCCGGCTCACCCTCAACCCGCTCGCGCACATCGACCCCATCGGCACCTTCCTGCTGCCGCTGCTCGGAATTCCGTTCGGTTGGGCGCGGCCCGTGCCGGTCAATCCGGCCCGCTTCCGCCACTCGATCCGGATGAGCACCGGCAACATGCTCACCGCCGCCGCCGGACCGCTCTCGAACATCGCGCTGGCGGTCCTGTGCACGGTCCTCATCGGGCTCGGGTACCGCTTCGAGCCGCAGCTGATCTCGCGCGGCTCGGGGACGGGCGAGCTGCTCGGGATGATGATCCAGCTCAACGTCGCGCTGGCCATCTTCAACATGATCCCCGTCCCGCCGCTCGACGGCAGCCGCGTGCTGGAGGGGCTCCTGCCGCTGCGGTTCCGTGGCGCCTGGGAGACCTTCACGCGCTTCGCGCCGTTCCTGCTCATCGCCGTGTTCATCGGAGCCCGCTACATCATGGCCGGGCCGATGGGCGCGGTGTACGGCCTCCTCGACCGCCTCCTCGGCGCGGTGGTGGGGGCGTAGCGAGACCGGATCCCACCCATGACCGCTCCCATCGTCGTCTCCGGCATGCGCCCCACCGGGCGCCTCCACCTCGGCCACCTCCACGGCGCCCTCGCCAACTGGGTGCGCCTGCAGCAGGACCACACCTGCTTCTTCTTCAGCGCCGACTGGCACGCGCTCACCACGAGCTACCACCAGACGAGCGTCATCAAGCCGGCCGAGCGGGAGATGTTCGTCGACTTCCTCGCCGCCGGGATCGACCCCGAGCGCGCCACGCTCTTCATCCAGAGCGAGGTGAAGGAGCACGCCGAGCTCTTCCTCCTGCTCGGCATGATCACGCCCCTCGGCTGGCTCGAGCGCTCGCCCTCCTACAAGGAGATGCGCGAGAACATCACCGATCGCGAGCTCGCGCTGTTCGGGTTCCTCGGCTACCCGGTGCTCATGACGGCCGACGTCGTCCTCTACAAGGCGACGCGGGTGCCGGTGGGCGCGGATCAGGTCTCGCACCTCGAGCTGTGCCGCGAGATCGTTCGCCGCTTCAACTTCCACTTCGGCGAGGTGTTCCCCGAGCCGCTGCCGCTCCTCACCGAGGCCGCCAAGGTCGTCGGGACGGACGGCCGCAAGATGTCGAAGAGCTACGGCAACGCGATCGAGCTCGGCGAGAGCGCCGAGTCGACCACGAAGAAGATCATGGGAATGGTGACGGATCCCGCGCGCAAGCGCCGCCAGGATCCCGGCAACCCCGACGTGTGCGGCATCTTTTACCTGCACAAGATCTACAGCGATGCGCCCACGGTCGAGTGGGTGAACGTGAACTGCCGCACGGCGGGGATCGGATGCGTCGACTGCAAGAAGAAGCTGCTCGAGAAGCTCGGCCCCGACCAGGAGCGGCTCCGCGAGCGGCGCGAGGCGATTCTGGCCCGGCCGAAGGATCTCGACGAGCTGGTGCAGCTCGGGACGAGGAAGGCGCGGGCCGTGGCGGCGCGCACCATGGAAGAGGTCCGCGCCGCGATGAAGCTGTAGCGGCGGCGAACGGGAGCGGGATGTCGAAGGCGCCGGCACCACACGCGGTCGCCCCCGGCGAGCAGGCCGGCGGGGCGGTGGACGAGCGCGACGACGCGCCCGGCCGCGTCGCGCTCGACGCCTTCCGCGTCACGCTGCCCCCCATCAAAGACGGCCAGCCTCCCTTCGAAGGGCCGCTCGACCTGCTCCTCCACCTCGTGAAGGAGCACCAGCTCGACCTGTTCGACATCCCGATCGCGCGCATCACCGAGGGTTACCTCGCCACGCTCGAGGCGATGCGGCAGCTCGACATCGACATCGCCGGCGAGTTCCTGCACATGGCGGCGCAGCTCTTGCTCATGAAGAGCAAGCTGCTCCTCCCTCGCACCGAGGTGGCCGAGGACGCCCCGGCCGAGGAGGCCGCCGGCGTCGATCCGCGGGCGGAGCTCGTGCGCCGGCTGCTCGAGTACCAGAAGTACAAGGCGGCGGCGGAGGAGCTGGCGCGGCACGATCTGCTCGACCGGGACGTGTTCGCTCGCGAGGTGCGCGCCCCGCCGGTGCAGCAGCCGGAGGGGCCCGAGGGCCTGGCCGACGTGTCGGTGTTCAAGCTCATCGAGGCGCTCGACCGCGCGCTCGCGAACGCCAAGCCCGGGTTCGGGCACGAGGTCGTCACCGACCGCCTCTCCATCACCGACGCCATCTCGCGGGTGGCGGAGGTGCTGCGCTCGCGGCGGCGGGTGTCCTTCGAGGAGCTGCTCGGGGGTGGGGAGGGGGAGCGCCCGACGCGGTCGACGGTGCTGGCCACCTTCCTGGCGCTGCTCGAGATGGCGAAGCTGAAGCTCATCCGCATCTACCAGGCGCCGGCCGACGAGGCGGGCCCCGGGGCGGAGATCGTGGTCGAGGCCAAGGCGACCCTGGGCGAGGGGCCGGTGGCGGCTGCGGAGGATTACCGGTGAGTGAAGAGAACGACGTGTCCGAACGCCAGGAGATCGGCGCCGCCGAGGAGGCATCCGATCGCCTCGAGGGCAGCGCCGCCGAGGGCGGGGCGGAGTCGAAGGGCGAGGGGTCGACGGGCGACGCGTCGAAGGCCGACGCGTCGAACGGCGCGGCCGCCACGAGCGTCTCCACCTCCGAGCTCCAGGCGCTCCAGGCGGCCGAGGACGCCAAGGGCGATCCGGAGCTGGACGAGCTGGAGCCGGCGGACATCGAGGTTCAGGAGGGCGAGAAGGAGGAGCCCTTCGACAAGCTCGCCGCCAAGGCGAAGAAGCTCCCGGCCGAGCGCGTCCGCGCCATCGTCGAGGCGCTCCTGTTCCTCGCCGAGAAGCCGCTCACGCCCGAGGAGGTGCGCGCCGCCAGCGGCATCGAGGTGCCCGTCGTGCAGAAGGCGCTCGACAAGCTGGCCGGGCACTACCGCGACGGCGTGTGCGGGATCGTGCTGCACGAGGTGGCGGGCGGCTGGCAGTTCCGGAGCGCGCCCGACGTCTCCGACTACGCGCGCCGGTTCCTGCGCGTGAAGCCGCAGCGCCTCACCCGCGCCGCGCTGGAGACGCTCGCCATCATCGCCTATCGCCAGCCGGTGACCCGCCCCGAGATCGAGGACATCCGCGGCGTCGACTGCGGCGCGGTGGTGAAGGCGCTGCTCGAGCGCAAGCTCATCAAGATCCTGGGCAAGAAGGAGGAGCCGGGCCGGCCCATGCTGTACGGCACCACCCGCGAGTTCCTCGAGTTCTTCGCGCTGAAGGACCTCGCCTCGCTCCCGACGCTGCGCGAGTTCCACGAGCTCTCCGAGGAGCACCGCGACATCGTCGAGAAGGAGGCGCCGGCGGAGGAGGGGCCGAAGCTGGAGGGCCTCGTCGCGGAGCTGGCCGATCCCAACCTACGAGCGGCGCTCGAGGCGAAGCAGGCCGAAGGAGAGGCGGCGCTCGCCGAGCTGGAGCGGGCCATCGAGACCGCCGACGAGAAGACACGCGCGGCGCAGGAGGCGCTCGATCCGAAGCCGCCGGCGCCGGAGGTGGCGGAGAGCGTGGCGGCGGCGAATGCGAGCCCGACCGAGACCGCGAGCCCGACCGCGGAAGCGACCTCGATGGACGCCTCCTCCGCTCCCCAGCCCTCTCCCCCTCCAGGGGAGAGGGAGGAACAGCGAGCGCACCCCTCTCCGTCTCCGGGCGAGAGAGAGGGCGGCGAGGTACCGTGACCGAGCGCTTGCAGAAGTTCCTCGCCTCCGCGGGGGTCGCCTCCCGCCGCAAGGCGGAGGAGCTCATCGTGGCGGGCCGGGTCACCGTCAACTCGCAGCGCGTGACCGAGCTCGGCACGAAGGTCGATCCAGCGAAGGACCTCGTCGCCGTCGACGGGAGGCTCGTCTCGGGGCCGGAGGAGCACCGGTACCTGCTCCTCTACAAGCCGTCCGGCTGCGTGACGACCCTCTCCGACCCGCAGGGGCGGCCCACCGCCGCGGCCTACCTGGCCGGGGTGAAGGAGCGGGTGTTCCCTGTGGGGCGGCTCGACTACGACGCCGAGGGCGCGGTGCTCTTCACGACGGACGGTGAGCTGGCGAACCGGCTCGCCCATCCGCGCTACGGGCACCGGCGCGTCTACCTCGCCAAGGTGAAGGGCGAGCCCGAGCCGGAGCAGCTCGAGCGGATGAAGTCGGGGCTGCGCCTGGAGGACGGGCCGGCCAAGGCGCTCGACGTCGCCGTCCACGAGCAGGCGGAGAAGAACACCTGGATCCGCATCGTCGTGGGCGAGGGGCGCTACCACCTCGTGAAGCGGCTCTGCGAGGCGGTCGGGCTCCAGGTCCTCCGTCTCTTCCGGCCCGAGTTCGGAGGGGTCTCGGTCGAGGGGCTACGGCCCGGGAGGTTCCGCCCGCTCGCGGCCGAGGAGCTCGCGGTGATGCGCCGAGCGGTCGGCCTCGACGGCGGCCCCCGTGAGAGCGACGCCGCGGCGGTGATGCGCCGTCCGATGCCCAAGGCGGCGCGGCGGCATGGCCATGGGCCACCGCCGCCCCCGGGGTCGCCCGAGCCGAAGCCGTCGCCGGCCCGACCCTCCGCGCCGCGGCAGGAGCGCGACCCCCGCCCGCGCCAGGGCCGCCGATCGCGGTAGATCGGAGCTCCTGCCGGTCGACGCGGCGGTCGCGCCGTTCCCGCAGTTCGCGCCCGCGATTCAGCAGGTCGAGCAAGCCGTCGGCGATCTCTTCGGCGACGTCATGCGCGCGTCGCGTTCGCGCCCTTCGGCGTCTCGAACGCACCGGGTCCTGTCGCGTGCATGCGCGATACGGGAGCTGGCAACCTGGTGACGGACGCGACGCGGGCCCGCACAAGACCGAGCTCGCGTTCACCGTGAGTGGGCTCATCCCCGATGGGATCGCCCGCGGCCCCGTCGTCGGCATCGACGTCTTCCGCATGGTCGGTGACGGCTTCGATCCCTCGGCGGTGATGGCGGGAAAGCCGTTCGGCGGCTCCCCCCTCTACGCCCTCGACATCACCGGCGCCGATCTCCCGGCCGCTATCGAGACGACGCTCGCCGCGGGCGTCGACGACCTGTCGCTGCAGGTCTCCGGCATGAGGTATGTGTTCGACTCCAAACGGACTGCTGGCGCGAGGGTCGTGGCGGCGTACATCCACGGCAAACCGCTCGATCCGGCGCGCAGCTACCGCGCGACGGTGAACTTCGGCGTCCTGCAGGGCCTGCCGAAGCTCGGCGTGAAGGTGTCGAACGTACAGCCCATCGGCGGCGATGAGTTCGACGCGGTGCTCGACTTCACGAGGCGGCAGCACGTCCTGCTGTATGCGTCGCAGGGGCGGATCGTGGACGTCGCTACGCCCTGCCGCTGACAGCCCTCCGAGAGCGGTGCGGAGGCGAAACGGGGACGGTGCGCCTGGCGCAGCGAGGGCGGTCTCATCCGCAGCTCCTCGGCGCCGGGCTCACCGTCCTTCGGTGCCCGTCGCCGGCGGCGGAGGGGGCGGCGGGGGCTGAGGCGGCGGCGCGACGGTGGTGCCGTAGACGGGGGGTGCTGCGGTCGGCGGCCGCCCGAAGCGCGTCCGCAGCACGATCCCGAACACGAACAGCCAGCCCGCCATCCAGGCCAGCGGCCCGAGCACGGGGAACTGGCCGATCGCGACGAGCAGTGCCGTCCCGATGGCGAGCTGCAGGATGGGGGCCCCGCGCTCGAAGTAGAACGGCACGACCCGGCCGAGGTGGAGCGCGAGCGCCGTGTACCCCACCATCGCGGCCACCAGCACGCCGAGCACGAGCACCGCCACGAGCGGGATCCCGACGATCGTGACGACGAGGAGCAGCGCGAGGACGGGCAGCGCCAGCGTGCCGAGGATGCCCGTCAAGACGGCCTTCAGCGGTTCCTGCGACACCGCCGCGGCGAGCGCGTCCACCCGCCGAGGGAAGACGACCAGCAGGAGCAGGCCGAGCCCGAAGAACACCGCGAACTGGATGAGCGCATGGGCGACGGTCACGAGGGGCGTGCGCTGTCCGCCGGTCCATGGCCGCGAGCCGAACAGCGCCAGGGTGCTGCCCAGCCCCGGCACGTCGATGCTCACCTGCTCGCCCTCGACCGCCCCCCCCGGCGCGATGACGATCTTGCCGCCCACCGAGACGGCCTCTCCGCCGACGTGAGCGCCGGGCGCCACGTGGATGTCGCCGCCGACCGCCACCACCTCGCCGTCGACGTTCGCGCCTGGCGCCAGCTCGACCGAGCCGAGCACGGCCACCACCTGCTCGGCGGTGGCTCCCTCGCCCAGCCGGACGCTGCCCGTTAGCGCCACCACCTCGCCAGCGCGCTCGCCCGGGCCGATCACCTTGTCGCCGCGCGTCACCTGCGAGCTGCCGCCGTGCCCGGGCGCGCGGCGCGCCTCGCGCAGAGCCTGCTTCGCCTCGCGCTGGGCATCGCGCACCGAGTCGGCGACCTCGGACCCGAGCTCGTCGGGGGTATCGAGATCGAAGCTGAAGCCCCGCTTGCCGCCGCGGATGACGAGGCTCGGCCCGGCCGCGCGCGCCACCACGACGACGCTGCCCTCGCGCCGCCCGTTGAGCCCGGCCTGCGCCAGCAGCGCCCGCAGCACGTCCTCGACCGGCGCATCGCGGAAGTGGCCGCTCACCGCACCCCGCAACCCGGGCGGCAGGACGAGTGAGAGGCCCGCGGCGTCGGCGACCCGGGTGAGCGCCTCGGTGACCGGCGCCTCCGTGAAGTCGCCCGTGAACCGCTTGCCGGTCGGCCGGTCGAAGCCGGACAGGATCGGGGGCTCGGCGGCCGGCGCGCGGCCGGGCGCCACCGTGACGACGCGTCCGTGGCGGCTGGCGACGAGCGGCGTGCCCTCGAGGACGGCGTCGAGCGCCTCCTCCACCGGGACGTCGCGCAGGCGCAGCCGCAGCTCCTGCTCGCCGAGGTCGCCGGTGTGGACGACGAGGCTCCAGCCGGCCGCGTCGGCGATCTTCTGCAGCGCGTCGTCGAGCGTGACGCTCTCGTCCGGGAGGGCGACGATCTTGCCGCTCGGGGTCGCTGGCCAGTCACCGATCCGCTTCGCGCTCCCCGGAGCCGGGGCCTCGCTCGGCGGGGGCGGCGCCGGCGCACGCGGCGGCGTCACCGGAGAGGCGAGGAGGAGCGCGAGGAGGGTGGGGAGGAACATGGTGGTCTCGGTGTCGCCCGCGTCAGGCGGTCGCCGCGGTCGCGCGCGGCACGAGCCTCGACAGGGCGAACAGGATCGGCAGGGCGAGCGCGGCGCAGCCGATCGCGATCTGGAGCCGCAGCGCCCGGACGAGCGGCGCCGCGACGTCGAAGGTCAGCGAAGCGGCGGCGGCGGCGCGCGCGAACGCGTCCGCGGCGCCGGACAGGGCAGGGGCCCAGCCGGCGCTGCCCGCGAAACCCAGCAGGAGGAGCGCGAGGAACGTGGCGACGCCCAGGATGCCGAGGGCGAGCCGCCGATCCCACGCGCGCTGCCGCTCGGACAGGTCGATCCGCTGCATCACGGCGGCGGTGAAGCCAGGCGGCGCCGCCGGTGCCTCGAGGTCGTCGAGCGCGGCCGAGAGCGCGCGGTACGAGTCCACCAGCAGGCCACACTCCGCGCACTCGTCGAGGTGGGTGGCCCACGTCGCGCGCTCGTCCTCGGGCAGCGCGCGGTCGACGTACCTCTGGGCCAGCTCGTCGGTGAGGTGCCTCGTCATGGCAGCCGCTCCTCCTCCGCCATCCGCTCCCGCAGGCGGGCCCGGGCGCGGTGCAGCCACGTCATCACGGTGCCGATGGGCACCTCCATCGTGGCCGCGATCTCCTTGTAGCTCATGTGCTCGACGTGGAAGAGGTGGATCACCTCGCGGTAGTTGCGGGGCAGCGCCGCCACCGCGGCGCCCACCGCGCTCGCCTGCTGCGCTTCGGCGAGCTGCTCGTCCGCGGGGCGCGCCGCGCCGTCAGCCAGCTCCGAGGGCTGCTCGCGATCGCCGGCGCGCGGCGCGTCGAGCTCGACCCGGCGCCCCGACGGCAGCCGGCGCCGCACGAGGTCGATGCAGTGGTTGCGGGCGATACGGAGCAACCAGGGGGCGAACGGGTTCGACGGGTCGTAGGTGGCGAGCGCGCCCCAGGCGCGGACGAAGGTCTCCTGGGCGGCGTCGCGCGCCTCCTCCCGCTCCTGCAGCAGGCGCAGGCAGAGGCCGAAGACGGCCCGCTGGTGGAGGTCGACGAGGCGCGCGAAGGCGGCGCGGTCACCGCGCACCGCCTGCCGCACCAGCGGCGCCTCGACCGGCCGCTCATCCGTCACCGTCCGCCACCCCTCGTCCGGGATGGCCCCGTCGCACGCCCCGAGCGCCATCACGCCGACCATACCTGGGGGTACGGGCCCACCCGATGTTTATTTCGCTGCCCGCCCGGCGTCACCCCGTCCAGCCGAGCGCGCGTTCCACGAGCAGAATCGCGAGCGATATCACGAGGGTGGCGCCCGTCACCGCGGAGCCGTACCGCATGAACCGCCAGAACCCGATGCGGCCGCGCTCGCCCGCCAGCTCGAGCACGATGAGGTTCGCCACCGACCCTACGACGGTCAGGTTGCCGGCCAGGGTGGAGGCGAGCGCGGTGGCGAGCCAGAGCAGCGACGGCTCCGACATGCGCGGGATCCAGTTTCCGGCCAGCAGCACGAATGGCACGTTCGACACGAGCTGCGAGCCGACCACCGAGAACATCGAGAAGAGTACGGTCTGCCTCGACGCGCCGGCTCCGAGCAGCGGCGCGATCCCGTCGTGCATGCGATCGGCCGCTCCGGCGCGGCCGACGCCGGCTACGACCACGAACAGCCCGGCGAAGAAGAGCAGCAGCGGCCAGTCGACGCGCATGAGCGCCTCGCGGGGTGCCCGCCCGCCCACCGCCGTGCACAGCGCCGCCCCGGCCAGCGCGGTCCACGCGAGCGGGAGGCCGGCCAGGAACCCGGCCAGTACGAGCGCGGTCGCCGAGAGGGCCTTGACCAGGAGCGCGCGGTCGAGCACCGGCCGCGGCAGCCGTCCCGCCTCGGCTAGCGGGCGGCGAGGCAGTTCCGCGCGGAACATCCGCTCCAGTAGGAACGCGACCGTGATGAGAGACGCGGCCGCGGGGAGCCCCAGCGCGGCGGCGAACCGGGTGTACGGGATCCCGGAGAGCGTGCCCACGATCATGTTCTGGGGGTTGCCCGTGAGCGTGGCGACGGAGCCGGCATTCGAGCCGAACGCAACCGCGAGCAGGAACGGGATCGGCGGCAGCTCGGCGTCGTCGACGATGCGCAGCACCAGCGGCGTCATCATCAGGCAGACGGTGTCGTTGACGAGGAAGGCCGAGAGGCCACCCGCCGTCAGGACGAGCCCCCACAGCAAGGCCCGCGGCGTACGGACGGACGTGACGACCTTCCAGCTCGCCCAGCGGAAGAAGCCGGCCTCGGTGAGATAGGCGGCGAGCACCATCATCCCCAGCAGGAGGCCGATGGTGTCGCCGTTCACCGCCGCGCCGGCCTGACTCGGCGTGAGGACGCCGACCGCCACCATGAGCACCGCCCCGAGGAGCGCCGCGGCCGGGCGGTCGAGCGACAGGTACGGGACGCCTCCGGCGGCGATGGCGACGTAAGTGGCCCCGAACACCAGGAGGGAAGCGGTCATGACAGACAGGCCCCGATGGGCTTCACGGGGGTGTTGAGCAGGCGCGCGCGATATAGCACGCTCCGCCCGATGTCCGAGCCCCACATCGTGCTCGACGGGAGTGCCGGGGAGGGCGGCGGGCAGATCCTCCGCACCGCGCTCGCGCTCTCCGCCATCACGGGCAAGCCGTTCTCGATCGATCGCGTGCGGGCCCACCGGCTCAAGCCCGGGTTGCGGCCGCAGCACCGCGCCGCCGCCCTGGCGACCGCCCGGCTGTGCCAGGCCGAGGTGGAGGGGGCGGAGGTCGCGTCCGACCGGATCACCTTTCGCCCGCGCGCCCCCGTCGCCACCGGCGAGCACGTCCTCGACCTCGGGACGGCGGGCTCCGCGCCGCTCCTGTTCCAGACCGTCTGCTGGCCCCTGGCGCTCGCAGGCGGGCGGTCGCACCTCACGCTGCGGGGCGGCACCCACCAGCAGCACAGCCCCACGTTCCACGACCTGGCGCTGGTGTGGGCGCCGGCGGTGGCGAGGCTCGGCTTCAGGTTCGATCTGTCGCTGCAGGCGGCCGGCTTCTACCCCGAGGGCGGCGGCGAGATGGCGGCGGTGATCGAGCCCGCTCATCCCATGCCCCCGCTCGACCTGCGCCACCGGGGGACGCTGGCCGAGGTGGAGGTGGTCGCGATGGTGGCGGGCCTCCCGTTCGTCGTGGCCGAGCGCCTCGCCGACCGGGCCTTGCGCCGGCTGCGCGACATCGGCGTGGCGGCGGACGCCACCCGCGTCCCGGTCCCGGCCCGGCGCTCGTCGGGGAGCCATCTCCTGCTCGTGGCACACTTCGAGCGCGCAAGCGCCGGCTTCGGCGCGCTGGGCGACCGCGGCCAGACGCCCGACCGCGCCGCCGACGAGGTGGTCACCTCGTGCGCGCACTTCCTCGAGGCGGGCGCCGCCGTGGATCCTCACCTCGGGGACCAGCTCGTGGTGCCGGCGGCGCTCGTCGCGGCGGGGCTCCTCCCGCCGCCTCCCGGCATCGTCCCGGCCACCCGTTACACGGTGTCCGAGGTGACGCAGCACCTGCTCACCAACGCCGACGTGGTGAACCGGTTCCTCGACGTCGAGGTGGCGGTGTTCGGCAAGGTGGGCGAGGAGGGCGAGGTGCGGGTGGAGCCGCCGGGGGGTGGCGCCGAGGTCCTGCCGCTCCCGGCGAGCTGAGGACCCCGAGGTGGAAAGGAGATGGCCCTCCGGATATAAGCCAGCGCACATGGCTCTCGACCCGAAGACCGCGCTCGACGCGCTGAAGAAGGTGCAGGACCCGGAGCTCCGGCGCGACATCGTGAGCCTCGGGATGGTGAAGAACCTCGCCGTCGACGGCGACGCCGTCTCGCTCCAGGTGGAGCTCACCACCCCGGCCTGCCCGCTCAAGGAGACGATCGCGAAGGACGTCGAGGCTGCGCTGCGCGGGATCGGCGCGAGGCGCGTCGATCTGACCTGGGGCGCGCAGGTGCGCTCGGCGCCCGGCGTGTCGGACGCGGCCCTCACCCCCGGCGTGAAGAACATCGTGCTCGTCGGCGCCGGGAAGGGCGGCGTCGGCAAGAGCACCGTCGCCCTCAACCTCGCCGTGGCGCTCTCGCGCATGGGCGCCAAGGTCGGCATCCTCGACGCCGACATCTACGGACCGTCGCTGCCGATCATGACCGGCACCACCTCCCGCCCGAACTCGAAGGACGGCAAGCGCCTCGAGCCCATCGAGGCGCACGGCCTCAAGACGATGTCGATCGGCTACCTCATCGACCCGGACCAGGCGCTGGTGTGGCGCGGGCCGATGGTGACGGGGGCGCTCATCCAGCTGCTGCGGGACGTGAACTGGGGCGAGCTGGACTACCTCGTCCTCGATCTCCCGCCCGGCACCGGCGACGTGCCGCTGACGCTGGCGCAGAACGTTCGCGCCGCGGGCGTGGTGCTGGTCTCGACGCCGCAGGACGTGGCGCTGGCCGACGTCGTCCGCGCCAAGCTCATGTTCGACAAGGTGAACATCCCGGTGCTCGGGATCGTCGAGAACATGTCCACCTTCGTGTGCCCGCACTGCCGGCAGGAGACGGCCATCTTCGATCACGGTGGCGTGCGCGCGGCGGCGGACAAGCTCGGGATGCGCTTCCTGGGCGAGATTCCGCTCGATCTGGCGGTGCGAGAGGGCGGCGACCACGGCATGCCCGTGACCGCGGGTCAGCCCGACGGACCCCAGGCGAAGGGATTTCTGGCGGCGGCGCAGCAGGTCGCGGGCGCCATCTCGGTCCAAAATATGAGGGCGCCCAAGCTCCCCGTGATCGGGGCGCAGCCGCGCGCCTGATCGGGGAGGAGATCGCCATGCCGCCCGGCCCGGAGGACGACGTCAACCTGCCCCAAGTGGGAACGCTGGAGGACGCGTCCGCCGAGGCGGGAGATGGCGGCGCGCGCCGCGCCTTCACCGACACGGTGCGCAAGGCCGTCCTGACCGGCCTGGGCGCGGTCTTCCTCACGGAGGAGGGGGCGCGCAAGGTCGCCCGCGACTGGAAGCTGCCGAAGGAGATCGTGGGCTACATCGCCGGCCAGGCGGGGAGCGCCAAGGACGAGATCGTCCGGGTCGTGAGCGAGGAGGTCCGGAAGTTCTTCGAGTCCGAGGCGCTCCGGCGCGAGTTCCTGCGCCTCCTCTCGTCGATGTCGATCGAGGTCCACGCCGAATTTCGCCTCAAGCCGGACCATCACGGGAAGATGGCCCCCCACGTCAAGGTGGGGAGCGTGAAGCCACGCGTCGGTCAGCGCCACAAGGGCGAGGAGAGCGGCGAGGAGTGAAGGGGGCTCGCCTCGTCCTGCTCGCGGGCGCGGTCGCGCTCGGGCTCTTTCTCTTCCGCGCGAACCCGCACGAGGTGACGCTCGTGTACGGGCTCGCCGGCCGCGGCGCGCGCGCGGTGGAGGTGGAGATCTCGCGCGGGGGCGAGGTGATGCGCCGGGCCGAGCTGCGCGTCGGGGTCGATGGCCAGGCGAGCCACCGGGTGCGGCTCCCCGACGGCGATTACGTGGTGCGCGTCCGCGTCCTCGAGGACGGGCGGCCCCGGCTGGTGGAGCGCACCTTCGCCGTGAGCGAGAGCGGGACGATCGTCATCCCGGTGGGGTCGTGACGGCCGGCTCCCTCGCCGCGGCCGCCGGCGGCGCGCCGGGCGGCGCTCCCGCCGCCGGCAGCGAGAAGCGGAAGCGGGTCCCGCGCCCCACCCTCGAGCTCACGCCGATGCTGCCGCCGTGGGCCTCGACGATCGCCTTCACGATCGCGAGGCCGAGGCCGAGCCCGTCGCCGCGGTCGCGCGGCCGCACGGCGTCGCCCACCTGGTAGAGCCGGTCGAAGATCCGCTGGAGGTGCTCGGGCGGGATGCCCTGCCCGTCGTCGACGACGGAGGCGGCCACCTCGCCGCGGGCGCCGCCGGCGACCGCGACGCGCACGCAGCCGCCCGGCGCGACGTACCGCGCCGCGTTCAGGAGGAGGTTCGTCAGGACCTGCAGCACGCGGTCGCGATCGGCGAGGACGAGCGGCGTGCGGGGGCCGGTGCGGACCCGCAACTTCGCGCCGCGCTCCTCGAAGCGAGGTGCCACCGAGAGCGCCGCCTGCCGCGCGAGCTCCCCCAGGTCGGCGGGGGCGCGCGCGAGGCGGTCGCGGGTGAGCTCCCAGCGCGACAGCTCGAGCAGTTCGTCGATGAAGCTCCGGAGCCGCTTGCCGCTCGAGGCCACCACCCGCAGGATCTCGCGCTGCTGCGCCGGGAGCGGCCCCAGCTTCTCGGAGAGGAGAAGATCGGTGTAGCCGAGCACGGTCACGAGTGGAGTGCGCAGCTCGTGAGAGACGTTGGCGAGGAAGTTGTCCTTTCGCCGATCGAGCTCCTGCAGCGCCGCCACCGCCCGGGTCAGCTCGCGGGTGCGCCGCTCCACCTCCGACTCGAGCCGAGCCTGGTGCAGCCGCAGCTCCGAGAAGAGCCGCGCCTTCTCGAGGGCGATGGACGCCTGCAGGGCGAAGGCGTCGATCGCCGCGGGATCGCTGCGGTGGACCCGCTCGCGCGCCACGACCAGCACGCCCGCCACCCGCCCCTGGCAGCGCAAGGGGGCGAGCACCACGTGGCGGAACGCGAGCAGCCACGCCAGCTTGCGCAGCTGCGCCGCCTCCAGCCCGCCGAAGAGCTGCCGCGCCGCCGCCCGCGCCTGTCCGCTGTGGACGGTGCGCCCTTCGCGCAGCACCCGCGCCACGAGCGGCGCCGCGCGTGGGTCGACGCGGAGGGAGGAGAGCGGCACGCAGAGGACCCGCTCCACCGCCGCCTGGAGCGGAGGGCTGAAGGTGCTCACCGCCCAGCGGAACCGGGGGCGCGGCTCGTCCATCCCTTCCTCGCGGGCCAGCACCGCCGCGTGGAAGCCGATGCGGAGCAGCTCGCGGCAGATGACCGCGTGGATCGCCTGCGCCTCCGTCTCGACCATGAGGTGCATGCCGGCCAGGTTCAGCGCCGCCAGCGTGTCCTTCGCCCGCGAGGCCGTGGCGAGGGCGCGCTTTTCGCGGTCCACGTCGCGCGCCGTCACCCGGTGGCGCGCCGCCAGCTCCCGGCGGAGCGCCTCCGCCTCGAGCCGGCCCGAGATCTGACGCGCGAGCGCGCGGTAGGTGGCGAGCGCGGCGCGGGTGGGCCGCCCGTCACGTACCACCCGCAGCCATCCCAGCACCGACCGCTCGCCGCCGACCGGGAGGAACACCTGCTGCAGCCCGTTCTCCCCGAGGAGGCGCGCCAGCGCTGGCTCGCAGGGGGCCAGGCGATGCCCGGCGCGGCGCCGGGGCTCGGGCAGGTCGGCGACCGCCGGTGAGCGGGCCAGCTCGCGCGCGAGCTCGTTCCGGCGGGTGCGCGCGAGCCGCGGGGCGGAGAAGGCGGCGCTCTCCCAGCGCGCGCCGCCCTCGCCCTGGCGCGCCACGAGCAGCTCCACCAGCGCCACCCCGGCGATGCCCGCGGCGTCGCGCACGACCGCGTCGAACGCCCGATCGAGCGTCGAGCGCCCGCGTCGCGCGGCGTCCCACCGCTGGCCCATCTCCATGATGTTCCCACTGCCGTGCTGCGTTGACAAGCCCGCGGGACACTCATACAGGTGGAGCACGGGAGGCGCACGCATGGTGATCGAGCGGATGGCCGTCGTCGGCGCCGGCCAGATGGGGGCCGGCATCGCGCAGGTGGCGGCGCAAGCGGGCATCGAGGTGGTGCTGGCGGACGCGACCCCGGAGCTCGCGCAGAAGGGCCTGACGCGCATGGCCGGCTCGCTCGAGAGGCTCGTCGAGAAGGGGAAGATGAGCGCCGGCGATCGGACCGCGCTCCTGGCGCGAGTGAGGCCCGCCGAGCGGTTCGAGGACTGCGCGCGCGCTCAGCTGCTCATCGAGGCCATCGTCGAGAACGAGGGCGTGAAGAAGGAGCTCTTCCGCCGCGCCGACGCGCTCCTGCCCGCGGAGGCCATCCTCGCCTCCAACACCTCCAGCGTCTCCATCACGGCGCTCGCGGCGTCCACCCGGCGCGCCGAGCGCTTCATCGGCATGCACTTCATGAATCCGCCGCCGGTGATGCAGCTCATCGAGATCGTCCGCGGGCTTCAGACGAGCGACCCGACCTACAAGGCCGTGCTCGAGCTGGCGAAGCGCTTCGGGAAGACCACCGTCACCTCGAAGGACCGGCCGGGCTTCGTGGTGAACCGGATCCTCATCCCGCTCCTCAACGAGGCTTGCTTCGCGCTGGAGGAGGGGCTCGCCACCGCTGAGGACATCGACACGGGCGTGAAGCTCGGGCTCAACCATCCGATGGGCCCGCTCACCCTCGCCGACTTCATCGGCCTCGACACCTGCCTCTACATCGCCGAGGTCCTGCACCGCGAGCTGGGGGACGACAAGTACCGGCCCGCGCCCATCCTCCGGCAGTACGTGGCGGCGGGATGGCTGGGCCGCAAGACCGGGCGCGGCTTCTACACGTACCCCTGAGAGCGGCGGCCGCCGCGAGGGAGCGATCATGGAGCTCCACAACATCCGCTGGCACGTCGAGGACGGCGTCGGGCTCGCCACCTTCGATCGGCCCAAGGTGCTCAACGCCCTCGACGCGCGGACGATCGAGGAGCTGTCGCAGGTGGTCGCCGAGGTCGAGGCCGGGGCGGCGCGCGCGCTCGTCCTCACCGGCGCGGGCGAGAAGGCGTTCGTGGCGGGCGCCGACATCGGCGCCATGTCGCAGATGACGCCGGCGGCGGCGCGGCGGTTCGCGGAGCGCGCGCACGGCGTGCTGGCGAGGCTCGAGCAGCTGCCCGTGCCGACGCTCGCGGCCGTGAACGGGTTCGCGCTCGGCGGCGGGTGCGAGGTGGCGCTCGCCTGCGATCTCGTCTACGCGAGCGATCGCGCGCGCTTCGGGCAGCCCGAGGTGAACCTCGGCATCATCCCGGGCTTCGGCGGAACGCAGCGGCTCGCGCGCCGGGTCGGGGCGATGCGCGCCCTCGAGATGATCATGACGGGCGACCACTACGACGCCGCTCGCGCGAAGGAGATGGGGCTCGTGCTGGAGGTCCTCCCGCCCGACCGGCTGCTCGCGTTCGTGACGGAGCAGGCGCGCAAGATCGCCGGCAAGGGACCGCTCGCGGTGGCGCAGGCGAAGCGCGCGGTGGTGGCGGGCGCCGACGTCGCGCTGCCCGTCGCGAACGAGCTGGAGCGCCAGGCGTTCTCGGCCGCCTTCGCCACCGATGACGCACGAGAGGGCATGGGGGCGTTCATCGAGAAGCGCGCAGCGAACTTCAAGGGCACCTAGGGGTCGCACCATGGACATCGAGCTGAGCGAGGAGCAGCGGCAGGTCCGGGACCTGTGCCGCGAGTTCGCGGACGCGGAGCTGAAGCCGCACGCGCGCCGCTGGGACGCGGAGCACGCCTTCCCGCGCCAGGCGGTGCAGAAGCTGGGCGAGATGGGGCTGCTCGGGGTGGCGGTGCCGGCGGAGTGGGGCGGCGCCGGCATGGACTCGGTCAGCTACGCGGTCGCGATGGAGGAGATCTCGCGTGGCTGCGCCGGGACCGGCGTCATCATGAGCGTCAACAACTCGCTCTACTGCGACCCGGTCCTGAAGTACGGCACGGACGAGCAGAAGCGCGAGTTCCTGCAGCCGTTCGCGCGCGGCGAGAAGCTGGGAGCGTTCGCGCTCACCGAGCCGATGAGCGGCTCGGACGCCGCCGAGATGAGGACCACGGCCGCCCTGCGCGGCGAGGACTACGTCCTCTCCGGCTCGAAGAACTACATCACGAACGGCCCGCAGGCGGACGTGATCCTGGTCTTCGCCATGACCGACCCCGCGAAGGCGCACAAGGGGATCAGCGCCTTCCTCGTCCCGGCCGACGCGAAGGGCTTCACCCGCGGCAAGCCCGACGAGAAGGTCGGGATCCGCGCCTCGGGATCGTGCTCGGTCTTCTTCGAGGACTGCGTCATCCCGAAGCGGTACCGGCTCGGGCAGGAGGGGGAGGGGTTCAAGATCGCGATGGCGACGCTCGACGGCGGCCGCATCGGCATCGCGTGCCAGGCCATCGGCATCGCGCGCGCCGCGCTCGAACGGAGCGTCGCCTACGCCAAGGAGCGTAAGAGCTTCGGCGTGCCCATCGCGCAGCACCAGGCCATCCAGTTCATGATCGCCGACATGGCGACCGAGCTGGATGCCGCACGCCTCCTGACCTGGCGGGCGGCCACGCTCAAGGACCGCGGCGTGCGCTTCAGCGCCGAGGCCGCCATGGCGAAGCTGTTCGCCTCCGAGATGTCGGAGCGCGTCA
>DATLJU010000270.1:0-2442 GCA_035538735.1 Anaeromyxobacteraceae bacterium | reverse complement strand
CCCAGCTCGCCGCGGCGGCGTCGCGGCGCGGCTACGACCCGGGCTCGACGGGCGTGCGGCGCATCCTCGCCGAGGTGGCGCGGTTCGGAGACTCTCCCGGCGGGCGCGCGCTCGCCGCGGCCGCGCGCGAGGGGCGCGTGTTGCGCGAGGTCCCGTTCCTGCTCCGGCTCGAGCCGCGCGAGCTCGACGGCGCGGTGCCGCCCGCCTATCTCGTCGGCGCGATCGACGCGCTGATCGAGGGGCGGAAGGGAGAAGGGCTCACCGTCGTCGACTACAAGTACGCGACCTACCGGCCGGGCGCGGAGGTGCGCTACCGGCTTCAGCTCGGGGCGTACGCGCTCGCGGCGCACCGTGCTCACCCCGGCGCGCGCGTCCGGGCGCGGCTCCAGTTCCTCCGCGGCGACTGCCGCACCGTCGACGTGACCCCGTGGGCCGAGGAGCTGGAACGGCTCGCCGTCGAGGCCCCGCGGCTGGCGTGGGGGGTGGCCCGCGGCGCGGGCGACCGGACGCCCGCCGAGCTCGGCCGCGACGAGGCGCGGTGCCGGGCGGAGGGGTGCGGGTACGTGGGGAGGTGCTATCCGCGGGCGAGGAGAGTTGACGGAGTGTGACTTCGTTCACTACGGGTGGCGCGTGGGCACGCCTGCGGTCTCCATCGCCTCCTTCCCGATGTCCTCGCGGTGTCGGATGTCCCCGCTCGCCGCGCCGGTGAAGATGCCGAACCGGGCGCTCCCCTCCCCGAACTCGCGGAGCACGTCGTTCGGGCTCGTGTAGATCCGGTCCGGAAGCGAGTTCAGGAAGTTGATCGCGTCCACCGGCGCGTCGTTCTCCGCCGCCGCCTGCGCCAGGTCGCCGCGCGAGATCGGGTACTCCACCTCGGAGAGGATCGAAGCCGGGCTGCGCTCGGGCCGCTCCCCAATGCCACGTGCCATCGGGCACCTTCCTTTTCGGGTGATCGATCGAAACGTGGGCAGCCCGGGCGGAACTGGCCATCCCCGCACGCCCCCAGGCGGCGGCTTTTCCGCTTGCCACCCTCGGACGCGCCTCTCTAGATTGCGCGTCGACTTCGGGCCTTGCGCCCCCTAGAACAACCCCTCGAATCCACCCCGAACCTGGAGATCGAAAGATGCCTGAGCGAACGACCGCGCGCGTGAAGGAGATCCTCTCCTGGTACCAGTCGGACAACCCGGGAACCCTGGCCAACCTCCATCGCCTGCTCATGACCGGCACGCTCGCCGGCACAGGCAAGCTCGTCATCCTCCCGGTCGACCAGGGGTTCGAGCACGGGCCCGCGCGCTCGTTCGCGAAGAACCCCGCCGGCTACGATCCGGAGTACCACTTCCAGCTCGCGATCGAGGCGGGCTGCAACGCCTACGCAGCGCCGCTCGGATTCATCGAGGCGGGCGCGGCGAAGTTCGCCGGCCAGATCCCGCTCATCCTGAAGCTCAACAACTCCGACTCGCTCTCCAAGCTGGGCGGCGCGCCGATCTCCGCGGTCACCGGCTCGGTCAAGGAGGCGGTCCGCCTCGGCTGCGCCGCGGTCGGCTACACGATCTACCCGGGTTCGGACGCCCGTAACCTGCAGTACGAGCACCTCCGCGAGATCACCGAGGAGGCCAAGGCGCACGGCCTCGCCGTGGTCGTGTGGAGCTACCCGCGCGGCTCCGGCGTCTCGAAGGAGGGCGAGACCGCCCTCGACATCTCCGCCTACGCGGCGCAGATCGCCGCCCAGCTCGGCGCGCACATCATCAAGGTGAAACCGCCGAAGGACATGGTCGAGCTGGCGGAGGCGAAGAAGGTCTACGAGGAGCAGAAGATCCCGACGAAGACGCTCGCCGACCGCGTGCGCCACGTCGTGCAGTCCGCGTTCAACGGGAGGCGGATCGTGATCTTCTCGGGCGGCGAGGCCAAGGGCACCGAGGCCATCCTCGAGGAGATCCGCGGAATCAAGGAGGGCGGCGGGTTCGGCTCGATCATGGGGCGCAACTCGTTCCAGCGGCCGAAGGCCGAGGCGGTGAAGCTCCTCGCCGACGTCATGAAGATCTACCAGGGCTGAGCGCGCCGCTCCGGCGTCCATGCGAGAGGGCGGCGCCTCTGCGGGCGCCGCCCTCTTCGTTTTCCGTGCGCTTTGCGGCCGGCGCGCTCGTCGACGCGGCGCTCGATCCGGCCGGCGCGCGGCGCTTGCTGAGCCTGCCAGTGCGGGTCCGGGCCCGTGAGGGGGCGGGCCCACGGGGGCCGGTGCGCCCGGAGAGATCGCCATGGAACATGGCCAGCCGAGGCCTTTTTTTCTTGCCACCCGTGGCAGGCGGGGTTTATACGGCTTTACCTTTTCTTTCGCGGACTTCGCACCGGCATCGTGCCCGCGGCGCGGCCGCGGCGGTCGAGGCGAGGAGCTCCGAATGCGGCTTTACCCGAAGGTCATCCCGACGATCGCCCGCGAGGTGA
>DATLJU010000269.1:0-9337 GCA_035538735.1 Anaeromyxobacteraceae bacterium | reverse complement strand
TCGCGGAACGGTGCCCACTGGCCGCGCGCGTAGGTCATGCCGCCGGCGTAGACGACCTGCTTGCCGGTCCCGGAGCCGGGGCCCGCCCCCGGATCGAGGTCGGCGGAGACCTCGAACTCGCCGGTCGCGAGCTGGCGGATGCGGTGGCGCTCGACGAGGTGCACCGGCGCCGCGCCGGGCCTGGCCACGGTCCAGGCGACCTTCGCCTCCCAGGCGAAGGAGCCCGCTCTCGCGGCGGCGTCGTCGCCCGAGAGTCGCAGCGCCTCGAGCGGACGGTCGGGATCGAGCGCCGCCGGCCGACCCTCCCCCGCGAAGGTGGCGAGCGCCCGGGTGCGTACGTCCCGGTCGCCGCCGCGCGAGCAGGCCGTTCCGGTCGCGAGCGCGAGCGCGGTGAGGAGGGCGAGCTTCGGCGGGCGGCGCGGCATCGGCGGGGAAAGGTATGCGATCAGGGCCCTGTGTGAAAGCGGCGCGCCAGGCGCATCACCGGCGGAGCGGCGCAACCGCCGCCGGGAAGAGGCGCCCGGGTTCCGGCTCGGGCGCGACGCCGGGGACGCCGTTCCGCTCCCCGGCCCTGTCCGCGCCGAGGAGAGGGGGAGGAGAGGATGGGCCAGCCACCTCCGGCGCCGCCCACGGCGCGGTGGCGGGCAGCGACTTCCCGTCCGCCCACAGCATCCGGTCGCAGCGGCGGAGGAGCTCGTCGAACCCCTCGCGCCGGGCGGCCGAGATCGCGACGCCGCTGGCCTGATGCGCCAGCGCCGCCGCCTGGCCGGGCGGCAGCTTGTCGGCCTTGTTGAAGACGAGCAGGCGCGGCTTCGTGTCGAGCCCGAGGTCGCGCAGGATGGACTCTACCGCGGCGACCTGCGCGTCCTGGCGCGGGTCGCGGGCGTCCACGACGTGGAGCAGGAGGTGCGCGTCGCCCAGCTCCTCCAGCGTGGCGCGGAAGGCGTTGACGAGGTCCGCCGGCAGGTCCCGGATGAAGCCCACCGTGTCGGTGATGATGACCTCGCGCTCGTCGGGGAAGCGCAGCCGGCGGCTCGTCGGGTCGAGCGTCGCGAAGAGCACGTCCTCGGCCACCACCTTCGAGTCGGTGAGGGCGTTGAGGAGGGTCGACTTGCCGGCGTTGGTGTAGCCGACGATCGAGATGACCGGCAGGCCGCGCTCGTTGCGCTGCTTGCGGCGGACGTGCCGGTTGGCCGAGAGGGCGTCGATGCGCCGCTCGAGCCCGGTGATGCGGTCGCGCACGCGCCGGCGGTCGATCTCGAGCTTGGTCTCGCCGGGGCCGCGGCCGCCGATCCCGCCGGCGAGGCGCGAGAGCGATTCGTCGCGGCCGACGAGCCGCGGGTAGAGGTACTTGAGCTGCGCCAGCTCGACCTGGAGCTTGCCGTCGGCCGACTGCGCTCGCTGGGCGAAGATGTCGAGGATGAGCTGGGTCCGGTCGAGGATCTTGAGGCTCGTCGCGTCGGCGATGCCGCGCGCCTGGGACGGCGAGAGGTTCCAGTCGAAGACGATCAGGTCCGCCATGAGCTGCATCGAGCGGAGCAGGATGTCCTCCAGCTTGCCCTTGCCGATGAGCGTCCGCGGGTCGATCTCGCGCCGCATCTGGAGCGTGGCGTCGACCACCGCCACGCCGGCCGTGCGCGCCAGCTCGCGCAGCTCGTCGAGCGAGGCCTCCGCCTCGGCCCGGCCGCGGTTCCGCCCGTCGCCGAAGCCGATCAGCAGCGCGCGCTCGCGCCCGCCGGTGCGGCGCAGGGCCGAGGCGCGCGCGAACTCGTCCTCCAGCGCCAGCGGCGCCGAGGCGGCGTCCCAGGCGAGGTCGTGGACCGAGGCCGCGACCTCGTCCTTCCACATCGCGCCGGACGGATTCTCCGGCAGCAGGTGGGCGTAGTGGATCTTGCCCGGCAGCCCGTCCGCCAGCACCTCGATGGCGGCGACGAGGTCGAGCCGGAGCAGCGCGAGGTCCGTGTGGTCGTCGCGCGTGAGCGGTTCGCCGTTCAGGTGCGTGTGCACGAGCCGCAGGCCGCGCAGGCGGTGCGAGCCGGCGCGCGCGCGGCCGACGTCGGGCAGCTCGAGCTTGCGCGAGTCGCCGACGATCACCGCCTGGACGTCTCCCTTGCGATCGAGGAGCACCCCGATCTGGCGGCGCGTCTCGAGCGAGACCTCGGAGAGGTGGCGGGCGAGCTCGGGAGAGACGACGTCCTCCGCGCCGACGCGGCGGCGGTAGGTGCGACGGAGGGCGTGGAGCTGGGAGGGTTTGAGGCCGAGGGTGTTGCCGAAGACGTCCTGCATTCGATGATCGGCAGCATAACGGACCGCCCCCCATCCGGCCACGGCCCAGCACTTCGGCTTCTCAGGAGGGGGCGGCCCAGCATACGCTCGGCCCTTTCCTCGGAGGAGTAACGTGACACGCACGTCCTACGTCCACGGCATCAGCGACGTCCCGCTACTCGGCGAGACCATCGGCCAGAACCTGCGCCGGACCGTGGAGCGGTTCCCGGATCGCGAGGCGCTGGTCGTCCCGTACCAGGGCTACCGCGCGACCTACCGCCAGCTCTGGGAGCAGGTGGGCCTCGTGGCGCAAGGCCTCCTCGCGCGCGGCGTCAAGAAGGGCGACCGCGTCGGGATCTGGTCGCCGAATCGGCACGAGTGGGTGCTCGTGCAGTACGCCACGGCGCGCATCGGCGCGATCCTCGTCAACGTGAACCCCGCCTACCGCGCCCACGAGCTGGAGCACGTGCTGAAGCAGTCGGGCACGAGCTTCCTCGTCATCGCGCGCGGCTTCCGGCAGGCGAACTACGTCGAGATGGTCCGCGAGGTCGTGCAGCGCTGCCCCATGCACCGCGAGACGCTCGTCATCGACGACGAGTGGCGGCAGCTGCTGGAGGAGGGGCGGCGCGCGGGCGCGGGCGCGCTCGACGAGCGCGAGCGCACCCTCGACCCCGACGACCCCATCAACATCCAGTACACGAGCGGCACCACCGGCTTTCCCAAGGGCGCGACGCTCAGCCACCACAACATCCTCAACAACGGCTTCTTCATCGGGGAGGCGCTGCGCTACAGCGAGCAGGACCGGGTCTGCATTCCGGTGCCGCTCTACCACTGCTTCGGCATGGTGCTCGGGAACATGGCCATCACCACCCACGGCGGCTGCATGATCTACCCGGGGGAGAGCTTCGAGCCGGGCACGGTGCTGCGGACGGTGCAGGAGGAGCGCTGCACCTCGCTGTACGGCGTGCCCACGATGTTCATCGCCGAGCTCGAGCACCCCGACTTCAAGAAGACGGACTTCAGCTCGCTCCGCACCGGCATCATGGCCG
The DNA here is from genome assembly GCA_035538735.1 of Anaeromyxobacteraceae bacterium. Classification (GTDB taxonomy): domain Bacteria; phylum Myxococcota; class Myxococcia; order Myxococcales; family Anaeromyxobacteraceae; genus Anaeromyxobacter_A. The sequence continues at coordinate 6,023 of DATLJU010000269.1, read as the reverse complement.
GCTCGCCCTGTCCGATCGAGGTCATGAAGCGGGTGCAGAGCGAGATGCACATGCCGGAAGTCACCATCTGCTACGGCATGACCGAGACGTCGCCGGTCTCGACCCAGAGCGCGGTCGACGATCCGCTCGACAAGCGCGTCTCGACCGTCGGGCGCGTGCACCCGCACGTCGAGGTGAAGATCGTCGATCCGACGACCGCGCGGGTGGTGTCCCGCGGCGTGACGGGCGAGCTGTGCACGCGCGGCTACTCCGTCATGCTCGGCTACTGGGAGGACGCGGCCTCCACGCGCCAGGCGATCGACGCCGGGCGCTGGATGCACACCGGCGACCTCGCCACGATGGACGACGAGGGGTACGTGAACATCGTCGGCCGCATCAAGGACATGGTCCTGCGCGGCGGCGAGAACATCTACCCGCGCGAGGTGGAGGAGTTCCTCTACACGAAGCTGGAGATCGCGGACGTGCAGGTGATCGGCGTCCCCGACATCAAGTACGGCGAGGAGCTCATGGCATGGGTGAAGCTCCGCCCCGGCGCGAGCCTCACGGCCGACGAGCTGCGCGCCTTCTGCAAGGGCAAGATCGCGACCTACAAGATCCCGCGCTACTGGAAGTTCGTGGACGCGTTCCCCATGACCGTCACGGGCAAGGTCCAGAAGTTCAAGATGCGGGAGCAGGCGATCGCGGAGCTGGGCCTGGAGGCGGCGGCGAAGGTGAAGACGGCGTAGCCGCGCGGCGCTCTTCCCAACGTGCGACGGAGGGCGGAGGACAAGCGCCCGCGCTACGAGTCCGTTCGTCCTGAGCGTAGGCGCCGCGGCGGGCTTCGACTACGCCCCGCTGCGCGGGGCTACGCTCAGCCCGAACGGATTCTCCGCGGCGCCGTAGTCGAAGGACGAACGAGCCCCACGCCGCGGGCTTTCGGCGGCGATGGCGTCGATGCCACCCGCCGCGTCGTCCCGCCCCACGGTTGCGAAGGTCGCCTCCGAGAACGGCCAGCCGCATCGGTCCGCTCCCCCCTCCCGGGCGCCCGCTGTATGCTGCGGCCTTCTCATGCCTCGCTCCACGCTCCTCAGCGCGAAGTCCCTGGTGGTCAAGGTCGGCACCGGCACGCTCACCGACGCGACCGGCCGCTTCGACCCGCAGAACTGCGCGCGGCTCGCGGCGGAGCTGGCGGAGGTGGGGCGCGGCCGGCGGCTCGTGCTCGTCAGCTCGGCGGCCATCGCGTTCGGGGCGGAGAAGCTCGGCCTCGTCCGCTCGCGCGCCAAGCCGTGGGACATCGCGACGAAGCAGGCCGCGGCGGCGGTCGGCCAGCCGGACCTCGTCCGCGCCTGGGGCGAGGCGTTCGCGCCGCACGGGGTGAAGGTGGCGCAGGTGCTCCTCACCGCCGAGGACCTCGCCAACCGCAAGCGCTTCCTCAACGCGCGCCGCACGTTCGCACGGCTCCTCGAGCTGGGCGTCCTGCCGGTCGTGAACGAGAACGACACGGTCGCGGTGGCCGAGATCAAGGTCGGGGACAACGACTCGCTCGCCGCGCTGGTCGCGTCCTGCGTCGAGGCCGAGCTGGTCGCGATGCTGACCGACGTCGAGGGCCTCTACGACCGCGACCCGGGCCAGCCCGGCGCGCGCATGCTCCACGTCGTGCCGCGCGTCACGGCCGAGGTGGAGCGGATCGCGGGCGGCTCCGGGAACGAGCGCAGCGTGGGCGGGATGGCGACCAAGGTCCGGGCGGCGCGGAAGCTCGCCGCCCAGGGCGTCGCCACCGCGCTCCTCTCCGGCCGCCGGCCGGGGGCGATCGCCGACCTCCTGGCGGGGGCGGCGGTCGGGACGATCTTCCCGCCGGACCCGGAGCGCCTCTCCGGCCGCAAGGGGTGGCTGGCGGCCGCGGCGCGCGGAAAGGGGCTCATCCTGGTGGACGCCGGCGCGGCGCGGGCGCTCACCGAGCGGGGGAAGAGCCTGCTCCCTTCGGGCGTGCGAGCGGTCGACGGCCAGTTCGGGGTGGGAGACCCGGTCGACATCGCGGTGGATCGCCGGCGCCCGTTCGCGCGGGGGCTCGCGGGCTACGGCGCCGACGAGGTCCGCCGCATCGCAGGCCTCAAGACGAGCGAGATCGAGCGGGCGCTCGGCTATAAGGACCTGGACGAGATCGTCCACCGGAACGACATGGTCCTGCTCGACGCGGGACCGGAGTAGCGCCATGCGGCAGGCCGCCGAAGCCACCCTCGAGCAGGAGATGCGACGCCTCGCCGAGGCGGCGCGCGACGCGGCGCGCCTGCTCTCCCACGCGCCGACCGCGCAGAAGGACGCGGCGCTCCTCGAGACCGCGGCGGCGCTCGGGAACCGGTCGCGCGCCATCCTCGAGGCGAACCGCGCCGACCTGGACGCCGCGCGAAAGGCAGGGCAGGGCGCCGCCTACCTCGACCGGCTGGCGCTCGACCCGAAGCGGCTCGACGGCATCGCCCGCGCGCTGCGGGAGGTGGCGGCGCTCCCGGACCCGGTGGGCGAGGTCACCTCGAGCTGGCGCCGCCCGAACGGACTCTCGGTGAAGAAGGTCCGCATCCCGCTCGGCGTCGTGCTGATGGTGTACGAGGCGCGGCCGAACGTCACCGTCGACGCCGCCGCGCTGTGCGTGAAGAGCGGCAACGCGGCCATCCTGCGGCCCGGCTCGGACGCGCTCCGGTCCTCCCTGGCGCTGGCCGAGGCGCTGGCCGACGGGCTCGCCGCGGCGGGGCTCCCGCGCGAGGCGGCCCAGGTCGTGCCGACACCCGATCGCGAGGCGACGTTCGCGCTGCTCCAGCTCGACGACCTCATCGATCTCGCCATCCCCCGCGGCGGGCCGTCGCTCATCAGCGCCGTCGCGGAGCGGTCGCGCGTACCGGTCGTGAAGCACTACCAGGGCGTGTGCCACCTGTTCCTCGACGCCACGGCGCCCGTCGACCAGGCGGTGGCGCTCGCCATGAACGGGAAGGTGCAGCGCCCCGCGGTCTGCAACGCCCTCGAGTGCCTGCTCGTCCACCGCGCGGCGGCCGCCAGGCTGCTCCCGCCGGTGGGGCGCGCGCTCGCCGCGGCTGGCGTCGAGCTGCGCTGCGATCCCACCGCGCTCACGCTCCTGCGCCGCGCCGCGGTCAAGGCCGTGCCGGCCCGGCCGGAGGACTTCGGCAAGGAGTTCGGCGAGAAGATCCTGGCCGTCCGCGTCGTGCCGGGGCTCGACGGCGCGCTCGACCACATCGCGCGCTACGGGTCGCTGCACACCGAGGCCATCCTCACCAGGGACCTTCCGAGCGCGCGCCGCTTCGAGCGCGAGGTGACGGCGAGCGCCGTCATGGTGAACGCCTCGACCCGCTTCAACGACGGCGGCGAGCTGGGGCTCGGCGCCGAGATCGGCATCTCCACCACCAAGCTGCACGCCTTCGGGCCCATGGGGCTCGCCGAGCTCACCACCCAGAAGTACGTGGTGGAGGGCGACGGACAGATCCGTAACTGACTGACGAGGACACCACCGACGATGCGCAAGACCGCCGTGAAGAAGGCCCCGCCGAAGAAGAAGAAGGGCGGGCCGCTCCGCAGCAAGAAGCCGGGCCGCAACCAGATCGCGCAGGCGCGCAAGCCGCCCGCGCCGAAGCGCAAGGCGCTCCGCCCGCGGGCGCCGGCCGAGGCCACCGCGGCCGAGGGCGCGCCGGCCCTGGCGAAGCCGCCCGAGGAGCGGCCCGATCCGGCCCGCCCCCGCGCGCTCGACATCGCCCAGGCCGGCCTCGACAAGAAGGCGGAGGACGTCCTCGTGCTCGATGTCCGCGGCCTCACGAGCTACGCGGACTACTTCGTCCTCATGACGGCCGACTCCGACCGCCAGGCGGGCGCGATCGCCGACGCCGTCGACGAGAAGCTCAAGGCCAAGGGCGCCACCAAGGTGGGCGTCGAGGGCTACGAGAGCGGCCGCTGGATCCTGGTCGACTACGGCGACGTGGTGGCGCACGTCTTCAGCCGCGAGGCGCGTGGATTCTACGATCTCGAGGGACTCTGGGCCGACGCGCCGCGCTTTCCGATCCAGGGGTGACGGCGGCCGCCGTCGCCTGATGAGCCCGTGGCGGGGGACGAGCCCCCGCCCTACGAACTGTAGTCACACCGAGGAAACGCGGCGGCGGGGGACGAGCCCCCCACTTCGCGCCTCAGTGCGCTGCGAAGACCTTGCGCAGATAGTCCGACGCCTGAGCCACGGCGCCGCGCACGGCGGGCGTCTCGGCGATCGGGTTGAGCATCATGAAGTCGTGGATGGTGCCGTTGTAGCGGACCGACTCGACCGTCACACCCGCCGCCGCGAGCTTTCGGGCGAACGCCTCGCCCTCGTCGCGCAAGACGTCGTTCTCGTCGACGATGATCAGCGTCTGAGGCAGGCCCTCGAGCTGGTCGGAGCTGGCATTGATCGGCGAGGCGTGGATGTCGGCGCGCTTCGTGACGTCGGGCTGATATTGATCCCAGAACCAGGCCATCGCCTTCTTGGTCAGCCACGGACCCTCGGCGAACTGGCTGTAGGAGGCGGTCGACATCGAGGCGTCGGTCACCGGGTAGAAGAGCAGCTGCGCCATGATCCTGGGCCCCTTGCGCTCCTTGGCGAGCAGCGCGATCGCGGCTGTCATGTTGCCGCCGACGCTGTCGCCCGCGATCGCGATCCGGCTGGCATCCGCGCCGAATTCATCGGGATGCTGGGCCACGTACTTCAGGACCTCGTAGCTTTCCTCGACGGCCACCGGGTAGCGGGCCTCGGGCGAGCGGTCGTAGTCGACGAAGACCACGACGGCGTTCGCAGCCGCGGTGAGCTCGCGTACCAAGCGGTCATGGGTCTCGCGGTCGCCTAGCACCCAGCCGCCGCCATGGGTGTAGACCACGACCGGCAGCGCGCCTCGGGCTGCCGCTGGGCGGTACAGGCGGACGTTCGTGCGGCCCTTCGGGCCGACATCGAGGACGCGGTCCTCGACGCTCGCGGGCGCGAGCCTCACCGATACCGATTTCTGGGCGCCCGTGAGCACGGCGCGGGCCGCGTCGGGTGAGAGCGTGTAGAGCGGCGTCGCGCCGGCGAGGCTGTCGATGAAGGCCTGCGTGCCGTGCTCGAGCTGCCCTGGGACTGACGAGGTGGAAGAGGGTGCAGCCATGGGAACCCCCTCGAGTGAATCACGCGCGTGATCTGATCACGAACGTTCGGATCGATGACGCAACATGGCGGGCCGACACGGTAACGGCAAGAGACTGCGAGGCAGGGCCAGAGGCCTCGGGCGTTCGCCACAGTCCCCGCCTGCCTGCCTGGGTTTCCGGTCGGACCAAGACCCGTCGTCGGCGAAGTGTCGCGGGCATCGCCCTGCGAACCGCGGTCACCCGATGAAACGTGGCGGCTGGGGGACACCGGTGCAACGGATCGGAAACGCCGGCGGGTATCCGCCTCCTACGAGCCACAGTGCGCTCAGAGCCCCCACCGGGAGTGCTCGCCCATGACGGACTGATGACAGGCGAGCGCGTACGACATCACTCGTGCGCGCCCTCCTCGTGCAGGCCCGGTCGCCCCTCACCTACTGGAGCTACCACTTCGCGCTGCCGTACACCGGCAACGGCGCGGCCCTGCCACCGCTCGGCCTCGCCACGCTGGCGGCGCTCCTGCCGTCGCGCTGGGAGGTGCGCATCGTCGACCTGCACCTCGCGCCGCTCGACGACGCCGACCTCGCCTGGGCCGACGCCGTGCTCGTCTCGGGAATGCTGGTGCACTCGGAGTCGATGCGGACGGTGGTCCTCCGCGCGAGGGCGATGGGGAAGCGCACCGTGGTGGGCGGGCCCGCGCCGACCACCTCGCCCGGCCTCTTCCCCGAGGCGGACCACGTGTTCCGCGGCGAGGCCGAGGGGCGGCTCGATCGGCTCGTCGCCGCGCTCGAGGACCCGTCCGTGCCCGCGCCCCGCATCCTCTCGCCCGCCGACGGCGCCGCTCGTCCGGATCTGCGCACCTCGCCCACGCCGCGCTTCGAGCTCCTCCGCCTCGACCGGTACGC
>DATLJU010000268.1:0-2512 GCA_035538735.1 Anaeromyxobacteraceae bacterium | reverse complement strand
TCGAGCTTGATGCCGCCCTTCGCGCCGCCGAACGGCACCTCGGCGATCGCGGTCTTCCAGGTCATGTCCGCGGCGAGGGTCTTGAAGAGGTCGAGCGAGACGTCCTTGTGGTAGCGGATGCCGCCCTTGTACGGGCCGCGGACCTGGTTGTGCTGGATGCGGTAGGCCTTGAACTTCCTCGGCCCGCCCTTCTCGATCCGGAAGAAGCCCATCTTCGGGATGTGGATCACGCCCTGGCGGAGGTGGATGTCCGAGCGGAGCAGGGCGCGGCGGTGGAGGATGTACTGACCGTTCGCGAGCGGCTCGAGCGCGTCGCCCGCCTTCACGTCGGAGGCGGCGAGGTCCTTGAACTTCGGGATCTCGGTCTCGTCGAGCGGGGCGAGCCGATCGCGGAGCTCCGCCGTCACATAGAAGATGTGCTCGAAGTCGGGCTCCTCGAGCTCCATCCGGACGCGCGGGTTCATGTCGATGAGGTCCGCCGCGCGGTGGAACGTCTCCATCGCCTCTTCGTAGAAGCTCTTCTTGCCGTTCCTGGCGGCCATGGGTGCGACCTCGCGGAAGGGGGGGCTGCTTCCGTCGCCGGCGGGGGAAGCCATCGCGGACTGTAGACCCCGGTCCCCCGCCGGTCAATTTGGTGGTTCGACGCTAAACCGGAGTGCTTTCGGCAGGATAAGCGTCCCGCGCGGAGCGCGGCCGGGCCCTCCACTACCCCCCGAAAGGGCCGCTTAGCCCGCCCCGTGTCGGGTCGGCTCGACTCCCGGGAAGGGCAACAGCGCCGCGGCGCGGCATACCCGGGACGAGATCGACCGCCGTCGAGCCATTCAGGAGGCCAACGCGCCATCGCGACCTTTGAGGCCACGTCAGCGAGCGGGCCGGCGGCTGGTAGTCGCGCGCTGCGGGGCGAACATGAGAGCGAGATGAGAACGCTGGGTGAGCCCCCGGCCGTCACGCGAGCCATTGGGTCTTTTCGCGCGGAAACGCGCCCGGAATCGCGGCCGGAGGGCCACTCCAGCGGGCACACGCGGTGCAGCCACGGGGCGCGGCGGGAGAAGGGGTCGCGCGGTGCTGTTCCTGTTGTTCTTCGTCTCGGGTGCAGCCGCCCTCGTCTACGAGGTCGTCTGGGCGCGCGGAATGTCGGGGGTGGCCTTCGCGGACGCGCGCCACGAGCCGCCCGACTCGCGTCGCGGCGAGACGATCACGCGCGCGGAACCACGATGACGGGCCGCAGGCTGCTCAAGGTCAGCATTGCGGGTTCGCTCCTGGTGGTGGCCGTCGCGGCCAGGCTGTACGCCCTCGACCGGAAGAGCCTGTGGTTCGACGAGGGTGTCTCGCTCGAGATGGCGAGGCTTCCTCTCGACGCCTTCCTGTCGATGTCGTGGGCCCGCGAGCTGAACATGCTCCCCTATTACGCCGCGCTGCGGGCGTGGATCGCGCTGGGGGAAGGCGAGACCGAGTTGCGGCTGCTGTCGGTCGTCTTCTCCGTCGCGGCTGTGGCGGCGACGTTCGTCCTGGGGCGTCGACTGTTCGGCTGGTGGGCGGGCTCGGTGGCGGCGGCGGTCCTCGCCCTCCACGCCTTCGACATCAGGTACGCCCAGGAGGCTCGAGCGTACAGCCTGGCCATCCTGCTCTGCGTCGTCTCGGCCTTGCTGCTCGTCGGGTGGGTGGAGCGACCGAGCTCGTGGCGAGCCGTGGCTTGGGCCGGAGTCAACGTCCTTGCCCTCTACGCCCATTTCTTCTGCGCGCTCGTCGTGGTCGCGCAACTGCTCTCGCTCGTCGCGCTCGGGTGGCGCGCCCTCCGCTCCAGCCATCGAGAGCTCGGCGTCGCCGCCGGGATCATGGCGCTGGGGGCCCTGCCGATCGCCCTGTTTCTGAAGCATGAGTCGTCGGGGCTGGACTGGGTCGACCCGGTGACGGGGCAGCGGGTGCTGGCTGTGCTGGAGTCGCTCGCCGGGCGCTCTGCGTCGCTGCTGGCGTGCTTCGCGGCGACCTTCGCTCTGGTGGGCGCGCTCACGGTTCGGCTGCCGCCAGCTGAGCGCTGGAAGCGTGTGCTGGTCCTCGCATGGGCGCTCGTCCCGATCGCCTGCGCGGTCGTGGTGTCCTTCTGGAAGCCGGTCCTTATGGATCGATTCGTAGTCATGTCGGTGCCCGCCTGGGCGCTGGCGGTCGGCGTGGCGCTCGCCCCGCACCTGGAGAGGCCGTCGTGGAGAGCGCTGCCCGCGACCGCGGCGCTGGCGGTCGTTCTTGGCCTCGAGCTAAGCGCTGCCCGCGAGGTCTACAGCGAGCCATTCGAGGATTGGAGGACCCCGGCTCGGCAGGTGATGGAGGCGTTTCGGCCGGGCGACGTCATCCTGTTCGACTCGCCCTGGTGCGAGATCCCGTTCGACGTGTACGCGCGGCCGCTGGCTAGGCACGCGTCCGCCGTGCGCCGTCCACCGGGCAGCCCCCTCGTCCGCGACTACCGAGATGGGCTTCGAGCGGTCGCCGGCGCGCGCCGCGTCTGGCTCGTCACCTC
>DATLJU010000267.1:0-19114 GCA_035538735.1 Anaeromyxobacteraceae bacterium | reverse complement strand
CACCTGCATGGTGCCGAGCTGCGCCGCGAAGGCTGCGCCCGTCCTGCCGGCCATGATGACCCCGGTCATGACTGCGCCCATCACGCGGACCATGGCGATGCCGACCAGATTGGCCACGTAGATCTGCGCGCCGAACACCTTGAGCTGGACGGCACCCACGAACGCGAGGATGACGCCCACGAGGAGGGCGATGAGCGACACGATCGGGAGCGCCTGGGCGCCGGTCGTCTGCATCGTCGTGTACAGGTCACTCGCCCGGAATCGAGCCTTCCCCCGGCAGAGCCGCGCCAGCGCAGCCACGCATTCTCCGAGGAAGGCGAGCATCTCGAGCATCGACCGCCACAGGTCGAGAGCTGCGTCGCCCACCTCAGCCAGGAAGCCGGGCCGCTTCTCGTCCTTCCGCGCGCCCTTGCGCTCGGGCACGGCGGCGGCGAGCGACAGCAGCCGCCGCGCGCCGATCGGCAGGCCGTCCTTGACGACATCGACCCCGCGACTCGAGCAGAGGTCGACGACCCGGATGACAAACAGTAGAAGGCCGCTGTCCCAGGCCTGGAGTGCTTCGGGATCGAAGATCAGGCGTCGAACGCCAGGGTTCGATTCGACCTGCGTCTGCACACCTTCGGCAAATGGCAGCTCATTGTCGAGCGTCCAATCACCGGAGAGCACCAGCTCGAGCGTATGGGCCTCAGGCCTTCGAAACGTCAGTCCAGCCGTCGATCGCTTGCCTCCCGGAGCCCTCGTCGCTGCGCGGTCGCTCGTCATCTGATGGCGTCACTCCAATCCAAGGCGCCCACGGTCGAGGGATATATGACCAAGCGTACCGGACGCTTGCACCGGTCACGCTATCTCTCGGGGCATGACAGGGCATGCGCCTGCTGCCCCGCCTGCTGAGGGCGGGCCTGCACGTCGGGCTGCAGATCCCTCAGGTTGGAGGTGCCGACCGGCGTGGGAGGAGCGCTCGATCAACTGCCGCATCCCGCGCAACCACAAAGCTCCGTTCGCCGGATGACGACCGCGGCGGCTCGACAAGCGCCTCGAACCAATCGGAGTGCGGGACGTCCTCGGGTGGACGGGGGTGAGTTCTCGCGCCGAATCAGTACCGCGCCTTCGATGGGCGGGGCTTCTGTCGAGCTCGTTCCGGCCGCAGGTCCGCCGGCGGCGCCGCCAGCGGCGGGCCCGCGAGCTCGGGCGAGACGCCGAGGCCGAGCAAGAGCGTGCGGTGGAGCGCGCCGTAGGCCTTGGCGCGCTCCGCGGCGTCGAGCGGCAGGCCGCCCTCGACGAGCAGCGAGGCGAGCCCGTGGACAGCCGACCAGGCCGTGATCTCGGCTCCCTGCCGCGCCGCCGCCGTGATTGCTGCGGTGCGCACCATGCCGTCGAGCGCGTCCACGAGTAGCTGGAGCGGGTCCCGGCCGTGCGGCAAGAGCTCCGGCGCCAGCTCGTCGCTGAGGTCGCACCACGGGCCGAACATGACGCGGAAATGCGAGGGATGCGCTACCGCGAACTCGACGTACGCGGCTCCGATCCGCGCCAGCTCCGCGACCGCCCGCGCCGGTGAGCCGGGCGCGCCGGGGGCGGCTACGATCGCCTCCTCCATGTTCAGCGCCAGCCGCCCCAGGCCCTCGTGCGCCAGCGCTTTCAGCAGCGCCGACCGGTCCTCGAAGTGGCGGTATGCCGCCGCGGCTGACACGCCGACCGCCCGAGCTGCCTCGCGCAGGCTGAACGCTTCCACGCCGTGCTTCGCCACCAGCTTCAGCGACGCGGCGAGGAGCGCGTTGCGCAGGTCGCCGTGGTGATACCCGTCCTTCCGGGGGGCGCGAGGGGTCCTCATGGGCCTCATGTTGACAGCATTCACATGACTTGGCAACGCGCGCCTCACGATGTGATCATTGTTCACCTCAAGATCGGCTGCCGCTCGCCGAGCTCGAGCGCCTCGAAAGCAGCAAGGACATCTCGCCGGAATCGCCTACGCGAAAATGACCGTAAAGGACAAGTAAACTGCCCTCCGCAAATGGAAGCGTGCCTCTGCTGACGACCGAGTCGTGGCTCCTCCGAATCGCCGAGATAGATAATGCCCATCGCGAGGGCGTTGACGGCTGAAGGAGATCGCAAGATGAGCGACGCTGCACCGAGAGAAGCCACCGTGCACGGGAGCTCGAAGGGCTTCACGCAGGAGATCACGATCGGTCCCCACCGGCTGGTCGCAGACGAACCGTTGGCGGTCGGAGGCACCGACAAGGGCCCCGGCCCCTACGACCTACTCATCGCTGCGCTGGGCACCTGCACGTCCATGACCATCTCGCTCTATGCCCGGAGGAAGCAGTGGCCGCTCGAGGCGGTCACGGTGCGGCTGCGGCATTCCAAGATCTACGCGGTGGACTGCGAGAACTGCGAGACGAAGGACGGCAAGCTCGATCGGATCGAACGGGAGGTCGAGCTCCACGGAGCACTGAACGAGGAGCAACGGGCTCGGCTCCTCGACATCGCGAACAAGTGCCCAGTCCACAAGACGCTCACGTCGGAGATCGACATCAGGACGCGGCTCCGGTGAAGGGCTCGCCGGTCTTGTCGTACCGCACGTAGCCGGCCCGCACGCTTGCCGATGCACCAGGGCTCCCTGCTCTTCTCCACCGAGGCTCGTGTATCGCCTACGCCTGCACACGTTGGCCAATTACGGGGGTTAAGTGTCCCCCTGTGACGAGCTTTCGCGGATTACAGGTCCCCCTCTCTCGGAACTCTTTCGTCTGTCATGGCGCAGCTTCGCCGCACTGGTGCAGGGCGCGAGCGAACTGCGCCCGCGTTTCACTCGGCTCGCGCGCCAACTGGGTTCGGACTGCGGAGCACCCAGCGGCTCCAGCGTGCCCCGCCAGCACCTCCGCAGCGGTAGCGCGGAGCGGCACCTCGCCGGACCCCTGCAGGACCGGCTTCAGCTCCTTCGCCAACGCCTGGGGGCCGAGGAACTGCCCCAGGCCTCGGATCGCGCTGGCGCGGACGGCGAACGGCGCCTGTTCCGAGCGAGCCGTGTCGAGGACGACCTGGCGGGCTCGCGCGCCGCCGAGGACGGAGAGCGCGCCGAGCGCCTTGGCGCGCCGGCTGGAGAGGGCCTCCGTGTCGGTGGCGGCCGCCGCGAGCCGGTCCACGGCGCGCGGCCCGAGCGCTCGCCATTCGTCGGCGGTGATGGGAGTGTCGATCGCCCCGAGATACTCATCCACCCGCTGGGCGACCTCGTCGTCGCTGAGCGCTCGTGGGGAGGCGGTGGACGGCTGGACCTGCTCCGTCGCCGGAGCGTGATGCGCCGGGCGTCCAGCCAGGGCGAGGAGCAGCGTGAGGGAGATCGCAGTCATGAGCTCCCCTAGTGGATAGCTGGGTTGGCCCGCATCACCTGGCCCTGCTCGTCGACGAGATTTCCGACCGAGCCCGTCGCGATGAGCCAGAACATGAGGTTGTCGCCGCCCCCGCAGCCAGTGATCGGGCTGAGGCACTCCGAAACGGTGACCGTGTCGGCCGTGGCGGAGGGTGCGCTCTGGGTCAATGGGTTGAAGCAGTTGGCGGAGTTGCGCGAGCAGCTCGTGCACTTGCAGGTGGGGGTGCCCGCGAGCGGGTCGAACTCGAAGCCGTACTTCTCGGTCAGGTGGTACAGGCCGAGGAAGTGCCCCGCCTCGTGGGCGATGATGTAGGCGGTCTCGTCGGCCCCGCAGCCGGTGACGTTGAGGGTGCTGCCGCACCCCGACTTCCCGCTGCGCAGATCCGCTGCGGAGACGACCGCACCGCTTGCCACGGTCCCGCCAATGGAGGCCGGCCCGGGGATGGTCCCGTCGATGCCGACCGTCATGACGCGACCGGTGGTGGTCGTCTCGACCAGGGTCGGTACAAGGAAGATGTTGAGGACATTCTTTCCGGTCACGCCGGTCGTGAAGAGCTGCGACAGGTCGGAGCAGGCGCCGGTCTGGTCGATGTTGACGCCGGACGCGTAGCGCTGCTGCACGGCCGACGGGGCGTCCTGGTACGTCACGTTCACGGTGATGCTCTGCTTGGCGTAGAGGGCCTGGAGCGTCTGGACCATGCGCTGCACGTCGGTGTCGGCCGGCGCCGCGTTGGCGTTGAGCGGCTGACCATCGACGGTCGTCGCCACGAGGTTCAGCACCACGTCGAGCGTGCCGCTGCCCGGTATTCCGCCGCTCGTCGGCTTCGCGATAACGGTGACGTCGTACATGCTGTCGGATGCGCCCCCCGAGCAGCTGTCGAACACCAGGCCTTGTGCGATGCCAGCAGCGCACTGATAGGCGTAGTCGGAGATCTGCGCCGTCCAGGTCCCGCCGGGCAGCCCGGTCGCCCCCACGAGCGACAGTCCCTTCGTCGTGTTGGGGATGGTCAGCGTCCCGGTCACGGGCGCGACGCTGAAGAAGTAAACGGGCAAGCCGGTGTAATCGGGGAGGAGCAGCTGGCCGTCGCGCACGTGGTTGAAGCTGATGCTGCCGTCCGGACTGTTCACGGTGTGGGGGACGGCGGTGTTGTTGAGCTGCAGGCTACTGCCGCCGGTCACCCACGTCACCGTATTCGGCGCCTTGATCGCCTGCTCGACGATGGTGATGCTCGCCGTTCCCTGTGGAACGACGAAGCTCATGACCTCTCCGACCGTGTGCCGCTCTCGGTTCGTGATGACGTATGCCTGAGGAGCGGCATTTCCAAGGAGCGCGCTGTCGCCCACCGGCTTCACGTCTTCACTCGTACAGGCAGCGATCCCGCCGTCGGCGCTCTCGATCGGTGCCGCGCAGGTGCCGTCCGACTGACACTCCTGCCCGGCGGGGCACGGCGTCCCAGGACAGCTACCGCTCGACGACGAGGGATTCGCGCTCGTGGTGCCCCCGTTGGTTGGCGTTCCGCCTCCCGTACCCGAACCGCCATCGGTAGTCGGTGCACCTCCGGTCATCGTGCCGCCATCGGGTGTGCCGCCGTCTCCACCGCCACCGCCTCCAGCACCACTGCCGCCGCCAGCGGAGCTTGCGGGGCTCCCGCTGCTCCCGCCGCAGCCGGGCATTGCGATCGCAAACGCTGCGGCCAACGCGATCATGGGGAGCACGCCAACGGACCGGGACTCCATGAGGCACCCCCTCCTCACGACGGCGTCCAGAAACAGCGCCTCCGCGTGGTGCGTTTATTCGGGACGTTGTGGCGCGAGCCTAGCGCTCGCGCGGCACAGCGGATGATGACTGACCCACTTTCGACGCGAGTGGGCACTCGCCTGATCCCCCACCCGACTATTCACCGATCAGTGAGGTCGCGAGAGCTTCCGTCAATTGACCGCCGGCCGAAACCACGAGTCGAAGCTCAACGTCCCGATGGATAACTGGGACGGGCTCATAATCGGAACCGGCGAGCAAGCCGAGCAGCCCTAAGAACGGCTCCAAGCCGCCCTGAGCCGCCCGGCGTAGCTCTCCGGCGCCTCGGTATGCGCGTCGTCACCCGCGAAGAGCGGCGCGAACCAGGTGTCGTAGTTGGTGTACGTGGCGCGGAAGGCGGGGCGGGCGCAGAGCCGGACCTGCAACGTGTGGCTCCGCTCGGGCACGGGCGCGGAGAGGAACGCCAGCGTGAAGCTGTGCTGCCCTCCCGCCTCGTAGAAAGCCACCACTCGGGCGATGTCCTCGCCGAAGGCGCGCGCCTCCGACTCGTTCAGCTCGACGAGGCTGCTCTTCCCGGGCAAAAGGCCCCAGAGCTCCTTCTGGCGCGCCGGCGCCCACGCCGCGAGCCACTCGACGGGACCGGTCGCCCCGACGTGGCGCGGCCCTCCCCGCTCCTGCGCGAGGAGCGCCTCCCAGAAGCTACCGCCGTGGCGCGCCGCGGCGGCGCGTCCGGCCTGGAGCAATTGCGCCAAGCCCGAGTACGGCACGGTTCGCGCCTGGATCTGGAGGTGCGGGTGCGGCATCGACGAGCCGCCGGGGCCGAGGAAGTTCATGCCCGCCACGTGGTGCACGAGCGCGGCGTCCTGCGCGCGCGCCCGCCGGGCCAGCTCGGCCACCGTGGCGATCGCCGAGCCGAGCGCGTCGGGCGCGAGCCGCGACGGGAAGAGGTCGTGGACGGCGGGATCGAGCACCACCACCGCGTCGAGGCTCGCCTTCGAGAAGAGGTTCGGGAACCCGATGGACCGGCCGACCCGCAGCTGGCCCTCGGCCACGAGCGACGGTGGGAAGCGCGTCGCCTTCTCCGCGGCGGCACAGAACGGGCACCCCGTGCGCGAGCGCTCCTGCAACTCGGTGAGCAGCGCCGGGTCGTTGGCGCCGAGGAAGGCGCGCGCCTTCTCGCCCAGCGCGGCGTTGATGGAGGCCACCGTCCCGGTGAGCGGGTCCGTGCGATGCTCGATCACCTGCTCGACCTCGTGGCCAGCCGGGTCGACGAGCCGCGCCCGCTCCACCGCCGAGACGAGGTCGATCATCGTGCGCTCCTCCAGCTTTACTTGTGCCGCGCCGAGCGAGCGCTTGCAAGCGCCTGCACCGCGGGTGGAGCGGCCTCCGCGACCACGCCGACACAGCGGCGGGGGACAAGCCCCCGCCCTACCGCGAACGCGATCGCGATGCCTACGTCGACGGACGGTTGCGGCTCGGCCAGCCGTGCAGACTCGCCCGTGCCCAGCGGGA
This sequence comes from Anaeromyxobacteraceae bacterium, assembly GCA_035538735.1. Classification (GTDB taxonomy): domain Bacteria; phylum Myxococcota; class Myxococcia; order Myxococcales; family Anaeromyxobacteraceae; genus Anaeromyxobacter_A. The sequence goes on along the minus strand of DATLJU010000267.1, from coordinate 12,485 downwards.
TGCTCCGCATGGATCGGTATCACCCACTGAGTCCGCGCATCGCCGGGCCGAGCCACTTCTCCAGGTGCCTGGTGATCTCGCGCTCGACGCTCCCTGCGATTCGGCCTGCTTCTTCCTTGGTTGCTACCCGCGGCCCGGCCTTGCAGCGCGGCGCTCTGCAGGCCGGCGCCGGCCAGCGCATCACCGGAGCGTCGGGACGCGCTGCGATGCAGCCAGGGTTCGCGCATGGCCGACCGCTACACGCACGCCCGGATGGACCTCCTGCGGGCGCTGATCGAGGGCGATTCGGGGCAGACTCGGGGCGGAGCGGAGTCCGAAACGGCCGCGGGCGGCTCCGATGTCCTGGAAACCGCCCGCCGTTCCGACTGATTTTGGTGGACCCGACCGGGATCGAACCGGTGACCTCTTGAATGCCATTCAAGCGCGCTCCCAGCTGCGCCACGGGCCCGAGGTCTTCGAATGCTGCGCTCCCGCCGCCGTCCCGGCCGGAGGGAGCGCAGTCCTATCGCGCCCGTACCTGCTGCGTCAAGGGGCTTTCCGCGCGCGCTGGAGGGGCACCGCAGCGACGCGCGACCGCGACCATCAACGACGGCGCAGCAGGGCCCAGTAGAACCCTCCCCCGGCGTGCTGGTGCGGCCAGCGCCGCCCCTCCTCCTCGAGCGCGAAATCGCCGCCGGGCAAGAAGGCGGCCACCCGCTCCTCCCCCTCCTCGCGCAGCAGTGAGCAGGTCGCGTAGACGAGCACACCACCCGGCCGCACGCGCGCCGCGCCCGCGCGCAGCACCGCGTCCTGCGCGGCGGCGAGCCGGCGGAGCGCCGCGGCGTCGATGCGCCACCGAGCGTCGGGCTCGCGCTGGAGCGCCCCCGAGCCGCTGCAGGGCGCGTCGACGAGCACGCCGTCGAACGCACCCTCCGGCGGCCCAGCCGCGACCTCGACCCGCAGCTTCGCCCGGCGCGCGCGCCGCGGGAGCTCGGCCAGGCGCCGCGCGCTGGCGTCGTGGGCGGTGACGCGCGCGCCGAGCGCCGCCAGGGCCAGCGCCTTGCCGCCGCTGCCGGCGCACAGGTCGAGCCAGCGCTCCCCGGGGGCGGCCCGGCAGGCCGCCACCACCGCCTGACTACCCTCGTCCTGGACCTCGACCAGGCCGGCGCGGAAGGGCGACGCGTCGAAGAGACCGGCGCGGTCGTCGACGCGGATGGCGAGCGGGTCGTCGCCGGCGACCGCGGCCACCCCCGCCGCCGTGAGCGCCGCCAGCACCTCGCCCCGGCTCGCGCGCGCCGCGTGGACGCGGAGCGCCAGCCGCGGCTCCTCGTTCATCGCGGCGAGGCACGCCTGCGCCTCATCCGGGCCGATCTCGGCCAGGAGCTTCGCCGCCAGCAGATCCGGCACGCTGTGGCGGAGCGCCAGCGCGACGGCCGGATCGCGAGGTGGCGCGACCTCGCTGCCGTCGGGGCGGATCGTGGCGGGGCCCCGCGGCCCGGGGCGCGGCAGCGCACGCGCCACCGTGGCCAGCGCGGCGTCCGAGAGCGCCCGCGGCCGGCGAGGCCCGGGCAGCGCCAGCTCGCGCAGCGTCGCCGCCTCGTCCTCGCCCAGCACCGAGAGGCGCCAGGCGAGGTAGCGCAGCAGCGCGCGATCGGCGGGGATGGCGTGGGAAGCGCGCGCCAGCGTCAGCGCGGCGTCGCAGATGCGCAGCCAGCGCGCGACCCCGCGCGCGGCGACCGCGGCGTGGCGCCGCTCCCGCGGCCCGAGCTTGCCGGCTCGGGCGAGTGCCTTCGACAGCGCCAGCCGGAGCGGCTGCCCCTCCCCGAGCGCCTCGACCGCGGCGAGAGCCGCGGCGAGGGCGGGACGGGAGCGAAGCTCGCGAGCGTGGGACGCCAACTCTCTCTCCGTGCGCCCGCCCTTCGACTACGGCCCGCTCCGCGGGCCTACGCTCAGGGCGAACGGAAGAGTTTCCTCCGCTCGTCCTGAGCGGAGGCCGAAGGCCGTAGTCGAAGGACGAGCGCCGCCCAGGTGAGCGGGGCGTGCCCCCGAGCACGTCGGCTACTTCTTGCCGGCGGTAGCCTTCTTGGCGGCCTTCTGCGTCTTGAGGCGGCGCTTCCAGCGCTGCCGGCGCTTCATGATGAGGCGGACGTGCTTGCTCTTGGACCGGGCCATGTCTTCTCCTTGGGTTCCTGGCGGGGACGAGCCCCCGCCCTTCAAGGCCGTGGCAGGGACGAGCCCCGGCCGCGGGTTTGGGTTCCGTTCACCCTGAGCGTAGGCCGGCGCAGCCGGCCGTAGTCGAAGGGTGAACGCACGGGCATGCTCGCCCGTAATTCACAGTTCGGGGGCGGCACTCTACCCCACGCGCCTCCCAGGCAGAAGCCCGTCACTCGACGCGCCGGGGGCCCGGCGCCGGCCGCCGGCGGGGGTCCACCTGCCGGTGCCATGCCTGCGCCAGCTCGCGCACCGCGCTGAGCGGCAGCGCGCGAGAGACGTTGCCGTTCACCCCGTCCATGTCGCGCGCCTGGCAGAGGGCATTCAGGATGGCCTCCTCGGTCGCCTCGATGACGGCCTCGTACAGAGGGTCGAGCCGCTGGTCGAGCAGGATCTTCATCCGGTAGACCATCTTGCGCGTCTCGCGCGGCACCATGTTCGCGGTCGAGAACGCGAGCACGATCTCGCCCGAGCCGTGCATGGCCGACGAGCCGACCCGGCCGAAGCCGAGCGCGGCGCGCTTGGCGAGGCGGTTCAGCTGATGCGTGATGAGGGGCGCGTTGGTCGCGATGACGGCGATGATCGAGCCGTAGGTCCGCTCGCGCCTCGGCACGGCACGGTAGCGCTCCGCCAGGATCTCACCCACCGGCAATCCACCCACGTGGAGCTGCCGCATGAGCCCGAAGTTCGACATCACCAGCACGCCCACCGTGTAGCCGCCGAGGCTCTCGGGGAGCTTGCGGCTCGAGGTGCCGATCCCCGCCTTGAAGTCGCAGGTGATCATCCCGGTGCCGCCGCCGACGCTGCCCTCGACCACCGGGCCGTCGCTGGCGGTCGAGATGGCCTCGTAGACGTGCTCGGCCTTGACGTGGCGCCCAGCGATGTCGTTGAGCCAGGAGTCGTCGCACTCACCCACGAGCGGGATGATGACGTCGTGCTCGTCCCCGATGCCGGGGAACTTCTCCACCATCCACTTCACGGCCGCGTCGGTGACGGCGCCGACGCTGAGCGTGTTGGTGAGGAAGATGGGCGTCTCGATGAGCCCCCACTCCATGAGCTGGGTCATCCCCGACACCTCGCCGGCGCCGTTCAGGATGAACCCGCCGCCCACGACCCGCTCCTCGAAGACGTTGGCGGGATTGGGGAGGATGGCGGTAACGCCGGTCCGAACGGGGCCCTTGCCGACCACGAGAGGGCCTGCCCCGCGGATGAGGGTGGAGTGCCCCACCTTCACGCCCGCCACGTCGGTGATGGCGTTCCAGCGGCCGGTCTTGAAGCGCCCGAGCGGGATCCCCAGGTCGCGGGCCCGGCAGCGCGGCTCGGCGGCGATGGGCGTGGCCTCCGGCATGCCGGAGATCTAGCACGGGCTAGGCCGCGCCGCTTTCACCTCTCGTGCCGTCGTCGCGCCTGTCCGGGGCGACCTCGCGGCTGGCCGCGATCTGCGCCCGGCGGGCCCGCTCGCGCTCGCGCTCGCGCTCCTGGTAACGCCGGATGGCGAAGGAGAGGATCTCGCCGATGAGCGCCCGGTAATCGATCCCGGCGGCCTGCGCGATGAGGACGAGGTCGGACCAGCCCGGGGCGAGGCCCGGCAGCGGGTTCGACTCGATGAAGTAGATCCGCCCCTCGGGGTCCATGCGGAAGTCGATGCGCGCCACGTCGCGGCAGCCGAGCGCGGTGAAGCACTCGCGGGCCGCCCTCTCGAGTCGCTCCAGCTCGCGCCCCTCGAGCTTGGCCGGGACCTCGTAGCGGATCTTCTCGTTCCAGTCCTGCTTCATCTCGAACGAGTAGATAGGCGTCGGATCGTCCCGGTCGAGGAAGACGATCTCCATGGGCGGCAGCACCCGCGGCCGCCGCTCGCCCAGCATCCCGACGGTGAACTCGCGCCCGCCGATGTACTCCTCGACCAGCGCCGGCTGGCGGTACTTCGCGATCATCTCGCGCGCCACCTCGCGCATCTCGATCTCGTCGCGGACGACTGACTTCTTCGTGACGCCCTTCGAGGTGCCCTCCGCCACCGGCTTCACGAGCAGCGGAAAGCCCAGCTCCTTCGGGAGCCGCTCCTTGCCGCTGTGCATGACGAGATAGCTCGGCGTGAGGATGCCGTGCGTCCGCACCATGCGCTTCGCGAGCGCCTTGTCGAGCGAGACCGAGAGCGCGGCCGGGTCCGAGCCCGTGTACGGGATGTCGAGCAGCTCGAGCAGCGCCGGCACCTGCGACTCGCGGTTGCGGCCCTTGAACCCCTCCGCGATGTTGAAGACCACGTCGACCGGCGTGGAGGCCAGCTGGATGGGCAGATCGCTCGTCGCCTCCAGGTCCACCACTTCGTGGCCGTAGCTGGCGATCGCCTCGCGGATGGCCTGCAACGTCTTCGGCGAGTCGTACTCGGCCTCGTCGTCACCGTCGCCGGACAGGTCCGGCGTGACGCGCTTCACGTTGAAGGCGAAGCCGACCTTGAGCCGTTCGGCTCGGCGCGGCCTCCCCCGCCGTGACCGTGGCTCGGCGAGGTCGTAACGCGCCACCGCGCTCTGGATGACGGCCCCCAGGACGCCGTCGGCGTGCAGCCCCTCCAGCGCGGCCGCCACGTAGATGCCGGCGCCCGGCTCGAGCGAGGGCAGCGCGTTGATCTCGAGGAAGTAAACCCGCCCGTCCTCGCCGACGCGGAAGTCGATCCGGCCCAGGTCGCGGACGCCCAGCACGCGGAACACGGCGGAGGCCTGCTCCTGGATGCGCTCCTTCTGCGCCCGCGCGAGCTTGGCCGGCGCCCGCACCGAGACGGCCCTGTCGAGCTTCGTCTTGAGCTCGTAGTCGTAGATGGCGTGGCGCCGCTCGCCCGCGATCGCCGTGTCGATGACGTACTCGACCGGCTGCAGGACCCCTCCGCGCTCTGGCGCCGCCCCCTCCAGGAACGGGACGGTGACGTCGCGCCCGACGATGAACTCCTCGACGAGCAGGCCGGCCGGGTACTTCGCCAGGGCCGCCGCGACGACCTCGTGTAGCCGCAGCGGGTCCTCCACCACCGAGTCCTGGGTGATGCCCTTCGAGCTGCCCTCGAAGTTGGGCTTCACCATGACCGGGTAGCGGAGCGCGTTGACCTGGAGCTGCTCGGGCCGCTCGACATACTGCCAGCGCGGCGTCGAAACGCCGTGCTGCGCCAGGACGAGCTTCGTCAGCTGCTTGTCGAGCGTGAGGGCGAGCGCGTAGGCGTCCGAGCCCGTGTACGGCATGCCGAGCTCGTCGAAGAGCGCGGGGAAGAACGCCTCGCGGAACCGCCCGCGCCGCCCCTCGGCGGTGTTGAAGATCAGGTCGGGTCCGAACGCCTCCAGGCGCGCCACGGTGCGTGAGGCGGGACCGGAGACCTCGATCCGCTCCACCCGGTGGCCGAGCCGCTCGATCGCCGACGCGAGCGCGTCGACCGTCTCGCGGGTGTCGAACTCGGCCTCCTCCTCGGAGTCGGTGAGGCGGAGGTTATGCGTGAGCGCGATGCGCATGGCAGGTGCGAGGGGGGCCGCCGACGGAGGACGTCATGCGACGGAGCGGAGGCGCCGCACCGCGCCGGCGGCGGGCCCGGGCGGCGGTGCGGCGGCGGTGCGGAGCGGGCTCTCGGGGACGAGCTCCGCCTTGGACAGGACCTTGCCGTCCACGACCTGGGTGTCGGCGAAGATGTCCCCGATGCGGTGGCCGAACGGATCCCGCCAGACCAGGTACGCCTCGAAGGCGACGATGGGGACGCCGACGACGAAGAGGAGCACCCAGCCGACCAGCGACAGCCCGTAGAACAGGCCCACCAGGGCGAACGGCGCGTTGCGCAGCACCGAGTCGCGGTAGCCGGCGGGCCGGCCTCGCGTGCCGCCGGGCGGGGGCAGCACGACGGCGCGCACGCCGAAGAGGCGCTTCCCGATCGACTGCCCTTGCATGAGGCCATCGGCGAAGAGGAGGTACAGCGCCGCCAGCGGCGGGCCGGCGTCGCGCGCCGCGTTCGCTACCGCGAAGGCGAGCACCAGATCGACGAGGCGCGCCAGACCACGCAGCCGGAGGTCGGCCTTGGGGTACGGCGATCCCTCGCGCCGGGCGTCGCGCATCGCGCTAGCCGGGCGAGCGCCCCGGTCCCCCGTCGTCGTCGTCACGCACGCGCGTGAAGAAGAGGTAGGCCATGGCTGGCCGATGCGAGCCCTCGCGCGTGACGAAGTGCACCGACTCGATCCCCCACCCCTCTGCCGTGCGCTCCTCGAGCGCCTTCTGCAGCGTATCCTCGGCCACCGGCGCCACCTCGACCACCTTGTAGCGCAGGCGAGGCGCGGTCAACGCCGGACCCCGCTGAGCAGGCCGGCGACGTGCTTCGCGTAGTAGGTCAGCACGAGGTCGGCGCCGGCGCGGCGGCAGCAGAGCATCGTCTCGACCGCCACCCGGTCCTCGTCGATCCAGCCGCGCTCCGCGGCCGCCTTGATCATCGCGTACTCGCCAGAGACGTGGTACGCGGCGAGCGGCAGGTCGAACCGCTCCTTCACCGCCCGCACGACGTCGAGGTACGGGACGGCCGGCTTCACCATCAGCATGTCGGCGCCCTCGGCCACGTCGAGCGCCACCTCGCGCAGCGCCTCGCGGACGTTGGCCGGGTCCATCTGGTAGCCCTTGCGGTCCTTTGGGATGCCGGCGCCCTCGCGCGGCGCGCTCTCGGCCGCGTCGCGGAACGGGCCGTAGAAGGCGCCCGCGAACTTGGCGGCGTAGGAGAGGATGGGCACGTCCTGGTAGCCGCTCTCGTCGAGCGCCTTGCGGATGGCGGCGACGCGCCCGTCCATCATGTCGGACGGCGCGACGATGTCGGCCCCGGCCCGCGCGTGCGCCACCGCCTCCTTGGCGAGCAAGGGCAGTGTGGCGTCGTTGTCGACCACGAGCTCCGAGCCCGGCGCGCCCACCTTGGCCGGCTTCAGCACGCCGCAGTGGCCGTGGTCGGTGTACTCGCACATGCAGACGTCAGTCATCACCACCAGGCCCGGCACGTCCTTCTTCAGGGCCCGGACGGCGCGCGGCACCGGCTCGTCGTCGGCCCAGGCGCTCGTGCCCGTCGCGTCCTTGACGGTCGGGATGCCGAACAGGATCACGCTGCGGACGCCCGCCTCGTAGCCCGCCTGCGCCTCCGCGACCAGCTCGTCGACGGAGAGCTGGAACACGCCCGGCATGCTCTTCACCGGATTCCGGACGCGCTGGCCGGGCGCGGCGAAGAGCGGCCACACGAGGTCGTTCGGCGCCAGCTCGGTCTCGCGCACGAGGCTGCGCAGCGCCTCGGTGCGGCGCAGGCGGCGGGGGCGTTCGTGGGGGAAAGGCATGGCTTGGGTTTACCGCAATTTGGCCCGTACGGGGAAGGTACGCGGGGCGCGGCCAGGGGCCGCCTGCTCCTCTCCCCGTTGGCGCGGGGCGAGGGTGACGAAACCCACGGGTGAACGACCCTCTCCCCCACCGGGGGAGAGGGCAGGGAGACGGGGCCGTGACCGAGGGTGCATGGCCCTACCCGAGCTCCTCGTGGATGCGCCGCAGCACGAGCCCGCTCGCCAGCTTCGGGTAGAAGAACGTGCTCTTCTGCGGCATGGTCTCGCCCGACTCGGCCACCGCCTGGACCTGCCACATGGGCGTCGGGTTCACCAGGAAGCCGAGCTGGAACTCGCCCGCGAGCGTGCGCGTCACCACCTCGCCCGCGTCCATCTCGTAGCGGACGTTCTCGCCCAGCTCCTGCGACCGCGGCGAGAGCCCGAGGACGTGCTGGAAGAGGACGCTGTGGAGCGCCGTCACGTCGAGGTCGCGGAGCGTGACGTTGGACGGGAGCGGCACGCCGGACATGTCCGCGTCGTCGCGGAGCGTGAGGATGCGCCCGCGGCCGTCCTCGGCCGTCACCATCAGGAACGCGGTCGATTTCCCGGCGTGCTCGGCCAGCTTGGAGACGGCCCAGGCGCGCCCGGCCGGCCGGCGCACGTCCTCGAGCAGCGTGTCCACGGTGAAGAACCGCCCCAGCTCCTCGAGGAAGCGCCCGAGCCGGAAGTCGCGCAGCCCCGTGAGCAGCCGGTGGGTGGGGTAGATGACGAGCCCCGGGTCGGACATGGAGCAGAGCGTCATCATGATGTAGCGGTGGCCGGCCCGGTCGGGCAGCCCGGGCCGCTCGGCGTCGACGAGGGAGCGGTAGACGAGGGCGGACTCGTACCGGTGGTGGCCGTCGGCGATGAAGACCTTCCGCTCCGCGAGTACGGCGCGGAGCCGCTCCACGGCCGCGCGGTCGACGACGCGCCAGAGCCGGTGGTGCGTCGCGTCGTCGGAGTCGGCCTCGGCGACCATCTCAGCGGAGGCGATGGCGTCGTCGAGGGCGCGGCGCCCCTCCCCCCTGTCGTCCTCGTAGAGGCCGAAGATGGGCGAGAGGTTGGCCTTGACGCGCTTCAGGATCTCGAGCCGGTCGGCCTTGGGCGCGCTGAGCGTCTTCTCGTGCGGGAGGACGATGCCCTCCTCGTACCGGTGGAGACGGCAGGCGACCACGACGCCGCGCCGGGTGCGGGGCCGCCCGTCAGGGCCGATGAAGCTCTGCTCGACGGGGTAAAAGGCGGCGGCCGGATCCTGCCGCAGGGTGCCGTCCGCGAGCCACTCCTCGAACCAGCGGCCGGAGCGCACGTACCGGTTCTCCGCCGCGTCATCCCCCGGCCGCTCCTTCTCGAGGTCCAGGCGGATGATGTTGTGAGGGCTGCGCGCTTCCAGCTCGTCGCGGTAGCTGGGCGACACGGCGTCGTACGGCGGCGAGATGAGCTTGGACAGCGTCGCCGGCCGGGAGGCCGCGTATCGTACGCCGCGGAACGGGAGCACCTCGGGCATGCGCGCGCGAACCGTACAGCACGCCCTTTAGCCCCGCAAGGACCGGAGGGGACCCTCGTCGTGGTCAGCCGCCGCGGGAGGCGGCCACGACCTCCGACCATGGGATTGCGCCATCCCGGACGCACCGGATCGTGTCCCCGGATATCGCGACGAGGGTGCTGGGGAGCCCTCCTGGCGTGGGGCCGCCGTCGAGCACGCCATCGAGGCGCGCCCGCAGCGCCGGGGTGAGCGCCCCCACGTCGGCGGGCGGAGGCTCGCCCGAGACGTTCGCGCTGGTCGACACGAGCGCGCCGCCGGCGGCGAGCGCCAGCGCCCGCGCGACCTCGGAGCCCGGGATCCGGATGGCCACCGTGGCATCACCCGCCGTGACGAGGGGGTCCAGACCTGGGACGGCCGGCAGCACGATCGTGAGGGGACCCGGCCAGAACCGGCCCGCGAGGCGCCGCGCCAGCGGCCAGGCGAGTGACGCCACCTGCTCCACCTGGGCAAGGTCGCCGGCGAGGAGCGGCAGCGGCTTGCCTTCGGGCCGGAGCTTCGCCGCCGCGAGGCGCTCGAGCGCGCCGTGGTGGGATGCGAGCGCGCCGAGGCCGTAGAACGTCTCGGTCGGATAGGCGACGATCCCGCCCCGGCGCAGGAGCGCCGCCACCTCCGCGACGCGCGCCTCGAGAACCGGATCCACCGCCGCTCCTGGCCTAGCGCGCCCCCCGCCCGAACAGCACGGCGGGGATGGTGCGCAGCACGATCGAGAGGTCGTGCCACAGCGACCAGTGATCGATGTAGTGCAGGTCGAGCTCCATCCAGCGGTCGAAGTCGACCTCGTTGCGTCCCGACACCTGCCAGGTGCAGGTGAGCCCCGGCCGCACCGACAGCCGGCGCCGCTGCCAGCGCTGGTATTCGCGCACCTCGGAGGGGATGGGCGGCCGAGGCCCGACCACGCTCATCTCGCCCTTCACCACGTTCCAGAACTGCGGGAACTCGTCGAGGGAGGTGCGCCGCAGCCACCGGCCCACGCGCGTGACGCGCGGGTCCTGCTTCGACTTGAAGGCCGGCCCCCCCATCTCGTTGAGGGACGCCAGCGCCGGCAGCATGGCCTCGGCGCCGTCGCACATGGACCGGAACTTCCACATCCAGAACTCGCGCCCGTTGAGGCCGACCCTGCGCTGACGGAAGAAGACCGGCCCCGGCGAGTCGAGCTTCACGGCGAGCGCGATGCCGAGGAACAGCGGCGCGAGCCAGATGATGAACAGGAAGCTGACCGCGAGGTCGAAGATGCGCTTCGCCGCGAGGGGGGCGACCTCGGTGGGGGCGGTGGCGAACGACAGGACCGGCATCCCCTCCAGCTCCTCGACCGCGACTCGCGACGTGCTGTTCGGGAAGAAGTCGAGCAGCACCTTCACGCCGACGCCCTGCTCCTCGCACAGGCGCAGCGCCTCCTCGATGCGCTCGAGCCGCGCCTTGCGCGCCCCGATGACCACCTCGTCGAGCACCTCGCGCTCCAGGATCCTGCCGAGGTCGTCGAGCTGTCCGAGCACCCGCGCCCCGGGAGGGGCGGCGTCCCCATCCTCCAGCACGTACCCGGCAAAGACGTAACCCCACTCCGGGTGCGCCGCGACCGCGTCGATGACGACCCTGGCCATGTCGCTCGTGCCGATGACGGCGAGCGCACGGGTGTTGAACCCGCGCCGCCGCGCCGCGTGCGCCGTCAGCCGCAGCGCGACCCGGTTGCCGGCCAGCAGCAAGAAGGCGACGGCGTAGTAGAGGCCGAAGAAGATTCGCGACAGCTCGCGTTCGGGCCGCTTCCAGACGAACTGCGTCGCGGCCACGATGAGCGCGAGGACGACGAAGGCGCGCCCGAGCCGACGAATCTCGGTGCCGATGGTGCTGGTCCGGTACCGGCCGTACAGCCCCGAGAGCCGGGCCGAGAGCTGCCACACGAGCAGCGTGGCGGCGAAGAGCGGCCAGTACGAGGCGATGGGGTACAGGTGCCCCTGGCCCGTGAGGTACTCGTCTCGCAGGTAGTAGGCGACCGGGAACGCGACGCCCAGCATCGCCATGTCGACGGCGCGTAGGCCGCCCGAGACGAGTCGTGCCCGTTCCTTGAGCATCGCCGGGTCCTTTTACACCGGCCTGGAACCCCCGTACACGTCGCTCCCGCCTGTCCTCGTTCACCGCCCCCTCTCCCTGCCCTCTCCCCCGCTGGGGGAGAGGGTCGTTGACTCTGGAGCGCCGAATGTCACGTCTCCCTCGCCCCGCGAAGCGGGGAGAGGGCCGGGGAGAGGGGCAGCGTTCATCTTCCGCGCCTTGACCGCCTGTAGGGCGCATGCTACCGCCGCGCCGGTGCAGCCGGACGTCTGGATCGCGGTGGTGAACTGGAACGGCGAGGCGCTCCTGCCCCGCTGCCTCGCCGCGCTCGGCCGGCTCTCGCGTCCGGCGCACGTCGTCGTCGTGGACAACGGCTCGACCGACCACAGCGGCGAGGTGGTGGCCAGCTTCCCCTCGGTCGAGTGGGTGCCCCTCGGCAGGAACACCGGCTTCGCCGCGGCGAACAACGTCGCGCTGAGGCGAGCGCTCGAGGCTGGCGCCCGCTGGATCGCGGTCGTCAATCCCGACGTCGAGGTCGCCCCGGACTGGCTCGACCTGCTCGTCGCGGCCGGTGAGGCGCACCCCGACGTCGGTCTGCTCGGCGGGACGCTCCTCTTCGCCGACGACCCCTCGCGCGTGAACTCGACCGGGCTCGTGCTCGACCGCTTCGGGCGCGCGTTCGACCGGGACTTCGGGGTGCCGGTCGCGGAGCTATGCCGGCCCGATGGGCCCGTCGCGGGCGTGACCGGAGGCGCCGCTCTGCTCCGTGCCGACGCGCTGAGGAAGGTCGGCCTCTTCGACCCCGGCTACTTCGCCTACTACGAGGACGTCGACCTGTCGTTCCGGGCGGCCGAGGCGGGCGTGCGAGCCTGGTACGTCGGCGCGGCGCGGGCCGCCCACGGCTTCGGGAAGAGCTTCGGGGCCGACTCTCCCCGGCGGCGGGAGCTGCTGGCGAGAAACCACCTGCGCTTCGCCGCCACGCACCTCCCGGTGGCGCGCGCGGTCCCGATCGCGCACGGGTTCACCGTGCTGCGGACGCTGGTGCGCGCACCGCTGGAGCTGGCGCGGGGGCGGCCGGCGCATGCAGTGGCGCACTGGCGGGGGGCGGCGGAGGGGGCGGTGGAGGCGGTGGGGGCGCTGGGGCGGAGGGTGCGCGGTGGCACCGTGCCGAGCGGGGCGGAGCCGATGCGCGATCCGTAGGGCGTGGCTCTCCAGCCGTTATCCGGTCTTAGGCCGCGCTCCGCGATTCGGAGGGCGGGGGCTCGTCCCCCGCCGCTGCTCCGTCATCGGCTGCGGCGAGTCGCGCGCCGGAACGCCTTCTCGGCGAACGCACGCGCCACGGCCAGCGGGCTCTCACCCGCGACCTC
>DATLJU010000266.1:0-57672 GCA_035538735.1 Anaeromyxobacteraceae bacterium | reverse complement strand
ACAGCGCTCGCCAGCTCGCCCAGCATGAGCTCGACGAGCCTCCTCGGCGCTGGCAGGACGCTCGGGCGGCGCAGCGCCTCGCCGATGGAGCGCGTGAGGTCGCGGTTGCGGACCGGCGCGGGCGCGGTGGCGTCGAGCGGCCCTTCCACCGCGCCGTTCCCGAGCGCCCACACGATGAGGCCCACCTCGTCCGCGAGGTGGATCCAGGGCTGCCAGAAGGCTCCGTCGCCGAGAGGCCCGCCGGCGAAGAAGCGGAACGGCCGCGCCATCCGGGGGAGCGCGCCTCCTTCCGACGCCAGCACGATGCCGGTGCGGAGCAGGACCACGCGCGCCCGCGCCGCAGCGGGCCGCGCGGCCTCCTCCCACGCGACGCAGACCCGCGCGAGGAAATCGTCGCCCGGTGGTGAGGTCTCGTCGAGCTCCTCGTCGCCGCGCGAGCCGTAGTACCCCACGGCGCTCCCCGAGACGAGGACGCGGGGGCCGCCCCGGGCGATCGCCTCCGCGACGAGGCGGGTCGAGGCGACGCGGCTCTCGCGGATGGCGCGCTTGCGCTCCTCGCTCCAGCGGCCCGCCGCCACCGGCTCGCCGGCGAGGTGTACGCACGCGTCGCAGCGCGCGAGCGCCTCCTGCCACGGCCCCGACCTCGTCGGATCGCCCTGGACCGCCTCGGCGCCCCCCGGCGACCGCCCCGGCGCGGCGCGCCGCGAGAGCGCGATCACCTCGTGTCCCGCCGCGCGGAGCGCCGGCACGAGCGCGCGACCGATGAGCCCCGTGGCGCCGGTGAGGAAGACGTGCATGCGCCCCTCCTACTTCATCGAGCGCGCAAGGGTGCGGGCCCGGGCGGGGCGGCGCATCACCCGCGCACGAGCCGCCTCGGCACGACGACGACGATCGCGCTCCGCCCGGACTTCCCGGCCCTCACCACGGTGAGCGCCACCGTCGTCCCCTCGGGACCGCGCAGGAGCGGCACCGCGTCGGAGATCGTCATGCTCGCCACGGCCTCACCGTCGATGGCGACCACCTCGTCGCCGGCAGCGAGCCCGGCCTCGGCCGCGCCGCCGCCAGGGATGACCCTCAGGATCCGGAGCGCCTCGCCCTCCTTGGCGAGCTGGACTCCGATGCCGGCCAGCTCGACCTTGGGCTCCTCTCCCGCGGCGAGCGGCGTGAGCTCGATCTCGACGGGCCCGCCGGTGTCCCCGCTCCGCACGCCCGGGACGGAGATGACGCGAGCGTGGTGTCCGGGCGCGGCCGCGAAGAGGCTCATCGGCCGCTCGGAGACGCCGGCCAGCTCGAACCTCCCGTCGGGACCGCTCACCGCCTCGATCCGCACCGGGACACCGAGCGACGTCGGCATGCCTTCCACCTCGACGCTCGCCCCTGCGAGCGGCGCTCGGCTGCGGCGCGACAGCACGACGCCCTCCAGCCGCCCACCTGGCGCGAGGTCGAAGTCCGCCACGGCTGGGCCGGAGCCGGGCGCCGGGACCGGCACCCTCACCTCGGCGGACGGCGCGTACCCGGGCGCGACGACGCTCAGGATCGCCGTTCCCGGAGCGAGGTCGTCGAGCGCGTACCGCCCGTCGGGATCCACGACCGACACGCTGCGGACCGCCACGGACTGGACGATGACCGTGAAGGGCGCGACCGGCAGCGAGCTGCGGCGATCCCTGACGCGTCCCACGATCCGGCCGCCGGCGACGAGCCGGAGCCGCACGTCCACGTCGCCGGCCCGCGCGAGCGTCGCCGCGGGGGCGGACCCGGCCCGCTCCGCCCTGATCCACCACGACCCGGGCGCGAGCCCGTCGACGCGGAACCGGCCGTCGGCACCCGTCCGCGCAACGGCCTCGTCCCTGCTCGCTCGCGCCTGCGCGGTGACGCTCGCGCCCGGCAACGGTATCCCAGCGGAGTCTTCGACGATGCCCTCGATCGCGAGGATCTCCGACCTCACCCGCGCCAGCCGGAGCGTGAGGCGCCCGCTGACCCGCACCGCGTAGTCCACGCGCCCGCGGGCGGGCGCGAACCCGGCCTTGCGCGCCTCCAGCACGACCTCCTCGGGCGCGGCGAAGGAGAACCTGCCATCGGCGCCGCTCGTGAAGCGGTCGCCGAGCGGCACGATGGCCTCGCTCGCGCGGTCGCCGAGGATGCGGACCTCGGCGCCGGGGAGCGGCGCGCCGTCCTCGTCGACGACGCGACCCTCGTAACTTACCTCCGGCACGAGCGTGATCGTGACGCCGCGCACGACCTCGCCCGCCCTGGCCTCGAGCGACACCGGGCTCGCCCCCCACGCGGGCGCGAACGGCAGGAACCCCGGCGCGGTGACGGCGGCGAGCGACCACCGTCCGGCGACGCGCGCATCGAACCGGAACCCCCCGTCGGCGCGCGCCGCCACCGACGACGCCTCTTCCGCGCGCGCGAACGTGAGCTGCGCACCCGGCACCGGGCTGCCGTCGGCGGCGGAGACGACCCGCCCCTCGAACGCGCCGCTCGGCGCGCTCGCGGGCGAGGCGGGCCCGGCGGGCGGCACGATGCTGACGTGCGGCACCTGAGCGAGGGGATGGCTCGACGTCGCGACGTGGGCGGTCGCGGACGGGATGTCCCGGGCCGACATCTCGGGGTCCGGAGCGGTCGGAGGTGCTCCGCGCGCCAGCAGGAAGCACACCACGGCGATGCCGACGACGAGCAGCACGTTGAGCGGTGACAGAACTCGAGGGGGCATGCGCCCGCACCATGCCACGCCTATCGCTCGATGACACCATCCGTGACATGCGAACACCTGGTCGGAGTACTGCACGGGGACCGAACGGGTGCTCTACGTCACAACCAGCCAGCGGTTGCCTCACGAGTCGAACGGGGCTTCACCGCACCGGCTCGACCGGCGCGTTGTTACATGTCGTGCCGATCTCGGGCTGGTGGCGCATCACGTACTCGTAGCGATCGGCGGCCCGGCCGGTCAGGCCGAGCAGCGGCGAGCCGCCGGGGTAGGTCGTGCCCTGCGCGTCGCCGAATTCGTTCAGCTTGCGGGCGGCGAGCTCGCGGTCGATGCAGCGGTTGCGCTCGCCGAGGACCCCGCCGGGATTGAGCTGCCAGTCCCCGGTCTGGTAGGGGCCGCCGGTGCGGAGCGGCAGGCTCACCGCTCCCTGCGCCGGCTGATCGTTCTCGGGCCGGTGGGCACAGCCTACGACGAGCGCGGCGGCCAGCAGCACCAAGCGCGTGGTCATGACCTGACGATGCCGGACCGGAACCTCGGTCGCAACGACTCCGTGCTGGCTACCCCCTGCCGAGCTGTGACGCGGCGTGACTATTCCAGGATCCGGCTCGCCGCCTCCGCGCCCGGGACGTGGCGCATGAGCCACAGGAGCAGCACGAGGGCGGTGGCGAGCGCCGCGTAGGTGAGGCCCCACCGGACGAGCTGCCCGGCGGAGAGCGGCGCGGCGCGGGCGGCCTTCTCCTGGCGCTCCAGGCCGCGCACGAAGATGGCGTCACCGGGCATGCCGGGGCCCCCGCCGAGGACGCCCCGCAGATACAGCCAGTGTGGCACGCCGAAGCGAGCGGGCTCGGGGAGGAGCCGCAGCGCGCGCGCCCCGGCGCGCGACCGCACCTCGCCCGCGAGCTCCATCCCTCCGAGGAGGACGACGAGCCAGATGAGCGAGAACCCGGCCGCGCTCGCGAGCGCGGCCGCCGCGACCAGTCCGAGCGCGGAGAGCGCGACGCCCAGGCTGGACGAGTACGAAAACGCGAACGCCTGCAGCGCCCGACCGCCGTCGAGGGGCGCGATGGGCAGGAGGTTGAACAGGTTCACGAGCGCCCAGAAAGCGGCGATGGCGGCCCACATCGGGTCGTGCGTCCACAGCCAGAGCCCGGCCGGCACGAGCGCCGCCGCCGAGCCCCACAGCGGCCCGGAGAGCGCGACGTCCACCTGCTGCCGGCGGGAGGTGAAGGCGTCGTCCGTCACCGCCAGCGCGCCCAGGAGCGGCACGAAGTACATGCCGCGGACGCGCATGCCGGTCCGGCGCATGGCGTGGACGTGCCCGTACTCGTGGATGAAGAGCTGCACCATGAGGGCGAGCGCGAACTTCCACGAGAAGAGGAGCGAGTAGGTCGCGACCGACGCCGCGGCCCAGCCCACGTTGGCGGTCTTCACGGCCTTGAGGCCACCCGCCGCGAGCTTGCCGAGCGACGCGGTCAGCTTCGAGCCGAGCTTCGCCACGAGCGCCCAGACGCCCATCCGCGGGCGGCGTGCGGGCGCGCCCTTGGCCCCGTCCGCGACGCCGCGCTCGACCTCGACCGGAGCGGCAGCCGGCTCGGGCGCAGGAGCCCACGCCTGGAGCGACTCGGGCAAGACCCGCCATGCCGGCACCCGCTGCACGAGCAGCGCCAGGAAGAGCGTCGCGTCCTGGAGCTCCACGAGGGGAACGGTGCGCCCGTCGGCGCCCTGGATCGGGCCGCAGGGCGCGGTGGCACGCGCGACCGGCTCGGCGAACGCGAAGCTGCGTCCGAGCGGATCCGCGAAGATGGCGTAGCGCTGCACGGCGCCGTCCTCGCGCTGCACCAGGCCGAAGCCGAGCCGGACCTCGCTCCAGCTCGCCTCGACCGGGGCGGGAGCGCCGAGGACGCGCACCCCGCGCTCGTCGGCCACCACGCGCAGCGCGCCGGCGTGGCGGGCGGTCACCGCGATGGCGGCCGCGACGGCGCCGAACAGGATGGCGAGGAGCGGAGGGACGTCGGCGGCGACACCGACGGCGGCGCCGGCGAGGCTGCCGAGCAGGAGGTGAGCGCCGAGGCGGCGCAGCGGAGGACGGAAGATCGCGGGTTCCATGGCGGTGGCTACGGGCGATCCGCTCCCGGCCCGAGGCCGTGAGGGAACTTGACCTCGGCCTCGCTCTTGCGGATGTAGTGGGGCTCGAGCGCGAAGAGGTGCGCCGGGTCGTAGGTGGCGCCGGCCAGCTTCGCCGCACAGAGCCGCGCCACCGCGACCGCGGATGGCGTCCGGGGAGCGCCCTCCAGCGGCGGCGAGGCGGCCAGCGCGTCGCGATACGCGTCGCGGCCTTGCCCGAACACGACGCCGCGCGCGCCCTCCACGGCGAGGGCGGCCACCCGGGCGGCGAGGGCTTCGGGTGCGAGCGCCGCCTCGGGGGACAGGAGCTCGTGGCCCGACGCGCGGTAGAACCCAGCGTAGACCTCGCCCTTCCTGGCGTCGAGGATCGGCACCAGCACGGCCTTCGGGTCGGCCGAGGGCGCCGCCGCGAGCGCCAGCGCGGCGAGGCTCGACGCGCCCGCGATCGGCCGCCGGTTGGCGTAGGCGAGCCCCTTCCACGTGGCGAGCCCGATGCGCAGCCCCGTGAACGAGCCGGGGCCGAGCCCGATGGCGTACCCCTCGATATCGGGGAGCTTCCGCCCCGCCGCGAGGAGCAGCTCCTGGAGGACGCCCGGCAACCGGCCGCCGTGGCCGCCGGTCGGGCCCTGGGGGCCCGGCTTCGCGGGCGCGTCCTCGGTCCGCTCGGCGATGAGGCGCACCTCGTCCCCGCCGAGCTCGCAGAGCGCGCAGGAGAGCGTGAGGGTGGAGGTGTCGAGGGCGGCGATGAGCATGGGGTGCGTTCGTCTGGGGCTCAGGACGAACGTGGTCACGGCTGATTACCCCATCAGCCTCGCGATGTCGTTCTTGAAGACGGCGATCATGAGCATGACCAGCAGGATGATGCCGACCAGGTTCGCGATCTCGCGAGCGCGGATCGAGAGCGGCCGCCGGGTCACGGCCTCCACCAGGCAGGCGGCGAGGTGGCCGCCGTCGAGGACCGGGATCGGGAGCAGGTTCATGAGGCCGAGGTTGACGCTGATGAGCGCCATGTTGAACAGGAAGCTCTGCAGCCCCTCCTCCGCCGCCTTGGAGGCGATGGAGAAGAGCATGATGGGCCCGCCGACCGTCTTGAAGCTGATCTGGCCCGTCACGATGCGGGCGATCCCGAGCACGGTGAGGCGCACCACGTCGTTCAGGTTCGCCACCGCGGCCCGCGCCGCCTCGATCGGTCCCATGGCGAGCGGCACCCGCTCGATGAGCAGCGCCGAGCTCTCCACCACGGTCCGCTGGTCCGGGAAGAAGCCGACGACGAGCTTCTTCTGCGGCTCGCGCGTCACCTCGTCGATCTCGGCGCGCTCGTCGGGCACGAGCGTCACCCTCCGCCCGTCGGTCAGCGCCAGCTCGACCGGCTGACCCGGCTTGAACTCCGCGGCGCGCGCGTTGACGTCGCGGAACGAGCGCACCGGGTGACCGTTCACGGCGGCGAGCGCGTCGCCGCGGCGGAGACCCGCCTTGGCGGCCGGGCTGTCCGGGGTGATCGCCGCGATGAAGGTCGACACGCCGGGATCGGCCAGGGCGAAGGTCGGCCGTCCGGCGGCGCAGGTGGGCACGCCCGTGAGCGCGACCCCCTGGTACGTGGAGACGTTCGCGCCGGGGACGGAGACCGGCTGCTCGCGCAGCACCTCCATCGAGACCGGCGCGCAGGCCGCCGCGTCGATGGCCCGGCGGAGCTGGACGGCGTGCGCCACCTTCTGTCCGTTCACCGACGTGATGAGGTCGAACGGCTGGAGGGGACCCGCCGCGCCCGGCGCGACTGGAGCGACCACCGCGGGCGAATAGGCCGGCATCACGCCGATGACCCCGCGCCAGGTGGTCTCGATGGGGTTCGACTCGCGCTCGCGCGCTGGCGTGATCGTGATGGGGGGCAGGCGACGGCCGTCGCGCTCCACCTCGAACGTGAGCGGCGCGTCGGGGTGAGGCGAGACGAGCTCGCGCAGGTCCGCGAAGTAGCGCACCGGCGCCGGCGCGCCTCCCGGGGCCGCCACGCTCACGATGCGATCCCCCGGCTGGAGCCCGGCCTCGGCGGCCGGGGAGCCCGGCGAGAGCGCGCCCACGCGGGGCCCGGGGACGAGCTGCCCGTTCTGTGCCAGCCCGAGCGCAAAGTAGACGAGCGCCGGGAAGACGAGGTTCATGAAGGGCCCGGCGGCGGCGATGACGAACCGCCGCCAGGGCGGCTGCTCGAGGAAGCCGCGGCCGCGGTCCTCCGGATTCACCTCCTCGGAGGGGTCGTCGCCGGCCATCTTGACGTATCCGCCCAGCGGCAACGCGGCGATGCGGTACTCGGTCTCGCCGCGGGTGAACCCGAACAGGCGCGGACCGAAGCCGATCGAGAACCGCAGGACCTTCACCCCGAGCAGCTTCGCGGCGATGAAGTGGCCGAGCTCGTGGACGAAGATGAGGCCGCCGAGCAGGAGGACGATCGAGCCGGCCTTGAGGAGGAAGTCGCTGGGCATTCAGAGTTCCGGATGGAGACGCTGACGAGCGGGTGAGCGGTACCCCTCGCCTGATCATGCACGCGGACCGCGCGTCCTGCACGCTGAACCGCGTCGCGCGGAGATTTCTTCAGGGCCTCCTACCGCGCCACACGCCGCTCGGCCTGGGCTCGGCCCCAGTCGCTGGCGGCGAGCGCCTGCTCGACCGAGCGGACCGGCTCGGCGACGAGCGCGTCCAGCACCTCCTCGCACACCTCGGCGATGCGGGTGAAGCCGCACCGGCCGGCGAGGAAGGCGGCCACCGCGGCCTCGTCGGCGCCCGAGAGCACGGCCGGCGCCGTGCCACCCTCCTCCAGGGCGCGATAGGCGAGCGTGAAGGCGGGGAAGCGCGCCGGGTCGGGTTGCTCGAAGCTGAGCCGCCCGAGCCGCGACAGGTCGAGCGGCGGAAGGTCGAGCCGGATCCGGTCCGGGTACGCCAGCGCGTAACTGATGGGCCCGCGCATGTCGGAGACGCCGAGCTGAGCGACCACCGAGCCGTCCACGTACTCGACCATGGAGTGCACGATCGACTCGGGGTGCACCACGATGTCGATCCGCCGGGGATCGATGTCGAAGAGCCAGCGCGCCTCGATCACCTCCAGCCCCTTGTTCATCAAGGTGGCCGAGTCGATGGTGATCTTGTCGCCCATCGACCAGTTGGGGTGCTTGAGCGCCTGCGCCGGCGTGACCCTGGGGAGGTCGGCGGCGGGGACGGTGCGGAGCGGGCCTCCCGAGGCGGTGAGCAAGAGCCGCCGCACGTGCGCCCGCTCGTGGCCGCAAAGCGACTGGAAGATGGCGCTGTGCTCGGAGTCGACGGGGAGGATGGTGACGCCCTTCTCGGCCGCGCGACGCACGAGCAGCTCGCCCGCCAGCACCATCGACTCCTTGTTGGCGAGCCCGACCGTCTTGCCCGCCTCGATCGCGGCGGCGGTCGAGAGGAGCCCCGCACCCCCGGAGATGGCGGCCAGCACCACGTCCACCTCGCCGAGCCGCGCCAGGGCCGCGACGCCCTCGGCGCCCTCCAGCACCTCCGGCCCGCCCGGCCCCAGCAGCTCGCGGGCGCGGCGCGCCGCGGCCGGATCCGCCAGCGCCACCGCACGCGGCCGGAAGCGCCGGGCCTGCTCCACCAGGCGCTCGGCGTTCTTCCCCGCGGCCAGCGCCGCCACCTCGAACCGCCCCTCGGCGCGCGTCACGACGTCGAGGGCCTGGACCCCGATGGAGCCGGTCGAGCCGAGGATGGCGAGACGCTTCATGGGGACCTCCTCACAGGCTCTTAGTTGGCGAGCGCCTAGTTGGCGAGCGTCGCCCAGAGGTAGACCCAGGGGGCCACGAAGAGCAAGGCGTCGATGCGATCGAGCAGGCCGCCGTGCCCCGGGATGAGCCGCCCGGAGTCCTTCAACCCCGCCGACCGCTTCAGCATCGACTCGCAGAGGTCGCCGAGCGGGCCGAGCACGGACGCGCCGAGCCCGACCCCGACGCATCCGAGCCAGGAGAGGCGGAACGCCTCGCCCTCGGGCTGCGGGAGCCCGAGGAAGACCACCTTGACGAGCAGCGCCCCGAGCACGCTGCCCAGGACCCCGCCGGCGAAACCCTCCCAGGTCTTCTTCGGGCTGACGCGCGGGTAGAGCGGGTGCTTGCCGAAGAAGCGCCCGCCGAAGTACGCGAGCGTGTCGTTCAGCCACGTCGTGACGAACGTGAGGATGACCCACACGAACCCGAAGCGGAGCCGCAGCCCGACCACCGAGCTGATGAGGACGCCGCAGTAGAGCCACGCCAGCGCGGAGGCGGCCACCCGCTGCGGCGAGCCCTCGAGCGGGCCGGCGCGGAACAGGTTCAGGACGAGCAGCGCCATCGCCGCGACCGCGAGCGCGAGCGGGACGACGGTCGAGGTGCGCGAGGCGTCCTGGACCGTCCACCACGGGACGAACGGCAGCAGGCCGGCCACCGCGACCCCGAACGTCTCCGGAACGCGCACGGCCGTGAACATGCTCGTGAGCTCGAGGCCGGAGACGGCCGCCGCGAGCGAGAGGAGGATCGTGAAGGGCAGGCCGCCCAGCCAGGTGATCCAGACCAGGACGGGAAAGAGGAGGATGGCCGAGACCACCCGCACGGCGAGGTTCTTGTTCTTGTCGTTCATGCGCGGTCGCGCGCCGCCACCTGCGCGCCGGTGAGCCCGAACCGGCGCTCGCGGCTCTGGAAGTCGCTCACGACCTGCAGGAACTCGAGCTCCCGGAAGTCGGGCCAGAGCACCTCGGGGAAGGCGAACTCGGCATACGCGCTCTGCCAGAGCAGGAAGTTCGAGATGCGCCGCTCGCCGCTGGTGCGGACGAGCAGATCGAGCTCCGGCAAGCCGGCCGTCCAGAGCCGCGCGTCGATCGCGGCCTGATCGATGGGCGCGCCCTCGGCGGCGGCGCGCCGCGCGGCCTGGGCGACGTCCTCCCGGGCGTCGTAGGAGAGCGCCAGCGTGAGCGTCATCCCGCGGTTGCGCTGCGATTCGCGCTGCATCCGCTCCAGCCGCTCGTTGACGAAGTCCGGCAGCCGGTGCAGCTCGCCGATCGCGTGGAGCCGGATGTCGTTGTCCATGATCTCGGCCCGCTCCGAGTCGAGGTACTCGGCGAGGAGCTCCATGAGCCCCTGCACCTCGTCCGGCGGCCGCGACCAGTTCTGCGCGCTGAACGCGTAGAGCGTGAGCGCCTCGAGCGCGATCCGGCGCGCCTCGCGCGTCACCGCGCGGACCGACTCGGACCCCTCGCGGTGCCCGGCCAGCCGCGGCAGGCCACGCGCCTCGGCCCAGCGGCCGTTGCCGTCCATGATGATCGCGACATGCCGGGGCAGCGGGCGCGCGCGCACCTTCTCCCGCAGGGTCTCGGCGAGCGTCCTTTCGGCCACGCGCGGCTCATAGCACGCCGGCAGGGTGGTGGCGAGGGACGCGCGCGAGGGCGCGATACCGCGCCCGAAGGCCCCGTTGCCGCGCCAGATTCACCCCCGTATGCTCGACTGGATGCCCCCTCGCGCGGTCGGCCCCTACGAGGTCCTCTCGGTCATCGGCCGGGGGGGGATCGGGACCGTCTACCGCGCCCGACACCGCACGACCGGGGAGGCGGTGGCGGTAAAGCTGCTCGGACCTCCCCCGGCCTGCGATCCCATGGCCGCGCGCCGGCTCGCGCGCGAGTTCGAGGCGTTGCGGGGGCTCGATCACCCGAACGTCGTGCGCGTGTACGACGCGGGCGTGCAGGAGGGGTACTCCTACCTCGCCATGGAGCTCGTCGAGGGGCTCGACCTCCGGAGCTATCTCTCCCCGGCCCTCGACGCGTCGCCCTACAACCCGGGAGAGGTGGGCGGCGCCCCGCATCCCGAGCTCGACGTCTGGTCGGACGAGCCCGAGACCGAGAGCCTGCTCACCCCTGCCTTCGACCTGGCGCCGCCGGCCCAGGGCCCCGAGGCCATCCGCGACTTCGCCGCCATGATGGAGGAGCCGGAGACGGGGGGGAGCCGGGGGCAGGAACGCGGGCCCGAGGTGTCGCCGGAGAAAGTCCGCGCCGCCGAGGTGACACAGCTCGCCCCCGAGGTCCTCGACGGCCTCAACGGCTCGCCGCGGCGTGCCCGGCTGATCGACGCGGCGGGGCAGGTCTGCGACGGCCTCGCGCACGTGCACGCCCATGGCATCGTGCACCGCGACCTGAAGCCTTCCAACATCATGGTGGACGACGCCCGGCGGGTCCGGCTCATGGACTTCGGCCTCGTGAAGCTCGATACCGACACCGCCCAGCTCACCCAGCACGGGCGGGTGGTCGGCACCTACCGCTACATGGCGCCGGAGCAGGCGCGCGGCGAGGTGGTGGACCACCGCGCCGACCTCTACAGCCTGGGGGTCATCCTCTTCGAGCTGCTCTGCGGCCGGCCGCCCTTCCTCTCGCGGCGCCCGGCCGAGCTCTGGAGCGACATCATCTCCCGCCCGCCGGCGGCGCCCGCCTCGATCAACCCCGGGGTCGATCCGGGCCTGGCGCGCATCGCGCTCCGGCTGCTCGCGAAGGATCCGCGCCAGCGGTTCCAGACAGCGGCCGAGGTGGGCGCCGCGCTGCGCGGCGGGTAACGCGCACGACCATGGTGCTGGGACTCACCCGGACGTAGGGCGGGGGCTTGTCCCCCGCCGCAGGTCAGGCGGGTTTCGCGTCAGGGGCTCGGGCGAGAATGCCGGCGTGTCGGATCTCCCGAGCACGCAGCTCACCTACGAGGTCGTCGTGGCCGAGTACTTCCTCGGGCTGCGCGGCGGCGGGCTCATGCTGTCGCCGCTCGACCTCGACCAGGTGCGCGCCTGGGAGCGGCGCGGGCTGCCGGTCGCGGTCGTGTGCCGCGGGCTCAAGGACGGGCTCGGGGCGGCGCTGCGCGATCGCCCGGAGGGCACCCCGCCTCCGCGCGCGCTGCGCGCCTACCGGCGCTCGGTGGAGGACGCGTGGCGCGCCTACCGCGGCGGGCGGGTGGGCGATGCGCCGCCGCCGCCGGACGAGGCGAGCGCCGCGGCCGCGCGGCTGCGGGCGGCCCGATCGCTGCTCGAGACCGCGGCGGCCCGGGGCCCCGCCGCGGCCGGGCACGGGGCGGCCCGCCGCGCGCTCGACGCGTGCCGGGGCGCCACGCTCGCGGAGGTGGATGCGGCGCTCGACGGCGCGGACGCGGCGCTCCTGCGCGGGTGGCTCGCCGCCCTCCCCCGGCCGGCCCGGGCCGCGCTCGGGCCGCGCTGTCGCCTCCTCGCCGGCGACCGGCCGCCCTGGACGCGCGTCGCCGCCTATCGCCAGGCGCTGCGGGCCCACCTCGTCGACGCGGGGCGGGGGGCCGGCCTCCTCCGGCTGGCGGCTTCGGTGTAGATTCCCTGCCCCATGGCCGACCCAGCGCAGAGCGGTCCCTGTCGCGCATGCGGCGGAGCGGGCTATCTCGTCCAGCAGGTGCTCGGGCACAACGCCCGCGCGCGCCGCTGCGACTGCCAGGCCGCCTGCCCGCGCTGCGGCGAGAGCGGCTACGTGCTCGTCCAGAACGGCACCTCGGCGGTGGCGCAGCCCTGCGCCTGCCGGCGGCTCGACGAGCGCATCGCGCTCTTCAACAAGATCGGCATCCCGGCCGCCGTGGCGCTGGCGTCCTTCGACGGCTTCCGCGCCTGGTCGCCCGACCACGCCGCCGCCAAGGCCGCCGCGGAGGACTTCGCGCGGAAGTTCCGCTCGGATCAGCCGACGAAGGGGTTCCTGCTCTACGGCCGGCCCGGCGCCGGCAAGACGCACCTCCTCTGCGCGGCCCTGCGCTGGCTGGCGCTGGAGAAGGGCGTGGGGAGCCGCTACGTCGAGTTCATGCTGCTGCTGTCGGACATGAAGTCGGGGTTCGACGCCAACCGCAGCCACATGGAGGTGCTGCGGCCGCTGCTCCAGGTCCCGGTGCTCGCCATCGACGAGCTGGGCAAGGAGCGCGGCACGGACTGGGAGCGGTCGATGCTCGACGAGCTCATCAGCCGTCGGTTCAACGCCGGCCTGACGACGCTGTTCGCGACCAACTACTTCCTCGACGAGCGGCCCGTGACGGAGACGCCGGGTCGAATCGTGACGACGCGATCGCCGCAGTTCCAGCGTGACGCGGAGAGCATGACGCTGGCGCAGCGGGTCGGCGACCGCATCTACTCGCGGCTCAACGAGATGTGCGTCTTCGTGAAGCTCGACCCGGGCCACGACCTCCGGAAGGACCGCGCCGGCTCGGGCAGCGCCGGGTTCTGGAAGGGCTAGGGATCACGCGATGATCGAGGTCTCGCATCTCACGAAGCGGTTCCGCGAGCGGGTGGCGGTGGACGACCTCTCCTTCACCGTCCGGAAGGGTGAGGTGATCGGCTTCCTCGGCCCGAACGGCGCCGGGAAGTCCACCACGCTCCGCATCCTCACCGGCTTCCTGCCTGCCACGAGCGGCACCGCCACCGTGGCCGGCTTCGACGTGTTCGAGCACCCGCTCGAGGTGAAGCGGCGCATCGGGTACCTCCCCGAGAACCCGCCCGTCTACGTCGACCTCACGCCGCGCGCCTGCCTCGAGCTCGTCGCCGGGCTCAAGAAGCTGCCGCGGGGCGGCGTCCGCGCCGAGATCGAGCGCGTGGCGCACCTCGCCGGCATCGAGGACGTGCTCGACCGCGTGGTGGGGAACCTGTCGAAGGGCTACCGGCAGCGCGTCGGGCTCGCGCAGGCGCTGCTCGGCGACCCCGAGGTCCTCATCCTCGACGAGCCCACCGTCGGCCTCGACCCGCTCCAGATCCGCGAGGTGCGCGAGCTGGTGAAGGGTCTCGCCAGCCGGCACACCGTCATCCTCTCCACCCACATCCTGCCCGAGGTGGCGATGACCTGTCAGAAGGTGCTCGTCCTGAACGGCGGGCGGCTGGTCGACTTCGACACCCTCGACGGCCTCATCGCGAAGCACCTCCCCGGCCGCAAGGTGACGCTCGACGACATCGCCTTCCTGGAGGAGATCTACGGGAAGCTCGTCTCGCCGGCGGGCGCCATGCCGGCCGCCGCCGTGGCCTCCGCGGCGGGGGACAAGCCCCCGCCCTACCGGGACCTGGCGTAGGCGAACCTCGGGAGAACTCATGCGCAGCGCGCTCGCCCTCGCCCGCAAGGAGCTGCAGGTCTACTTCACGACGCCCATCGCCTACGTGGCGTTCATGGTGATGGCGTTCTTCGCCGCCCAGTTCTTCACCGGGTCGGTCGACGCCTACCGCACCTTCGTCATGCGCGTCTCGCCCTACGAGGCGCAGGGCGTCCTGGAGCGGCTCAACCTCACCGACGTCGTCGTGTCGCGGCTCTTCGGCTCGGTGGGCGTCTTCATCGTCATCTCCGCACCCTTCCTCTCGATGCGGCTCCTCGCCGACGAGAAGCGCGCGCGCACGTTCGAGCTGCTCATGACGTCGCCCGTGCGACCCTTCGAGATCGTGGCCGGCAAGTACCTCGCCGCGCTGGCGGTCATGGCGGTGTCGATCGGGATCGTGGCGCTCTTCCCGGCGCTGCTGTCGCTCTTCGCGAAGGGGGCGCAGGGCGGCTCGGCCGTCGAGTGGCAGACGGTCGCGACCGGGCTCCTCGGCCTCTTCCTGCTCGGCGCCATGTGCATGGCGGTGGGGCTGTTCGTGTCGGCGCTCACCGAGTCGGTCATCGTGGCCGCGCTCGTCTCGCTCATCGTCCTGCTCGCGCTGTGGGTGGTGACCCTCTTCACCGTCGGCGCGGAGGGGCCGCTGCGCGACT
The DNA here is from genome assembly GCA_035538735.1 of Anaeromyxobacteraceae bacterium. GTDB lineage: Bacteria > Myxococcota > Myxococcia > Myxococcales > Anaeromyxobacteraceae > Anaeromyxobacter_A. The sequence goes on along the minus strand of DATLJU010000266.1, from coordinate 43,096 downwards.
TCGCCTCCGGGATGAGCGCCTCCGAGCACCTCATGCCCTTCCTGCAAGGGCGGATCGAGCTGAAGGACGTCGTCTACTACCTCTCGTTCGTCGCGCTCGGGCTGTGGCTGACCGACCGCGCCGTCGAGGGACACCGCTGGGCCTGAGAGCCTGTGAAGAAATCCCCTCCCATCGCCGAGTCGAGCGATCCGCGTCGCATCGCTTCGTTGCTCCTCCCTCACATAGCCTCTGGCTATGCTCGGTCGTCGCGCCTCGCGCTGCTCGCGTCTCGCTCGCCCGGCTCGGTCCGGGGATTCCCTCACAGGCTCTGAGCGATGATGAAGAAGCCCATCCTCTCCCGCGTCGCCGGCGCCATCGGCCTCGTCCTGGTGGTGACGAGCGTCGTCACCCTCTTCTTCGGCAACACCCGCTTCCTCGTGGGGAAGCTCGTCCTCGGCGCCGCCCTCATCGCGGCCTCCTTCGCGCTGGGCGAGTCGGGCGGGCTGCGGCGGTTCTTCACCGGCCGCGCGCTCCACTTCGGGACCGTCACCGCGGTCTCGGCGCTCGCGCTGGTGGTCGCGCTCGGCGCCGCCAACTGGGTCGCCTACCAGCGCCCGAAGAGCTGGGACCTCACCAAGAACCGCATCTTCACGCTGCAGGAGGACACGCTCCGCACGCTGAAGGGGCTGAAGACCGACGTCCGGGCCGTCGCGGTCTACCGCCTCGACGAGGAAGGCTACGCCCAGGCGCGCGCGCTCCTCGAGCGCTACGCCGCGGTGACCCCGCGCTTCACCTTCGAGATGGTCGATCCGTACAAGACCCCGGAGAAGGCGCGCACCTACGGCGTCGTCTCGGGCGGCCCGCGCATCCTGCTCCTGGCCGGCGACCAGAAGGCGCCCGCCTCCGCCGCCGACGAGCAGGGCGTCACGAACGCCCTCGTCAAGGTGACGCGGCATGGCACGCGCAAGATCTACTTCCTCTCCGGGCACGGCGAGCCAGATCCCTTCTCGCAGGAGCCGCGCGGCTACGGGCAGATCTCGAAGTCGCTGCAGGCAGAGGGCTACGACGTCGCGGCGCTGTCCCTGGCCGAGCAGGGCCAGGTGCCGGCCGATGCCTCCGTGCTGGTGGTGGCGGGCGCGCGCAAGCCGCTCCTCCCGACGGAGCTGAAGCTGCTCGACGGGTACGCGGACCGAGGCGGGCACCTGGGCCTCTTCCTCGAGCCGGAGGTGGACGCCGGGCTCGATCGCCTCCTGGCGCGCTTTGGCGTGCAGGCCGACGACGACGTCGTGGTGGACCCCTCCCCCGCGGCGCAGCTGCTCGGGTCGCCCGTTTCGCCCATCGCGCTGCCCTCGGGCGCGCACCCCATCTCGCGCGAGCTCGCCGACACCGCGCTCGTCCTCCCCACCGCCCGCTCCCTGGTGGCGCTCACGAAGGCGGACGTCACGCCCACCCCGCTCGCGCTCACGGGCAGCGAGGCGTGGGGCGAGACGGACCTCAAGGGCGTGTTCGAGCGCGGGCAGGCCCGGCGCGACGAGGGCGAGAAGGGCGGGCCGCTCCCGCTCGCCATGGCGGCCGAGAAGCCGTCTCCGGACAAGGAGCGCGGGCCGGCGCGGCTCGTCGCGGCGGGCGACGCCGACTTCTTCACGAACCAGTACCTCCAGCTGGGCGGGAACCGCGACTTCGCCATGAACGCGCTCTCGTGGCTCGCCGAGCAGGAGGACCGCATCACCATCCGGCCGAGGAGCCGCGAGGCCTCGCTCGTCATGCTCACCGACGCGCAGGCGACCACGCTCAAGTTCCTGTCGGTGGACGTCCTCCCGGTGGCGCTGTTGGCCGTGGGGCTCGCGGTGTGGATGGTGCGGAGGTCGCGGTAGCGACATGGTCGCGCGGACCCGCACCTTGCTCTCGTCTCTCGTCCTCCTCGCCGTCGCGGCGGGCGCGGTCGCCTTCGCCTGGTTCGGCGTGGCGCGGAAGGACGCGGCGGAGGCGGCGCGCAAGGCGGCCGGCGAGCGGCTGTTCTCGTTCGAGCCGGCGCAGGTGAAGGGCGTCACGCTCCAGGGGAACGGCGAGACGACCGTGCTCGCTCGCACGGCCGACGGCTGGCGGATCGAGGGCGACCGGCCCGCGCCGGCACAGCGCCACGTCGTGGACGGCCTCGTCGAGGCGGTCGCGAAGGCGAAGAGGAAGGCGGTGCTCTCGCCCGCGGACGGGCCGGCGCTCGAGCGGTACGGGCTCGCGCGCCCCGAGGCGCAGGTCACCCTCGCGCTCGAGGGCGGTGGTCAGGCGACGCTGGCCGTGGGCGCCGAGAACGCCTACGACGGCACGCGCTTCGTGCGGGCGGGCGACGGGACGGTGGCCCTGGTCGACGGGGAGATCGCCTGGCGCGTCGCCCGCGGCCGCAAGGACCTCGAGCAGCCGCCCCCTCCCCCGCCCGACGCGGGCGTTGACGCGGGGAGCCCACCCCCTTAGAGTCCGCCCTTTCGCTTTCCGGAGAACCCGAATGGCCCGCGTCACCGTAGAAGACTGCCTGCCGATGGTGGACAACCGCTTCGCGCTCGTCCTCCTCGCCACCAAGCGTACCCGCCAGCTCATGGCGGGCGCCCGGCCGCTCCTCCCGCAGTCGAAGAACAAGCCGGCCGTGCTCGCGCTGCGTGAGATCGCGACGAGCAAGGTCCGCTTCGACCGCTCGGTGCGCGACGCCCTCTCTGGCAAGTTCGACCAGGAGAAGGTCAGCATCGGTGCCGGCCAGACCCGGACCCTGAAGTAGGTCGGGGGCTCGTCCCCCGCCGGCGGGCGCTGGGCGCCGCGCGCCTCACGACAGCGCCCTCGCCCCCAGGTACCCCAACTTCTCCGCACCGCCCATCCGGTAGCTCTGGCGCAGCTCGCGCATGAGCCCGTCGGCGTCGGCGTCGTCCACGTAGCGCGCCTCCAGCCACCGCGCGTAGCCGCCCGCCAGGCGGTTCGCGAGCCGATAGCGCTGCAGCTCGTCGGGGCCCAGGTGCGGGTGATAGCCGACTCGCTCGAACAACCGCCGGCGCAGGGCGCGCGAGGCTCCCCGGTGCCCTCGCCGCCACAGGTGCAGGACGAGCAAGGCCCAGGTGTCGACCTCGGCCTGGACCTCCAGCTCGAGGAGCGACACCGACCGCCCCGCGGCGGCGCGCGTCGCGAGGTAGACGAAGTGCGAGACGCCCTCGGCGGCGCAGGCGAGCCGCGGCAGGACCTCGGGCGCGGTGAGGAGCGGACGCCGGTCGTGCGGATCGGCGGCGCGGGCGGCGAACAGCACGTCCTCCGCCAGGAACAGCCCGAGCTCGAGCCCCTCCTCCGACTCGCGCACGAGCAGCGCCTCGGGCGCGCGAGGCTCGCCGGCGGCGGCGCGCGCGCCGGCGCGATCGACGAGGAAGTCCTCTACGGCCGGCGCCCGCACGCCGTAGATGGCCTCGAGCTCCGCCTGGAAGAAGGGGATCGTCACGACCGTCACTGCTTGAGGTTGCGGGGCAGCCGGCTGGGGCCCGCGAAGAGCGCCACCCCGCGCTCGCGGAGCTGCCGCGCGATCCGCTCCGAGCCCGTGGCGAGGAACCGGTCGTACAGGCGGAGGAGACCGCGGTTCGATCGCAGCTCGGAGAGCTCCGCGATCTCCGCCAGCAGATCCACGAGCTGGGGGAACCGCTCCGCGAGCTCGGCGAAGAGCGCGTGGGCGCCCGACGGGCCGCGCGGCTCCTCCGAGAGCGCGTCGTAGGCCCGCTCGCCCATCGCGATGTAGTAGTTGACGTCGACGAGCGAGCGCGAGAGCGAGTCGCCGAAGAAACCGGACACGAAGAGCGACGTATCCCCGAGCTGCTTGAGGTTGCGCCAGCGCGCCTCGCGATCGCCCTCGAGCGCGCGCTTCAGCATGAGCGCGAGCGGCTCGTTCGCCTCCTCGCGCGCCCCCGCGCCCCGGCGGTCGCCCCGCAGCCGCTCGGCGAGGAGGTTCACCAGGTAGAACTCCGTCGCCTCGCCGACGTGCAACCGACGCTGTGCGAGACTCTCCGACACCACCTCCCGGAAGTACTCCTGCGCGCTCTTGCCGACGACGATCCTCTCGCTCACGTGGGTCCAGCCTCCGCCGCACCAGGTCCGTCGGCCCAGCGGCCTACCGTCGAGCCGGACGCCCCACCAGAAGAGTAACCGCCGCGGGACGAACCCTCAACACCCCGCCATTCCACGGCATTTGGCAGTCGGCCGCGACGAGCGCCAGCGCGGGTCGACTGCCAGCGGAAGCCGAATTCCCGTGCAAGGGCGTGTCCCTCGCGGGCCGGCCCACCTCGCTTGACAGGTGATCGGCCGTGGTTAAAGTACGCCGCGTCGTTGGCAGTCCGCCTGGCGGACTGCTAACGACGTTCCCTTTTCCCAGTCGGGCGGCCCCGGTCGCGGGCCACCGCATCCAACGAAGGAGGAGTCCATGAAGATCCGTCCGCTCCAGGACCGCATCATCGTGAAGCGCGTCGCAGAGGAGGAGAAGACCAAGGGCGGGATCATCATCCCGGATACGGCGAAGGAGAAGCCGATCGAGGGTCAGGTGATCGCCGTCGGCAACGGCAAGGTCCTCGAGGATGGCAAGGTCCGCCCGCTCGACATCAAGGCCGGCGACCGCATCCTGTTCTCGAAGTACGCCGGGACCGAGGTCAAGATCGAAGGCGAGGAGCACCTCATCATGCGCGAGGAGGACATCCTCGGCGTGATCGAGAAGTAACCCACCCCACCCTTTTCAAACGCATCGAGGGCGGGGCACGGCCCCGCCGCGGCAAGGAGACGAAATGGCTGCCAAGGAAATCATTTTCGACCAGCGCGCGCGCGAGGCGATCCTCAAGGGGGTCAACACGCTCGCCGACGCGGTCAAGGTCACCCTCGGCCCGAAGGGCCGCAACGTCGTCATCGAGAAGAGCTTCGGCTCGCCCACGATCACCAAGGACGGCGTCACCGTCGCGAAGGAGATCGAGCTCGAGAACAAGTTCGAGAACATGGGCGCGCAGATGGTGAAGGAGGTGGCCTCGAAGACCTCCGACGTCGCTGGCGACGGCACCACCACCGCCACCGTGCTCGCGCAGGCCATCTACCGCGAGGGCTCGAAGCTCGTGGCGGCCGGCCACAACCCGATGGACATCAAGCGCGGCATCGACAAGGCCGTCGAGTCCGTGGTCGCGCAGCTGAAGAAGCTGTCGAAGCCGACCAAGGACCACAAGGAGATCGCGCAGGTCGGCATCATCTCCGCCAACGGCGACTCCACCATCGGCAACATCATCGCCGAGGCGATGGAGAAGGTGGGCAAGGAGGGCGTCATCACCGTCGAGGAGGCGAAGGGCCTCGAGACGACGCTCGACGTGGTCGAGGGCATGCAGTTCGACCGCGGCTACCTGTCGCCCTACATGGTGACGGACCCGGAGCGGATGGAGGCCATCCTCGAGGACGGGTACATCCTCATCCACGAGAAGAAGATCACGAACATGAAGGACCTGCTCCCGCTGCTGGAGCAGATCGCCCGCTCGGGCAAGCCGCTCCTCATCGTGGCCGAGGACGTCGAGGGTGAGGCGCTGGCGACGCTCGTCGTCAACAAGCTGCGCGGCACGCTGCACGTGTGCGCGGTGAAGGCGCCCGGCTTCGGCGACCGCCGCAAGGCCATGCTGGAGGACATCGCCATCCTCACCGGCGGCAAGATGATCGCCGAGGAGCTCGGCCTCAAGCTCGAGCAGGTGACGCTCAAGGAGCTCGGCCGCGCCAAGCGCATCACGATCGACAAGGACAACACCACCATCGTCGACGGCGCCGGCAAGAAGGCCGACATCGAGGCGCGCGTGAAGACGATCCGCGCCCAGGTCGAGGAGACCACGAGCGACTACGACCGCGAGAAGCTGCAGGAGCGGCTCGCGAAGCTCGTCGGTGGCGTGGCCGTCATCAACGTGGGCGCCGCGACCGAGACCGAGATGAAGGAGAAGAAGGCCCGGGTCGAGGACGCGCTGCACGCGACCCGCGCCGCGGTCGAGGAGGGCATCGTCCCCGGCGGCGGCGTGGCGTACCTGCGCTGCCTGAAGGCGCTCGGTGAGGTGAAGGTGATCGAGGGCGAGAAGTTCGGCCTCGACCTCGTCCGCCGCGCGCTCGAGGAGCCCATCCGCCAGATCGCCGAGAACGGCGGGCTCGAGGGCTCGATCGTGGTGAACAAGGTGAAGGAGGCGAAGGAGGCCGCGTTCGGCTTCAACGCCGCCACCGGTGAGTACGAGGACCTCGTCAAGGCCGGCGTCATCGACCCGACCAAGGTCAGCCGGACGGCGCTGCAGAACGCCTCGTCGGTCGCCTCGCTCATGCTGACGACCATGGCGATGATCGCCGAGAAGCCGAAGGAGGAGTCGGCGGCTCCGGGCGGCATGCCGGGCGGGATGGGCGGCATGGGCGGCATGGGCATGTAAGCCCGCGCCTGCACACGCACCGTTCACGGGAGGCCGCCTTCGGGCGGCCTCTTTTTTTTCAGCCCACGAGGGGGAAGAGGCGGCCCGCCACGCGCCCGAGCGCGGCGAGGAGCTCGGCCGGGAAGAGGAGCACCGGCAGCGCCAACGTGAGCGCCGCCAGCAGCGCCCACGCGCGGCGGCGCACGATCCGGTCCTGGCGATCCATGAACACGGACGTGCCGAAGAGCGCCAGCGTCAGGGTGCCGGCGGTGGCGAGCGCCGCTGCGAGCGGGAAGCCATAGGCGCGCAACGACGCGGCCACCGAGGCGAAGCCCACCGCGTTGAGGAGGTCGCGGCCGCTGCCCGCCCACCAGGCGCGCGCCTCCTCGCGCCGAAGCTTGACCCCCAGCTCCTGCAACACCACCAGCAGGGCGACGGCGACGAGGTACGCGGCCGCGGCGGCGGCGCGCGCCGTCGCGCAGCGCGGCTCGAGCGTCCACATGGCGCCTGGGTCCATCCGTGTCGCATCGTACCTGCGCGGGAGCCGGTGCGCACTCTGTCCCGTGCCTTGAAGGCCGAGAGCCGAGGAGATTCCCGGGCCTCCGGGTTCCGCCGTACGGGGCTCCACACCGCCGGCGGACGAGGCGCACCATGCAGTCGAGGAGGATGTCATGGCCGAACAGAAGAAGGGCGGCTTCCACGCCCTCGAGGAACGCATCCATCAGATGGAGGAGGAGGACGCGAAGCGGGAGCGAGAGGCCGCCGGCGAGCGCCAGCGCGGCGCGGGCAAGGAGGGGAAGACGAAGAGCGAGGGTGGCGGGACGCCGCCAGCCGAGCGTAAGTAGCAAGGGCGGCGGGGCGTGCGCGCGAGGGTCCGCGGTGGGCCTTGGGGCCGAGGTCCGCCATGAAGATCGTCGTCATCGGCGCTAGCGGGACCATCGGCAAGGCCGTCGCGGATGCCCTCGCGCCGAGGCACGAGATCGTGCGGGCCGGCAGCGAGGGAAGTTCGCAGGGAGAGACGCTCGACGCACGCAAGTTCGCGTAGGCGGCGGGCGAACGTGCGGGTCCGCGGTCGCCGAATGCCCCCTGTCGCGCGATAGGACGTTCTGCAAGGATGGGGCATGGCCGACATGCTGCCGCTGCGCGTCCTCGTCATCGACGACGAGCGGAACATCCGCCAGACGCTCGCCATCTGCCTCGAAGGGTTCGGCTGCAAGGTCGAGCAGGTGGCGACCGGGGCGGCGGCGGTGGACGCGCTGCGGCGCGAGCCGTTCGACCTCGCCTTCTGCGATCTCAAGCTGGGGGGCGATAGCGGGCTCGATCTGCTGCCCCGGCTCCTCGGCGAGCGGCCGGGACTCGACGTCGTCATCATCACCGCCTACGCGACGGTGGACACGGCGGTCGAGGCGATGCGCCGGGGGGCGAAGGACTACCTCCCGAAGCCGTTCACGCCTCCGCAGATACGCCACCTCGTCGACCGCGCCCGCGAGCGGCGCGCGCTGACGCTTCGCCTCGGGGAGCTGGAGGCGCGGCTCGAGGAGGCGACGCCCGAGGCGCGCCTCGAGACGAAGTCGACGCGCATGCAGGCGGTCCTGGACGTCGTGGCGCGCGCCGCGAGCCACGACGTGGGAGTGCTCCTGCGCGGGGAGAACGGCACGGGCAAGGGCGTGCTCGCTCGGGCGCTGCACGCGCAGAGCCCGCGCCGCGACCGACCGTTCGTGGTGGTGAACTGCCCGACGCTCTCCGAGGAGCTCCTCGCGAGCGAGCTGTTCGGTCACGCCCGCGGCGCGTTCACGGGCGCGGTGCGCGACCAGGAGGGGCGCGTCGAGGCGGCCGAGGGCGGGACGGTGTTCCTCGACGAGATCGGCGAGATCTCGCCGGCGCTGCAGGCGAAGCTACTCCGGTTCCTCCAGGAGAAGCGCTTCGAGCGCGTGGGCGAGACCCGCACGCGGACGGCCGACGTCCGCATCGTGGCCGCGACGAACCGCGACCTCGACGCCGAGGTCAAGGCGGGCCGCTTCCGCGAGGACCTCCTCTACCGCCTCAACGTGATGGAGATCGTGGTACCCCCGCTGCGCGAGCGCGCCGAGGACATCCTCCCCCTCGCCCGCGGCTTCGTCGATTTCTTCGCGCGCCAGGCCGCACGTCCACCGGCCGAGCTCTCCGCCGCGACCGAGAAGCTGCTCGTCGCCTATCCCTGGCCCGGCAACGTGCGCGAGTTGCGGAACGCGATCGAGCGCGCCCTCATCCTGGTGCCCGGGCAGGTCCTCGAGCCGGAGTCCTTCCCCGAGCGCATCGCGGCGAGCGCCAGCGACGCTCCCGGGCTGGGCGGAAACTTCACGGTCGAGGAGATCGAGCGCGAGCACGCCCTGCGCGTCATGGCGCACACCTCGACCATGGAGGAGGCGGCGCGGATCCTCGGGATCGACGGTTCGACGCTGTGGCGGAAGCGGAAGAAGTGGGGCCGCTAGCGGCGCGCGTCGAAGAATGAGCCCACCGGGCGCGCGCCGCGCGGGTGGGGGTTCGGGGGAGGCGGCGCCCCGCCTCCCCCGGTAGGGCCCGCGGGGAGGGCCCGGGGCTTGCGGCTTTCCTGCAAGCCCCGGAGCCTTCCCCGCGAAGTGCCGCGGAGCAGATCTGCGGAGCGGCACTAGCGGTCGGGGTCAGCTCACCGCGCCTGCGGCGATCGCTCGCGCCTCGCCCTTCGCCGCGGCGCGCGGGACGGTGAACCAGAAGCGGCTGCCCAGCCCCGGCGCGCTCTCCACGCCGATCCGGCCTCCGTGCGCGGTCACGATTTCGCGGGCGAGGTACAGCCCGAGCCCGACCCCGCCCGACGCCGTCCCGGGGACGCGGAAGAACCGCTCGAAGATGCGCTCGTGATACTCGGGCGGGATGCCCGGCCCGGGGTCCTTCACCTCGAAGCGCACGGTGCCCTCACCCTCGACCGCCGTGATCTCGATCGTTCCGCCGCGGGGGGTGTTCTTCACCGCGTTGGCCACGAGGTTCGACAGGACGAGCTCGATCCGCTCGCGATCCACGTCCACCGGGGGGAGGTGCTCACCCGCCAGCGCGACGAGCTCCACGCCCGCCTCGCTCGCGGCGCCGCGCTGCTGCTCCAGCACGGTGTCGACGAGCCCATGGGGTGACACCGCCTCCCGCGTGAGGACCAGCCGACCCGACTGGATGCGCGAGTGATCGAGCAGGTCGTCGACGATCGACTGCAGCCGCTCGCAGTCCTGCCGCGCCGCGAAGAGGAGCTCCGCCTGCTTCTCGGTGAGCGGGCCGACCAGCTCCCCAGCGCAGAGGTGGATCGCCATGCGGAGCGACGTGAGCGGCGTGCGGAACTCGTGGGCGACCGTGGCGACCAGGTCGTTCTTGAGCTCGTCGAACCGCATGAGGCGCGTCACGTCCTGGAGCACGATCGTGGCGCCGGTGATGCCGCCCTCCTCGGAGTAGAGCGGAGACGCGCGCGGCAGCAGCATCCGCGCGCCGTCGAGCCCCTCCACCTTCACCGCGTCCTCGAAACCGGGCGGCAGGTACGGGCCCTTGCCCCCCAGCACGTGCGCGCGCACGCGCTCGACGGTCGCCCGCAGCTCGGGCTCGAGCGCCTCGACCGATCGCTGGACGCCGCGCCGGAAGAGCGCCTCGGCGGCGCCGTTCAGGTTGATCACGGCGCCCGTCGCGTCCACCACCAGGACGGGATCGGGGAGGCTGTCGATGGCCGCCTGCGAGGCCTGCTGCGCCTGCAGGAGCTCCCCCAGCGAGCTCGAGCGGTACTGGCGCAGCCGCTCCGCCATCGTGTTGAACTCCTCGCCGAGGGCGGCGATCTCGTCCTTGCCGGTCACCGGCGCGCGCACGTCGAGGTCGCCCTCGCCGATGCGCCGCACGGTGTGCGAGAGCGCGGCGAGTGGGCGCAGGAGGCGCGACATGAGCCCGACCGCGACGAGGAGGCCCGCCAGGATCGCCGCCGCGGTCGCGACCACCACGACCGTGGTCGTGCGCTCGGCGGAGCGGCGCGCCTGGTCCGCCTTGCGCTGCATCGCGTCCTGGTTGATGGCGAGGATCTCGCGCGCGCCGAGCCGCAGCCGCCGTGCCACGGGCAGGAACGCGTCGAAGTAATGGTCGAGGCGCGTCGCGGCCGGAGCCGACAGCATCTCGTCGAGCGCCCGCCGGTAGCTCGTCCAGCGGGCCCGCAGCTCGCGGGTGGCCTCGGCCTCGCCGCGCTCGGTGACGTTCCCCTCCTGCTCGTGGAGCGCCGCCTCGAAGCGCGTCGCCGCGTCGGCGCGCACGCCCTCGTCGGTCGGCCTCGCGGCCGCGCGCGCGACCACGAAGTCGTCGAGATCCTTCTCCGCCGCCAGCATGCGCTGCGCGGCGAGCACGCTCTGGTAGTTGTCCTTCAGCGTGAGCTCCGGGCCTCGCCCGAGCGCCGCGATGGCGCTCACCGACGCCGCGCCCACCAGGGCCAGCATCAGGGCGAGCGGTACCTGCGCCAGCAGGAGCTTCGCCCGCAGCGTCATGCGCGTGGCTCCCCCTCGAAGAACGAGATGACGTGCAGGTCGAGCCCATCGCCCTCCCGCACCAGCCGCTCGACGACGGAGGAGCGGAGGAGGCGCCGCCACCCGGGCAGCTCGGTCCTGCCGATGATGACGTCGCCCACGCGATGCGAGCGCGCGAAGTCGAGGAGGGCCTCCGCCGGGTCGGACGCCTTGAGCCGCACGACCTCCGCGCCGAGCTCGCGCGCCTTGTCGATGTTGGAGAGCAGGTGGCGCTGCGCCTCAGAGTCGATGCGCTCGGGCGACTCCCGCGGCGTCTCGACGTAGACCACGAACCAGTCGGTGTTGAGGCGCCCCGCCATCCGTGAGCCCCTTCGCAGCAGGGCCAGCGCGTGCGGTGGGTTCGAGGAGAGGCACACCATGACGCGCCCCGCGGCGCGCTGCGCGCCCGCGCCGACGTCCGTCCGCTGCGCCGCCGAGCGGTCGAGGCTCTCCGCCACCTCGCGCAGCGACAGCTCGCGCAGCGTCGCGAGGTTCGCGTCGCGGAAGAAGTGCTCGAGCGCCCACGGGATCTTCTCCGTGGGGTAGATCTTGCCCGCCTTGAGGCGCTCGAGCAGGTCCTCCACCGCGAGATCGAGGTTCACGACCTGGTCGGCCTGCTCGAGGAAGCTGTCGGGCACCGTCTCCCGGACCGTCACGTGGGTGTTGCGCGCGATGAGATCGTTGAGCGACTCCAGGTGCTGGATGTTGAGCGCGCCGATGACGTTGATCCCGGCGGCGAGCAGGTCCAGCACGTCCTGATAGCGCTTCCGGTTCTTCGAGCCGGGGACGTTGGTGTGCGGGATCTCGTCCACGACCGCGACGGCCGGCATGCGGCGCAGGATGGCTTCGAGGTCCATCTCCTCCACGACCACGCCGCGGTACTCGACGGCACGCCGGGGGACGACCTCGAGATCGCCGATGAGCGCGGCCGTCTCGGCGCGCCCGTGCGTCTCGATGAACCCCCCGACCACGTCCACGCCGCGCCGCTTCAGCGCGTGCGCCTCCTCGAGCATGCGCCAGGTCTTGCCGACGCCCGCGGCGAACCCGATGTAGAGCTTGAGGCGGCCGCGCTTCGAGCGCTCGAGCAGCTCGAGGAAGTCCTGCGGGGTCGGGTGCTTGGCCGTGGTGGCGCTGATCGCCATCGACTCCTCTCGTCTCCGCCCGCCGGGGCGGGCTCACTTCCCCGGTTCGGGCGGTACTGCCGCCTGGGTGGCGCCTCCCGGAGCGCCGAAGCGTCGATCCAACGCCAGGTTCAGCTCGAGGACGTTCACACGCGGTTCGCCGAGGACGCTGAGATCCCGCCCTTCAGTGTACTCCTCCACGAGGGTGAGCACCCGATCGGCGGAGACGCCGCGCGCTCGCGCCACCCGCGGCGCCTGCCACGCGGCCGCCCCAGGCGAGAGGTGCGGGTCGAGGCCGCTCCCCGACGCCGTCACGAGCTCCACCGGAGCGGGGCCTGGGGCGCCGGGGTTCTGCTGCTGGAGCTTCTCGAGCGCGGTGGCCGCCTGGTCGCGGAGCTTCTTCGAGGTGGGGCCGAGGTTGGAGCCGCCGGACGCGAGCGCGTCGTACCCCTTCTCACCCGCCGCGGAGGGCCGCGGCTGGAAGTAGCCCGCGCCGGAGAAGCCCTGCGCCAGGAGCTCGGAGCCCACGATCTTGCCGGTGGCGTCCGCGACCAGGCTCCCTTCCGCCTGGCGGTGGAAGAGCACCTGCGCGAGCCCCGTCATGGCGAGCGGGTAGAGCAGCCCGGTCAAGAGGAGCGTCACGACGGTGGCGCGGATGGCCGGCGCCAGGTGGTCGAGCCAGGACTCCTTGGCGGCGGGGGGCCCCAGGGGTGCCGGCGGAGCGGGGATGGCGTGAGCGACGTTCTTGCTCATGATGTCCTCCTAGACGACGCCCATCGCGGCCAGCGCCATGTCGATGAGCTTGATGCCGACGAACGGGGCCACGACCCCGCCCGCGCCGTAGATGAGTAGCGATCGCCGCAGCACCGCCGCCGCGCCGAGGGGCCGGTACTTCACGCCCTTGAGCGCGAGCGGGATGAGCAGCACGATGATGATGGCGTTGAAGATGACCGCCGCCAGGATGGCGCTGAACGGAGACGCGAGGTGCATCACGTCGAGCGGCGCCAGCTCCGGGTAGGCGACGACGAAGAGCGCCGGCAGGATGGCGAAGTACTTCGCGACGTCGTTCGCGATCGAGAACGTGGTCAGCGTCCCGCGAGTCATGAGGAGCTGCTTCCCGACCTCGACCACCTCCAGCAGCTTGGTGGGGTTCGAGTCGAGGTCGACCATGTTGCCGGCCTCCTTCGCCGCCTGCGTGCCGGTGTTCATGGCGACCCCGACGTCGGCCTGGGCGAGCGCGGGCGCGTCGTTCGTGCCGTCGCCGGTCATCGCGACGAGCTTGCCTTTCGCCTGCTCCTCCTTGATGAGGCGCATCTTGTTCTCGGGCGTCGCCTCGGCCAGGAAGTCGTCCACGCCGGCCTCGCGCGCGATGGCCGCGGCGGTGCGCGGGTTGTCGCCCGTGATCATGACGGTGCGGATGCCCATGGCCCGGAAGCGATCGAACCGCTCCTTGATGCCGCCCTTCACGACGTCCTTGAGGTGGACGACGCCGAGCACGCGCCCGCCGTCGGAGACCGCGAGCGGCGTGCCGCCGCTGTCGCCGATGCGCGCCGCGACCGCACCGGTCTCGGCGGGGACGCTGCCGCCGAGGACGGCGACGTGCTTGGCGACGGCGTCCACCGCCCCCTTGCGGATGACGCGCCCGGCGATGTCGCAGCCGCTCATGCGCGTCTGGGCGGTGAACGGGATGAACGTGTGCTCTCCGTGGTTCACCTCGCGGCCGCGCAGGCCGTAGCGCTCCTTCGCCAGCACGACGATGGAGCGACCCTCGGGCGTCTCGTCGGCGAGGCTCGCCAGCTGCGCCGCGTCGGCCAGGTCCTCGATCTTCACGTGCGGCGCGGGGAAGAGCTCGGTGGCCATGCGGTTGCCCAGCGTGATGGTGCCGGTCTTGTCGAGGAGCAGCGTGTCGACGTCCCCCGCCGCCTCGACCGCCCGCCCGCTCATGGCGAGCACGTTCTTCCGCAGCAGGCGGTCCATCCCGGCGATGCCGATGGCCGAGAGAAGCCCGCCGATGGTGGTCGGGATGAGGCACACGAGGAGCGCCACGATGGCCGTGGCGCTCAGGTGGATCGACGAGTACGCCGCGAGCGGGACGAGCGTCACGCACGCGAAGAGGAAGACGATGGTGAGGCCGACGAGCAGGATGTGCAGCGCGATCTCGTTGGGCGTCTTCTGACGCGCGGCGCCCTCGACGAGCGCGATCATGCGGTCGAGGAAGGACTCGCCCGGATCGACAGCCACGCGCACCACGATGCGATCGGAGAGCACCTTCGTCCCGCCGGTCACGGCGGACCGATCTCCGCCCGACTCCCGGATGACGGGTGCCGACTCGCCAGTGATGGCGGACTCGTCGACCGAGGCGATGCCCTCGATGATCTCCCCGTCGCCGGGGATCATCTGACCGGCCTCCACGACGACCACGTCCCCCTTGCGCAGCGCCGAGGCGTCGACGCTCACCTCGCGGTCGCCGACCAGCTTGCGGGCCTTGATCTCGCGGCGCATCCGGCGGAGCGTGTCGGCCTGGGCCTTGCCGCGCCCCTCCGCCACCGCCTCGGCGAAATTGGCGAAGACGACCGTGAACCACAGCCAGATGCTGACCGTGAGCGTGAACCACCCCGGGGTGGCGCCCGCCGGATGCAGGATCCGGTCGCGCAGCCAGAGGAGGGTCGTGAGCAGGCTCCCGACCTCCACCACGAACATGACCGGGTTCTTCGCGACGTGCCGCGGGTCGAGCTTCTTCAGGCTCTCGATCGCGGCCTGGCGGACGATGGCGGGATCGAACAGCGAGAGCTGCTTCGCCTTCTGTGCGGCCATGGCTAGAACACCTTTCCGGCGAGCGCCGAGAAGTGCTCGAGGACGGGACCGAGCGCCAGCGTGGGGAAGAACGTCAGGGCGCTGACGACGAGGATCACCGAGACGAGGAGCACCGTGAACGTGGCGCCCGTGGTGGGGAAGGTGCCCGGACCCGCCGGCACGGTCTTCTTACCGATCATCGAGCCCGCGATGGCGAGCGCCGGGATGGCCATGAGGAAGCGCCCGATGAGCATGTCCCAGCCCCCGGAGATGTTCCAGAACTTGGTGTTCCCGGAGAGGCCGGCGAAGGCCGAGCCGTTGTTCGCCGCCTGGCTCGCGTACGCGTAGAGGATCTCCGACAACCCGTGCGGCCCGGCGTTGCCGAGCGCCGACGTACCGTAAGGCACGACCGCGGCCCAGCCGCTCAGCGTGAGGATGACGATCGGAAACACGAGCACGTAGAGCATCGCGAGCTTCATCTCCCTCCCCTCGATCTTCTTCCCCAGGTACTCGGGGGTGCGCCCCACCATGAGCCCCGCGATGAAGACGGTCAGGACGACCATCACCAGCAGCGCGTAGAGGCCCGCCCCGACCCCGCCGAACACCACCTCGCCGAGCTTGATGTTGACGAGCGGCACCAGCCCGCCGAGCGGCGTGAAGCTGTCGTGCATGGCGTTGACGGCGCCGCAGGAGGTGTCGGTCGTCACCGTGGCGAAGAGCGCGCTGTTCGCCACTCCGAAGCGGACCTCCTTGCCCTCCATGTTGCCGAGGCCGTGGCTCACGGCGAGGGTGGAGAGCGCGGGGTTGTGTCGCGACTCGGAGTGGTAGGCGACCGTGATTCCGGCGAAGAAGAGCACCGCCGCCGCGGCGAAGATGGCCCAACCCTGGCGCGTATCGCGCGCCATCTTCCCGTAGGTGTACGTGAGCGCCGCGGGGATGCAGAAGATGAGCACCATCTCGAAGAAGTTCGTGAACGGCGTCGGGTTCTCGAAGGGGTGCGCGCTGTTGGCGTTGAAGAAGCCGCCGCCGTTCGTGCCGAGCAGCTTGATCACCTCCTGCGAGGCGACCGGGCCGACTGCGATGATCTGCTTCAGCCCCTCGAGCGTCGTGACCTCGTGATTCGCCGAGAGGGTCTGCGGGACGCCGGACGCGACGAGCACGAGCGTCCCGACGATCGAGATGGGCAGCAGCACGTAGACGATCGAGCGGATGACGTCGACCCAGAAGTTCCCGAGCGTCTTGGGGCCGGTCGGGCCGGGCTGGCGAGTGAGCCCGCGCGCGAGCGCCAAGGCGATCCCGAGGCCGACGGCGGCCGACGTGAAGTTGTGCCACGCGAGCCCCGCCATCTGCGTGAGGTAGCTCATCGTGCTCTCGCCGCCGTAGTTCTGCCAGTTGGTGTTCGTCGTGAAGCTGACGGCGGTGTTCCAGGCGAGATCGGAGGGGACGGGCCCGAGCTTCTGCGGATTGAAGGGCAGCAGGTGCTGCAGCCGCTCGATGCCGTAGGTGACGACGAGGCCGAAGAAGCTGAAGAGGAGCATCGCGACGGTGTAGGCCTTCCAGCCGTGTTCCTTCTTCGGATCGACGCCGCAGAGGCGATACAGCCACCGCTCGAGCGGCCCGAAGACGCGCGGCCACGGCTGCCGGTCACCCTCGAACACCCGGTACATGTAGAGCCCGAGTGGCTTGGTGATCGCGAAGATGACGAGGGCGAAGAGCCCGATCTGGATCCATCCGTTGGCGGTCATGAGTCCCTCCTCAGAACCGCTCCGGGCGGATCAACGCGTAACCGAGATAACCGGAGAGCAGCACCGAGAGGACGATGCCGATGGCGTACTCGAAGTTCATGGGGAACTCACAGCCGATCGCACCCGCGCACGTAGGCGAGGCTGACCGCGAAGAAGGCGACAGTGAAGACGACGAACAGGAAGTCCATGATCCACCCTGCCCGCCCAGGTGTGCACGCGAGGTGCCAGGGCGTAAGTGCGCGTACTGTCGCTGACGCCGGCGGCGCGCCCTGCATTCCGCAAGCTCGCCCACGGCGCGGCCGCCGCACTCCGCACGACGTCGCCGGGGTGTTCCCCCTGCCCCGGCGGGCCGACGTGCAAGCGAGGCGGCGACCTGCTGGCGGTGAGGTCGCTTTCACGTTTCGTCGCACCCCGAGGGAAGACCACGACACCTGGAGCCGCTCCTCGGCGCACCACCCGCCACGGCGGGACGCCCCGTGTTCCCGTGGCACGCGTCGTGCTCTTGACGACGCTCATGTCGGACCTCGCGCTCGAGGGTGCTTCGCCCGCCATGCGCGCCTTCGGCCGTTTGCTGGCCCAAGCGGCTCGACACGACGTCCCTGTGCTGCTGGTCGGAGAGACCGGCGCGGGCAAGACGACGTTCGGGCGCGCCCTCCACGCGATGTCCGCTCGCGCGGCGCTGCCTTTCGTCCGGGTGGACTGTCCTGCAGCGACCGGCGACCTGTCCATGCACGCGGACGCGGCGCGGACGGGGACGCTCTTCCTCGACGAGGTCGCCGAGCTCTCCCCCGCCGCACAGGCCTCGGCGCTCAAGTTCCTGGAGCGTAGGTTGCCTTCCGTTCGTCCTGAGCCCTTCGACTCCGGCCGCTCCGCGGCCTCCGCTCAGGACAGGCTCCGCGAAGCGGAGTCGAAGGACGAACGCGCTCCCCCAGCGCTGGCGATCCGCGTCGTCGCCAGCACGCGCCACGACCTCGACGTCGAGATGAGGATCGGCCGCCTGCGCAAGGACCTGTTCTACCGGTTGTGCGTGTGCGAGATCCGGATTCCACCGCTGCGCGAGCGAACGGAGGACATCCTCCCGCTCGCGCGTACGTTCGTGGCATCCCTCGCGAGCAAGGAAGGGTGCCCTCCTCCGGAGCTGTCGCCCGACCTGGAGCGCGCCCTCGTCGCGTACTCCTGGCCAGGAAACGTCTCCGAGCTGATGAGCGTGCTGGAGCGCCTGGTGATCCTGGCCCCTGGCGGCTCGCTCGATGTCTCCGCCTTGCCCGAGCGCATTCCGAGCTGATCCGCGTCGGTGAAGACTCTTGGGACTGCACCGGTCGAGGGATGGGCTGCTCGCGGGTGCCTGCATTTCGCAAGGCGCGGACGGGGCTCTGCCTCGCAAACGACAAGGTCCGCGGCGGGCTCGGCAGAGAGTCCCCCTGGTTTCGCGAGGTTCGGAACGGCACGCCCCGTGCTGCACCGTCCACCATGACTACCGCGAGCTCACGCCGGCCCGACGAGGCCTTCGCCGCTCGGCTCGATCGCGCCCGAACCTCCGGGTCCGCGTTGCTCGATCTCACGGACTCCGATCCGGCGCGCTGGGGGCTGGGCTGGGATCACGCCGAGCTCGAGGGACTCCTCGAGGAATCCCGGGCCACGGGAGGTCAACCGGAGCTCGTCCGATCACGGGCTCGCGAGGCCGTGGCGAGCTACCTCGCTGGCCGAAGCGTCTTGGTCCCCCCGGAGCACATCCAGCTCACGGCCTCGATCGGCATGGCTCAGCGCCTGCTCGTGGAGCTCCTGTGCCGCCCGGGCGACGAGGTCCTCGTCGCCTCGCCGAGCCGCGCGGTCGTCGAGCTGCCGGTCGCGACGGAATCCGTACGCGTCGTCACCTACGCCCTCGTCTACGATGGTACGTGGCGAATCGATCGGAGGTCCCTGGAGAAGGCGGTCACCGGGCGGACGCGGGCGATCCTCGTGGGCAACCCATCGCAACCGACCGGCGCGGCGCTCTCGCGCGAGGACCTCGCGTTCGTGGAGGATCTCTGTAGCCAGCGCGGCATCGCGATCGTCGCGGACGAAGCGTTCATGGACACGCTGGACGGGGGCGCGAGCGTGATCGAGGTGACCCGGTGCGCCGGGTTCCACCTGTCCGGGCTCTCCGGCGTCTGCGGGCTGCTGGCGCTCGGGGCGGAGTGGGTGGCCGGAGCCGGGCCGGACGAGCTCGTGGCGCCGGTGCTGGCGCGTCTCGAGCTCGCCATCGAGGCGAGCGGCGCGGCGCCGGGACCGGCGCTGGCCGCGGTCCCCGCGCTCCTCGCCCGGCGCGAGCGATTCCTGGCGGAGCTGCGGACGCGCCTCAGCAGGAACCGAGCGCTCCTCGCGAGCGCGGCACTGGGAGAGTCCTCCTGGACCGTGGAGCGTGGAGCCGGCGGCTGCTGGGCCGTGCTCCGGATCGGCGGCGCGGAGGACGAGGAGTCGCTCTGCCTGAGGTTGCTCGAGGACGGCGTCGCCGTGCTGCCCGGCTTCACCCAGGGGCTGCCACGCCACGGTTACCTGGTCGTGTCGCGCCTGCCGACGCCTGAGGTGTTCCTCGAGGCCCTCTCGCTGCTCGACCGCCGGCTGCGCGCACCGCTCTTCGAGTAACGCTGCCCACCACACCGCGGTGACCTGATGCGCGACCCGAACGTCGGCGACGAGCTCGATCAGTACCAGCTCACGGATCTCGTGGCGCGCAGCGGGATGGCCTCCATCTTCAAGGCCATCGACCGGGAGACGGGCGCGGCGGTGGTCGTGAAGATCCCCCACGTCCAGTACGAGGCCGACGTCGTCTTCTTCCAGCGCTTCCAGCGCGAGGAGGAGATCGGGCTACGGCTCGCGCACCCTGGCATCGTCAAGGTGCTCCGGCCTCGCGAGAAGAGCCGGATGTACATGGTGCTGGAGTACGTCGAGGGGGTGCCGCTCTCCGCGATCCTCCAGAAGGAGAGGCCGCTCCCCGTCGAGAAGGCGCTGGGCATGGCCCGGCAGATCTGCGGAGCGCTCGCGTACATGCACGCGAACGGGGTCATCCACCGCGACATCAAGCCCGAGAACGTCCTCGTGACCTCGTCGGGCGAGCTGAAGATCATCGACTTCGGGATCGCGACCGCGCAGGCCGCGCGCCGCCTGACGTGGGCGGGCCTGGCCCACGCGCTCGGCACGCCGGACTACATGGCACCCGAGCAGATCCGCGGCCGGCGTGGAGACGCGAGGACCGACGTCTACGCCCTCGGGACGATGCTCTACGAGATGCTCACCGGGCGCTTGCCGTATGCGAGCTCGACTGGCGTGGCGGTGCTTCGCGCGAAGCAGAGGGGACCGGCCAGGCCGCCCAGCTCCTACGTGCCGGGCTTCGACCGGTCGCTCGAGGCGATCCTCCTCAAGGCGCTGGAGCTCGCTCCCCGTGACCGCTACGCCAGCGCCACGGAGCTGCTCCGCGATCTCGAGGACCCTTCCGCCGTCGCACCCCGCGACCCGGCCGCGGGCCGCCGCCCGCCCCGGCGCGTCGCGCGCCACCTCGCGATCACGGTCGCCCTCGGCGCGCTGCTCGCGGGGCTCGGGTCGCTGGTGTGGCTCTCCCACGGGCGATAGAGCCGGAGGCGCAGAGCGCCCGCGCTCACGGAGAGCGCGGGCGTCGCTGAACGAGGACCGTCGCTCGAGGCGCGCGGTCCTCTATCCGCTTCACGGCATCGCGCCTCGGCTACAGCGGGCCGTTGACCATATTGCACTGATCGTGAATCTGCTGGATCTCCTTCCGCGTCTCATCGTTGATGGGGACGGGCACCATCCCCGACTCGGTCATGACCTTCCCTGTGAGGAAGTGTGTGGTGAGGTCTTCGTCGACGTCACCAAAAACGTGGGTCGTGAACCCGACCTGAGACGTCTCGTCCAGGAAGATCTCCTGCCCGTTGTTCAGGAAGACGATCGACTTCAGCGCGCCGCTCGTGCCCTGGCAGGTGAACACCGTCTTCCCGATCGGCGACTGCGTGGTCGTCTCGTCATTCATCGTGTAGATGGTGGTCTTGTTCGGCTGGAACGTGTCCCGGTCGCAGCCGCAGAACGTCCCGTCCAGCTCGAAGAAGGCGTACTCGAGGGTTACCGTCAGCTGCGTCGGGTTGATGAACCTGACCTCCGTGTCCACGCGGGGAGGCTTCTTCGGGTTCTTGTCCAGGATGAGCTTCCACACCCCGACGACGTATGGGCTCGAGTTACGCCCTTGCTCCTTCTCGTTGTCGCCCGCCACGGCAGACGTCGCCGCGAACCCACCCATGAGCCCCGCCACTGCCAGGGCGAACCCTGCTCTCCTGATCATATCGTTTACCCCCAGTGTTGATGCCGCTCAATCGCGCCGAACGTTTGGCACGGCGGCCCGACCAGGCGGCTGCCCAAAGGGAGCACGACGCGTTGTAGGGCCCGCGTCATGGTGGCGACGCGAGGGGCGTCTCGCTCCCACCTGAGGCGCAGCGTCGGGAGAGCTGCTCGATCGGTGACGATGGCAGCCGGGGTCAGCGCCTCCGGCCGGGTGACGCTGAAAGAGGGTGCTGCGCTCCGCTGGCGGGCTCGGAGCAGGGGCCGCCGCCGGCTACGAGCGGCGGCCCCCCGGCTTCACGAGCGGTTCTCGCCCGCGGAACCCTGCTGCGTGACGACGAAGTCGACGCGCCGGTTGGCCTTGCGCCCTTCGGCCGTCGCGTTGGTCGCGATCGGCTGCGTCTCTCCGTAGCCCTTCGCGGTCAGCCGGTCGGGTGCGATGCCGCGGGAGACGAGGTACTTGCGGACCGCTTCGGCCCGCCTCTGCGAGAGCTTCTGGTTCATCTTCGCGCCGCCCCGGTCGTCGGTGTGCCCCTGAATCTCGACGCTCTTCACGTCGGGGTGGGCCTTCAGCGCCGCGGCGACCTCGTCGAGCAAATGATAGGAGGTCTTGGCGATGATGGCCGTCCCGGTGGCGAAGCGCAGGGACTCCTTCAGCTCGAGCTTCTTGACCACGGGCGGCGGCGGCGGCGGCAGGGTGACCGCGTAGGCGCTGGCCGAGACGACGCTGGCCGGCGCGCCCGGAGCGATCGCGACGGCCTGGAGGGTGGTGTTCCCGTCGATGGCGATGGGCCCGGTGTAGATGGGCGAATCGGCGGTGGGCGTGCTGCCGTCGGTGGTGTAGTGGATCACCGCCCCGGGCGTCGCGCTCGAGAGCGCCACCAGCTGCGTGCTGGTGTACTCGCCGCCAGGTGGATCGAACATCACGGCGGCGGCGGGCTCGATCAGCTTCGCTTTGACGATCTCCACGCAGCCGACCTGGCACGGCATCTGGCACGGGTTGCACCACGAGTTCTTCGCGATGGACCGGCTGTTGGCCTCGGTGCCGGCGCACGCGGTCAGGACGGTGATTGCGGCCAGCGCGAACGCTCTCTTCACGACGATCCCCCCTTCGTCAAAGACTGCGCTGCTCGATCCGTTTCGGAGGACACCGCGACGTTCGCCGCGTCCCCGGAAGCACCCAGAAGCTAACCGCTTGCCCGCGTGCCGGGTAATGACTCTTGGTGTACCTCGAGGGGTGGCACCCACAAGGACCCCGTTGCCGCTGGCGCGACAGTCCTGGTCGACCGGGGAACGGTTTGACCGACGGGCATACGAGCCACCCCGCCCTCAGGGGGCGCGTGGCGGGGGAGCTCGTCACGAGCTGCTGGAGATCGTCGTCATCCGCGAGCCGCTGGGCGGATGCTCGCGATCGCCGCCGTCACTCCCGCTCGACGATGGCCGCGACCGCCTCCCCGCCTCCAATGCAGAGGCTCGCCACGCCGCGGCGCTTGTCGAGGTCCTTCATGACCTGCAGCAGCGTGACGAGGATGCGCGCGCCGCTCGCACCGATGGGGTGCCCGAGCGCGACCGCGCCGCCGCGCACGTTCACGTTCGACCCGTCGAGCCCGAGGAGGCGGTTGTTCGCCAGCGCCACCACCGCGAAGGCCTCGTTGATCTCCCACAGGTCGACGTCGGCGACCGAGAGCCCGGCCTTCCCAAGCACGCGCCTCACCGCGTCATGGGGCGCGATGGTGAACTCGACCGGTTTCCGCGCCGCTCCGCCCCACGCCGAGAGCCGCCCCAGGACAGCCCGGCGCTCGCGGCGCGCCCGCTCGGCACTCATCAGCACCACCGCGGCGGCGCCGTCGTTGATGGACGAGGCGTTGGCGGCGGTGACGGTCCCGTCCTTCTTGAAGACCGGCCGCAGCGCCGGGATCTTCTCGGGCCGCGCCTGCTGCGGTCCCTCGTCCTCGCAGACCGCCACCTTCTCGCCCTTCTTGCCCTCCACCGGCACCTCGACGATCTCGGCTTTGAAGAGCCCCGCCTTCTGAGCCTCGATGGCGCGGCGGGTCGACTCGGCAGCGTACGCGTCCTGGGCGGCCCGCCCGAGCTCGAACCGCTCCGCCAGCAACTCGGCAGCGATCCCCATGTGCTGCCCGTCATACGCGTCGAGGAGGCCGTCGCGCAGCATGCCGTCGACGAGCTCGACGTTCCCCATCCGCGCGCCGGTCCGGACCTTCGGCGCGTAGTACGGAGCATTCGACATCGACTCCATGCCGCCGGCCACCACTACCTCCGCGGCTCCGGCTGCGATCGCCTGGGCCCCGCACATGACGGCCTGGAGGCCCGATCCGCACATCTTGTTCAGGGTCCAGCAGGGCGTCGCCTCGGGCAACCCGGCGTAGAGGGCTGCCTGGCGCGCGGGCGCTTGGCCCTGCCCGGCCTGGAGCACGTTGCCCATGATCACCTCGTCAACGGCCGCGGGCTCCAACCCGGCGCGCGCCACCGCCTCACGGATGGCGACCGCGCCCAGCCTGGCGGCGGGCACGCTGGAGAGGGAGCCCAGGAACGAGCCGATGGGAGTCCGGGCCGCGCCGACGATGACCACCTCGCGAAGAGCCGTCATGTTCGCCTCCGGGGAAAGGGGGAGACGACCACTCCTAGCAACGCGCGGGCCAGCGGCTGCCGGGCGGACGCTGGATCGGTGGGCCGGCCCCCTCCCAGATCCCGTAGAATGCCGCCGTGAGGATGCGTCGCGGAGGACTTGCGCACCGGCTGCTGCGGCGGCTCGCGGCGCGCGTCCGCGCCTCGGAGCGGGACCACGCCATGCTCGAGGAGGCGCTCGGTCACGCGTACGAGGGCATCATCATCTCCGACGCCGACGGGTACATCCTCAAGACCAACGAGGCGTACGCCAGGTTCCTCGGCATGCGCCAGGCCGACCTCATCGGGCGGCACGTGGCCGAGGTGGTCGAGAACACCCGGATGCACATCGTGGCGAAGACCGGGGTGCCCGAGATCGCCCAGCTCCAGAAGATCCGCGGCCACGAGATGATCTGCCACCGCATCCCCATCTTCGAGCGCGGGAAGGTGGTGGCGGTGGTCGGGAAGGTGATGTTCCGCGACGTCGACGACCTCTTCACCATGACGGGCCGCTTCGCGGCGCTGAAGAAGGAGCTCGAGTTCTACAAGGACGAGCTGCACCGGCGCGGAGGCGCCAAGCACTCCTTCGCCCAGATCGTGGGGACGAGCGCGGCGCTCGAGCGCGCCAAGGCGCTCGCGCGCAAGGTGGCGCGCAGCGACACCACCGTGCTGCTCAAGGGCGAGAGCGGCACCGGCAAGGAGCTCTTCGCGCACGCCATCCACCTCGAGAGCGCCCGCGCGCTCGGGCCGTTCGTGAAGGTGAACTGCGCCGCCGTTCCCGAGACCCTCTTCGAGTCCGAGCTGTTCGGCTACAAGGCGGGCGCCTTCACGGGCGCGCAGCGGGGCGGGAAGAAGGGCAAGTTCGCCCTGGCGGAGAAGGGCACCCTCTTCCTCGACGAGGTGAGCGAGCTCCCGCTCGCCATGCAGGTGAAGCTGCTGCGGGTGCTGCAGGAGCGCGAGGTCGAGCCCGTCGGCGCGGTCGAGCCGGAGCCGATCGACGTGCGGATCGTCGCCGCCACCAACAAGGATCTCGAGGCGCTCATCTCGGCCGGCGCGTTCCGGCACGACCTCTTCTACCGGCTCAACGTCCTCAAGCTCGAGATCCCGGCGCTGCGCGACCGCCCGGAGGACATCACGCTCCTCGTCGAGACGCTGCTCCGCAGCCTGGAGAAGGAGACCGGCATCCCGGTCGACGGCGTCGACGCCGAGGCGGAGAGCCTGCTCCGGGCGTACGCGTGGCCGGGCAACGTCCGGGAGCTGCGCAACGTGCTCGAGCAGGCGCTCTACGTGAAGACCGACCGCGCCATCCGACGGGCGGATCTGCCGCGCGCGGTGTCGGGCGCGCCGGCGGGCGACGCGGCCGAGGAGCCCCCTTCGCTCAAGGTCCTCCTGCGCCGCATCGAGCAGGAGGCCATCCGGCGCGCGCTCCGCGAGGCGAAGGGCGACAAGCTCGCCGCCGCCGCCCGGCTCGGCATCAGCAAGTCCTCGCTCTACGCCAAGATCGAGCAGTACGGCATCGCTGAGGCAGCGCAGCGACCGGGCAGCGCGTCCGTTCCGGATTCCTGGAAAGACGTCCAGGATGCTGGAACGCGCCGCGAGCGCTGACGCCCAGGCGGGATCGACTCGCGGCGGGGCGCGAAAGATTCGCCGACGCGCCGCGCCAAACCGGGCCATCGCCGGCCGCCTCCTTCCAGAAACCTGGAACGACACCCCGCTCTCCTGGCGCGGCAGCGGCGACCTCACTCCCGGTCCAGCGCCATATTGACGCCGCAGGCACGGGCGCGTCGCGCTGGCCCGCCCGTTGCTCTCCGCCCTCGGACACGTCGAGCACGCGGGCCGGAGGGCCCGCCACGACCCGCGCCTGCCCGGCGGGGTCGCCCGACAGCGCGGGAGCACGAGATGACCGTCTGCGACTCCATCGAAAAGGCACTGTCCGGCATCGAGGACGGGGCGACCATCCTGGCCGGCGGGTTCGGGCTGGTCGGGATCCCACAGCGACTCATCGAGGGGCTGCGCGACAAGGGAGTCCGGAACCTCACCGTCATCTCGAACAACTGCGGCGTCGACGACTGGGGGCTCGGGCTGCTCCTGCGCAGCCGGCAGATCCGGAAGATGATCGCGTCGTACGTCGGCGAGAACAAGGAGTTCGAGCGGCAGCTGCTCGCGCGCGAGATCGAGGTCGAGCTCGTGCCGCAGGGCACGCTCGCCGAGCGCATCCGCGCCGGCGGCGCCGGCATCCCCGCCTTCTACACGCCCGCGGGAGTCGGCACGCCCCTCGCCGAGGGCCGCGAGGTGCGCGTCTTCGACGGCAAGCCCTACCTGCTCGAGCGCGGCCTGACGGCCGACTTCGCGCTCGTGAAGGCGTGGCGGGCCGACCGGCTCGGCAACCTGGTGTACCGGCGCACGGCGCGGAACTTCAACCCGATGATGGCGACCGCGGGGCGAGTCACCATCGCCGAGGTGGAGGAGCTCTTCGAGGCGGGCGCCATCGATCCGGATCAGGTTCACACGGCGAGCGTGTACGTGCAGCGCGTCATCGCGTGTCCCAGCGTCGAGAAGCGGATCGAGCGTCGCACGGTGCGGGTCTAGGAGATCTCCATGGCGTGGACGAGAGAGCAGATCGCGCAGCGCGCCGCCCAGGAGATCCAGGACGGCTACTACGTGAACCTCGGCATCGGCATGCCGACGCTGGTGGCGAACTACATCCCTCCCGGCAGGCGCGTGGTGCTGCAGTCGGAGAACGGCCTGCTCGGGCTCGGGCCCTATCCGAGCGAGGCCGAGATCGACCCCGACCTCATCAACGCCGGGAAGGAGACCGTGACCATGATCCCCGGCGCGGCCACCTTCAGCAGCGCCGAGTCGTTCGCGATGATCCGCGGCGGCCACATCGACCTGGCGATCCTCGGGGCGATGGAGGTCTCGGCGGAGGGCGACCTCGCCAACTGGACCATCCCCGGCAAGATGGTGAAGGGGATGGGCGGCGCGATGGACCTCGTCCACGGCGCGAAGCGGATCGTCGTGCTCATGGAGCACGTGAACAAGCAGGGGCAGCCCAAGATCCTGAATCGCTGCTCGCTCCCGCTCACCGGGAAGCGCGTCGTGCAGCGCATCATCAGCGACCGCGCCGTGCTGGACGTCACGCCCGAGGGGCTCGTCCTGGTCGAGGTCGCCCCCGGCTTCACCGCCGGCGACGTGTGCGCCTCCACCGAACCGCCGCTCCTCCTCGCCCCGCAGTTCCGCAGCTGAAGCCGTCTCGTCCCCCCCTCGAGCGCAGCACCTCGCATCCAAACCGGAGGCAGATCATGGCCGTCCCTGCGATCCAAGCTGCACCCCAGCCCGCGCAGTCGAGCTACCGGGAAAGCGTGAAGGTGGCGCTGGCGAGCCTCATCGGCACGTCGATCGAGTGGTACGACTTCTTCCTGTACGGCACCGCCGCCGCGCTCGTCTTCAACAAGCTGTTCTTCCCCACCTTCGATCCGATGGTGGGGACCATCGCGGCGTTCGCCACCTTCGCGGTCGGTTTCATCGCGCGGCCCATCGGCGGCATCGTCTTCGGCCACTACGGCGACCGGATCGGCCGCAAGAACATGCTGTACCTGACGCTGCTCATCATGGGCATCGCGACGGCGATCATCGGCCTCCTGCCGACCTACGCCACCCTGGGCGTGTGGTCGCCCGTCCTCCTCGTCGCCTGCCGGCTCGCGCAGGGCTTCGGCCTCGGCGGCGAGTGGGGCGGCGCGGTCCTCATGGCCGTCGAGCACGCGCCGCCGAACCGCCGCGGCTTCTACGGCTCGTGGCCGCAGGTGGGCGCCTACATCGGGCTCCTGCTCTCGACGCTCGTCTTTCGCTACGTCTCGAAGATGCCCGAGGCCGACTTCATGGCCTGGGCGTGGCGGGTGCCCTTCCTGCTCAGCTTCCTCCTCGTCCTGGTGGGCCTCTGGATCCGGATGAAGGTGGCCGAGTCCCCGGTCTTCGAGAAGGTGAAGCAGCAGAAGCACGAGGCGAAGATGCCGATCGTCGAGGTGCTGAAGAAGCACCCGAAGAACATGCTGGTCGCGGCGGGCGCGCGGTTCGCCGAGAACGGCCTCTTCTACGTTTTCACCACCTTCACGCTCACCTACGTCGCGACGCAGCTCAAGGTGGACCGCATCATCGCCCTCAACGGCCTCCTCATCGCCTCCTTCCTCGGCGTCTTCCTCGCCCCGGCGTGGGGCGCGCTCTCGGACCGGATCGGCCGCCGTCCGGTGTACATCTGGGGCGCCGTGGCGTGCGGCCTGCTCGCCTTCCCCTTCTTCGCGATGCTCGCCACGAAGCAGCCCGCCATCATCTGGCTCGCCCTGGTGCTGCCGATCTGCCTCGGACACGCGGCCATGTACGGCCCGCAGGCGAGCTTCTTCTCCGAGCTGTTCTCGGCCCGGCTCCGCTACAGCGGCGCCTCCCTGGGGTACCAGCTCGCCTCGGTGTTCGCGGGCGGTCTCTCGCCGCTCATCGCCACGGGCCTGCTCGCGTGGTCGGGCGGCAAGCCGTGGCCCATCGCGCTCTACATGATCGGGCTCGTCCTCATCACGGTCGTGTCGGTCTCGGTGGCCACCGAGACGCACCAGTCCACCATCGACGAGTGAGGGAGAACCCATGTTGAAGGGAAAGAGCGCCCTCGTCACCGGCTCGACGAGCGGCATCGGGCTCGGCATCGCCCGCGCGCTGGCGGCGCAGGGCTGCTACGTCATGCTGAACGGCTTCGGCGACCCGGCCGCCATCGAGCACACGCGGTGGGCGCTGGAACGAGAGGCGGAGGTGAAGGTGCGCTACCACGGCGCCGACCTCACCCGTCCGTCGGAGATCGCAGACCTCGTCGGCGCGACGGTGGCCCAGCTCGGCGGCCTCGACATCCTCGTCAACAACGCGGGGATCCAGCACACCGCGCCGGTCGAGGCGTTCCCACCCGACCGGTGGGACGCCATCGTCGCGACGAACCTCTCGGCCGCCTTCCACGCCATCCGGCACGCGCTGCCCGAGATGAGGCGTCGCGGCTTCGGCCGTATCGTCAACACCGCCTCGGTGCACGGCCTCGTCGCCTCCGTCCACAAGGCCGCCTACGTGGCGGCAAAGCACGGCCTCGTCGGGCTCACCAGGGTGGTCGCCCTCGAGACCGCTGGCTCCGGCATCACCTGCAATGCCGTCTGCCCGGGCTGGACGCGGACGGAGCTGGTCGAGCCGCAGATCGCGGCGCGCGCGAAGGCGCTGGGCGTCGCCATCGAGGAGGGAGCGCGCGACCTCCTCTCCGAGAAGCAGCCGTCGAAGCAGTTCGTGACGGTCGACCAGCTGGGCGCGCTGGTGACCTTCCTGTGCTCGGACGCGGCGGCTCAGATCACCGGCGCGAGCATCCCGGTCGACGGAGGGTGGACCGCTCAGTAGGACCGCCCACCCTCGGGCGCCTCCGGGTCATAGCGTGAGCACGGCCCGGAACCGCACGCGGTTCTGGAGCATCTTCTGGAACGCCTGCTCCGCCTGCTCGAGCGGGAACAGCTCCACCCGCGGGCGCACACCCGTGAGCGCGCTGAACGCGAGCGTCTCCTCGGAGTCGATGGAGCTGCCGCTCGGCCAGCCCGCGACGGCCTTGCCGCTGAGGAGCGTGAACACCGAGACCTCCATGGCCTCGGAGGGGGCGGCCACGACGAGCAGCTTGCCGCGCGGCTTGAGTCCCCCGACCGTGCTCGCGATGGCGGCGGCGTGGGGAGCGGTGGCGAGCACGAGGTCGGCCCCGCCGAGCTCGCGGAGGGCCTCCGCCGCGTCCCTGCGCCCGGAGTCGACGTAGACGTGGGCGCCGAGCCCGCGGGCGAGCTCCTCCTTGTCCGCGCCATGCGACAGCGCCACCGTCCGGAACCCCATCCGCGCGGCGAACTGGATCGCGAGGTGGCCCAGGCCGCCGATGCCCTGGACGGCGACCGTGTCTCCCGGGCGCGCGCCGCTGTTGCGGAGCGCGTTGAAGGTCGTGATGCCAGCACACAGCAGCGGCGCCGCTTCGGTGGCGCCGAGCTCGGCGGGCATCCGCGCCACCGCCTCCTGCGGCACGACCGTGTACTCCGCGTAGCCGCCGTCGAAGGTGATCCCGGTGATCTGCTCCCGCTCGCAGTTGATGAACAAACCCTTTCGACAGGGGGTACACACGAAGCAATGGCCGCCGTGCCAGCCGACGCCGACGCGGTCGCCGGGCTTCCACACCGTCACGGTTGGGCCCACCGCGTCGATGCGCCCGGCGATCTCGTGGCCGGGGACCCGCGGCAGGGTGAGGCCGGGGAAGGCGCCCGACTTCACCAGCGCGTCGCTGTGGCAGACGCCGCACGCCTCGACGCGGATGCGGACCTGACCCGCGCCCGGCGCGGGCACCTCCCGCTCGACGAGCTCGAGCGCGCCCCCCGCCTTCGAGACCTGCACCGCGCGCATCTTCGCCATGGTCTGCCTCCTCGTCGCTTCACCCAGGCCGTCGCCACGCGCCCGATCTACCGGGGCGTGGCCGGCGGTGCCGAGACCTGGGTGGGCAAGCTCGAGCGCCACCGCACCCCGTGACCTCGGGAGCGAGCAAGCGGGCCCGTCGCCGTGCGCTCGAGAGCTTCAAGCAGAGAGGGGGAGCCACTCCGTGGAGCGGCTCCCCCTCGGAGGACCTTCAGCGCGTTTGCGCTATCGCGTGATCGCCGCGGCCGGCTCGACGAAGTCGTAGCCCAGCGCCTGCGCGACCGCGCGGTGCGTGACGAGGCCCTGGTGAACGTTGAGGCCGTCCAGCAGGTAGCGGTCGTCCTGGAGCGCCCTCTTCCAGCCCTTGTTCGCGAGCGCCTGCACGAAGGGGAGCGTGGCGTTGTTGAGCGCGAAGGTGGAGGTGCGCGGCACCCCGCCCGGCATGTTGGCGACGCAGTAGTGGATGACGCCGTCCACGACGTAGGTGGGCTCGTCGTGGGTGGTGGGGCGGGCCGTCTCGCAGCAGCCGCCCTGGTCGATCGCGACGTCCACGATGACCGAGCCCGGCTTCATCCGCTTCACGATGTCGCGTGTGACGAGCTTGGGCGCCGCGGCGCCCGGGATGAGCACGCCGCCCACCACGAGGTCGGCGGAGATGCAGTGCTTCTCCACCGCGTCGCGCGTCGAGAAGACGGTGTTGAGCGGGCGCCCGAACTGCTTCCAGAGGTTCCGCAGGGCGTCCGTGTTGCGGTCGAGGACCCACACCTCGGCGCCCATGCCGAGCGCGATGGCCACCGCGTGCGTGCCGACCACGCCGCCGCCGAGCACGACCACCTTGGCCGGGTCGACGCCGGGGACGCCGCCGAGCAGCATGCCGAGGCCGCCGTGCGCCTTCTCGAGGAAGTAGGCGCCGGCCTGGATGGACATGCGGCCCGCCACCTCGGACATGGGGGCGAGGAGCGGCAGGCCGCCGGACGGGGACGTGACGGTCTCGTAGGCGATGCACGTGGCGCCGGAGGCCACGAGGTCGGCCGCCTGCTCGCGGTCGGGCGCGAGGTGGAGGTACGTGAACAGCACCTGGCCCTTGCGGAGGCGCTTCCGCTCGACCGCCAGCGGCTCCTTCACCTTGACGATGAGCTCGGCCTTCTCGAACACCTCGGCGGCCGTCTTCACCACGGTGGCACCAGCCGCCTCGTAGTCAGTATCGGAGACGCCGATGCCCTGGGCGGCGTTCGTCTCGACGAAGACCTCGTGGCCCTGCTCGGTGAGCTCGCGGACGCTCGCCGGCACGAGGCCGACGCGGTACTCGCGGACTTTGATCTCCTTCGGGACTCCGATGATCATGATGCGGCCTCCGTGGACGGCTGGGTTCGAGGGGAACGGCGAAAACTTGCCGCACCCGATTGCAACGATGGCGCCATCAGAAAAACTCGCGTGATGTCATAGCGCCACGGCGCAACCGTCACGATTTCTTTACGGTTCCGGAGGCCTCCGCGTATTTGGTTGTTTACGGTGTACACGCAGCAATACAGTCCGCGGCATGCGCCTCGACGTACGCTTCGTGGACCGGGTGGGCATCGCGCAGGAGATCCTCGCGGTGCTCGCGCAGCGACGGCTCAACGTCATCGCGGTCGAGGTCGAGCCGCCTCACATCTTCATCGACGCCCCGGCGCTCGCGGCGCGCGAACTGGCGGACCTGCGCGTTGCGCTCCGTGTGGTGGAGGGGGTCGTCGAGACGAGCGAGGTCCGCCTCCTCCCCGGCGCGCGGCGACGCCTGCACCTCGACGCGCTCCTGGCGGCGATGCCGGATCCCGTGCTGGCCGTCGACGGCGGCGGCGTCGTCTCGGCGTGCAACAGCGCGGCGGCCGCGGTGATCGGCGTGCCCGCGGAGCAGCTCTCCGGGCGCTCCCTCGGGCAGCTCTTAGGCGACGAGGCCCTCGAGCGCGAGCTGGTGGCGAGCGGGTTCCGCGCGCCGGCGCGGGAGATCACCGTCGGCGGCGAGCCCTTCCTCCTCGACACGACGCCCGTCGACGAGGCGGCGCAGGCGGCGGGGGGGCCTCCCGCCGGCGGCGTCGTCATGCTCCAGTCCCCTCGGCGCGTCGGCGAGCGACTGCAGGCGTTGCAGGCGCACTCGTCGGGTGGAGGCTTCGACGCCATCCTCGGCGAGAGCCAGCCGATGCGAGCGCTCAAGGCGCGCGCCGCGCGGGTGGCGGCGGTGGACGCGGCGCTCCTCGTCCGCGGCGAGACCGGCAGCGGGAAGGAGCTCGTCGCGCACGCCTGCCACCTGGCGAGCCCGCGGCACGACGCGCCCTTTCTGGCGCTCAACTGCGCGGCGCTCCCCGAGAGCCTCGCCGAGAGCGAGCTGTTCGGCTACGCGCCCGGCGCGTTCACGGGCGCGCAACGCGGCGGCAAGCCCGGCCTCCTCGAGATGGCCGATCACGGCACCATCTTCCTCGACGAGATCGGCGAGATGTCGCCCTACCTGCAGGCGAAGCTGCTGCGCTTCCTCAACGACGGGCGCTTCCGCCGCGTGGGCGGCGACCGCGAGATCCACGTCGACGTGCGGGTGGTGAGCGCGACGCACCGCGACCTCGAGGGGATGGTGGCGGCGAAGGCCTTCCGCGAGGACCTCTTCTACCGCCTGAACGTGCTCGGGCTCGACGTGCCGCCGCTCCGTGAGCGCGGCGACGACATCCTGCTCCTGGCGCGGCACTTCCTCGAGCGCGCCTGCGCCCAGGTGCAGCGGCCCACCTGCAGGCTCACGCCCGCCGCGAGCGCCGCGCTCCTCGCGAGCCCCTGGCCGGGCAACGTGCGGCAGCTCCACAACGTCCTCTTCCGCGCGGTCACGCTCAGCGACGAACCCGTGCTCGACGCCGCCGACCTGGGCCTCGCGGACGCGCGCCCCGCATCGGAAGCCGTGGCGCCCGCGCCAGCGGAGGTGGGGAGCTGGGACGACGCGGTGGAGCGCTTCGAACGCGGCCTCCTCGCGCGCCTCTACGAGCGCTACCCTTCGACCCGCAAGCTCGCGGCGCAGCTCGGGACGTCGCACACGATGATCGCGAACAAGCTGCGCAGGTATGGGATCCCGGCGACGAAGCGGCACTAAGGTCGTGGTGTACCCCTCGTCGCCGGTAACCAAGACGATCCCCGCGACCTGAACACCCTCCCGTCATGGGAGCACTTCGCCCGAGTGGCGGTCATGGGCGCTCCCCGAAGCCCGCCTCCCGATCTACGACCCCGCCTTTACGTGAAGGACCTTGATCATCTTGCGCAACTGGTGAAGGAAGATGCCGCAGTCGAGGCTCGAGCCCAGGCGCTCGCGACTCGTCGCACCGCAGCGCTCGGCGTCGGCGGCGCTCTCTTCGCGACCGGATTAGTCGTCGCGCTGACGGGAGTCGGGAACCAGAGCTGTCATGATTCAACGCCATTCCCGGGCGCAGGGACCATGCGCATCTGCGAAAGCGATCCAACTCAGACGGCCATCGGGGCAGGGATCACTGCTGCCGGGGCGCTGGCGGCTATGATCATTTCTCCGAAGTCCGGTGATCTCCTGGACGTCATCAACGGCTGGAATACGGCCCACCCGGACCGCCCGTTTGAGTTGTCGGGAGGTCATCAGCCGCTGCTCCAACAAGAGGCGTTTTCGACCGGCGAGCAGCACTGCACCTCGAACACCGACTGCCCCAGTGGGAGCTGTCGCCTCGGAACGTGCTCCTCTCTCCCGACTTCTTGCGCTTTCGATTCAGAATGCGGGGGCGGACATTGCGAGATGGGGACCTGTTCTCCGTTCCCTCACTCCCAACCTGCTCCTGCCATGGGGGACTGAGCGTCGGAGCCGCCCTGTAAGCCGGGGACGACCGATGGGGAACACGCTTCACTCATCGTCGTCAGGCGCCGTAATTTCAGGCACATCGACATCACGCAGGCGAAGCTCGAGAAGCTCGAGGCGGAGGCGGGCAAGGCGGTCGAAGCGGCGCTACGCGCCGCCGAGGAGGGGCCAGGCCCGTCGTGGCCTCCGTCTGGCAAGCCATCTACGCCTCCGCCGGGGGCCCCGCGCTGTACCCCGACGTCTGATGGCGTCCATGCCTTGACGCGGGCGAGCGCTCGCTGACCCTCATGGGACGCGGGTCGCGAACGACCCATTTACAGGCAGTAGTACCAATCAAAGTCGCACCTTTGGTTGCTTCCGGGCCTTGGCACGCGCCAACCGGGTACCTGGACACCCCCCGCTACGGTGGCATCCTCGACGCCGTGTCGTCGTGACTCGGCGTCGTTGTAGCTCGGCGTTTCTTCGTCATTTTCGGTGGGCCTCCGGACAGGCCCAGGACGGCAAGGGATGACCAAGCACATCGGTTGGAGCGGTCCGTGGGTGGCATGCGCAGTGGCGATTGGTCTAGCGTGCACGGGTGATAAGGGTCCTGCGGGACCCCCAGGACCCCCGGGACCTCCGGGTACTGCCTCGAGTCCCGACGGCGGGGTGACGCCGGGTGGCGCCGCGCTCGCCCCGCCGCGGCTCTACGCCCAGTTCACCTCGGCGAACATCCCCAGCGGGAGCTCGTCGGGTGGCGCCCCGGTAGTCACCTACAAGCTCTTCACCGACGCCGCGTTCACGCAGGCGGCGGGGACCTGCGCCGGCGGCGGCAGCAGCGGCTTGGCGGCCTTCACGCCGAACTTCACGGTCGCGAAGCTCGTCGACGACTCGTCGAGCCCCGGCACGAAGCGGTGGCAGAACTACATCAACGTGCTCTCCGGGACGTCCACGCTCCCGACGACCGAGGGCAGCCGCAACACCGTCGTCGGGACGCTCAAGGACAACGGCGACGGGTCCTGCACCTACACGTTCAAGAACGACCTCAGCAAGCAAGTGGCGCCCTCCGCCACGGCGGCCGTGACCGAGCCGTACGACCCGGCGGCCGTCACCCGCATCGGGATACAGAACAACCCGAGCACGACCGACCCCACCCACGCCATCTTCGACGGCTGGGCCGACCTCGCGCCCGGTGGCGCGCAGATCCAGGCCGGCAACGCACGCGCCGTCGTGGACACCACGGCTTGCAACCAGTGCCACCGCGACCTCGCCCACCACGGCGGGAAGCGGCTCAGCACCGAGTACTGCGTCACCTGCCACAACGCCGCGTTGCCTGATCCCAACGCCAAGAGCGTGAACTCGACCTCGCTCGACTTCCGCGTGATGATCCACAAGATCCACCAGGGCGGAGACCTGCCCAGCGTGACCGGCACGCAGCTCGACGGCACGCCCATCCCCGGCGCGACGCCCGGCACGATCGTCATCAACGGCACCGACTACACGTTCGTCGGCTTCCCCCAGGACACGGGCAACTGCAACGTCTGCCACACCGTCTCCTCCGGCACGGGCTCCGACTACTGGAAGACCCAGATCTCGATCGAGGCCTGCGGCGCGTGCCACGACCGGACGAGCTTCAGCCAGGCGCCGCCGCCCGGCTATCTCGCGCACCGTGGAGGCGTGGTCTCGGACGGCAGCTGCTCGCAATGCCACGGCACGGCCGCGAGCGCGACGTTCCCCGTGACGAAGGTGCACCCCCTTCTCGCCCCGACCGCCACGACCCAGGCGGCCGTCCTCAAGATCACGAGCGTGACGGGAGGGAGTCCGGGCTCGAAACCGGTCGTCACCTTCTCGGTCACGAACCCCGCGAACAACAACGCGCCGATGGACGTCACGACCGATCCGCTCTGGATCAACGCGGGCAGGCGACTCGTGATCGACCTCGGCTGGACGGTGAAGAAGGGTGAGGACTGGACCAACTCCGGAAGCGGAGCGACGGCCGGCTTCGGATCCATCGTGGCCGGTCCGGCACCCGGCCAGCCCGTTTCCTTCGACGTCCTGGCCGGCCTCGCGGCGAGCCCCGCGACCGTGGTGAAGAACGCCGACGGCACCTACACGGCGACGTTGCCGACCACCGTCCCAGGGGACGCGGTCGGGTCGGGCGTCGCGGTCCTGGAGGGCCACCTCGACTCCGCCCCCGGCGCGACGGCCATCCGGACCGACTCGATGTTCTTCGCCATCACCGACGCCAAGGCCCAGTCGCGGCGAGTCGTGGTGGACATCCAGAAGTGCGACAAGTGCCACGGGATGCTCCAGGCCCACGGCGCCAACCGGAACGACAACATCGACGCGTGCGTCGTGTGTCACAACACGGAGGCGACGGACGTCACGCAGCGTCCGCTTCCGGTCGGCACAGCCCCGGGGATCGACAGCAAGACGGAGCAGCCGATCCACTTCGCGGCGCTGATCCATGGCATCCACAGCGGCTCGACCCCGCCCTTCACGCAGGGGATCGTCATCTACGGGTTCACCGGAACGGCGCTGGGCGCTGGGCCTCCGGCCCCCAACGACTTCCGGGACGTGCAATTCCCGGAGGGCAACTCCGTCGGCCGCTGCGTCGTATGCCACGCCGACGCGAACCCGTACCCGAGCGCCGATATTGGGGTCGTGAACGGGGTGACGATCACGACCGGCGGCTCCGCCACGACGGCCGGCTCCGGCGACCAGAGCACGTACCTGCGCACGACGCCCGTGGCGGCGGTCTGCTCGTCGTGTCATCAGGCGGCGCAGGCCACCGCGCACATGGCCCAGATGGGCGCCGTCGGCGCGGCGACCGTCGGGACGAGCGTCATCGTCAGCCCGGGCCTCACGCAGGCCGCCATCGACAGCGCCACACAGAAGGGCGGTGCCGGCGTGGAGACGTGCACCATCTGCCACGGAAAGGGCGCGAGCGCGGACCCCATCAACTTCCACGGAAACTAGGTGCTCATCTGGCCTTCACCGGCCCCGCCATCCGAAAGGATCGCGGGGTCGGTCCTCTTCAGCGTCCGCGCACGCAGCTGCCGCAGGTCGCGGTCCCGCGTGTCGAAAGTACACCGAGAGGCATGCCTCACCTTCCGTGATGCCGGCTCGACCTCTCCCCATCCGCCCGATCCAGCGACAACTCGAGTGAAACGCCGGAGCCGCCCTCTAAGCCGGGGACGCCCTCAGTGGACTACTCCAGATCACTCTCTGTGGTCTGGAGTAGTCGTTTCAGGGGTTCCAGCGTTTCAGCAGATACCACTGGACATCTCGCGGTAGGCCCCTCTGCCCAGACTTAGGCCAGACATCAGCCAAACCACGGCGACGGGCGGGCCGTGATCCTGCGCGCGCCCACCGCGGAGATCGCGGCCAGCAGCATGGCCTCGCTCCGCCTGATCCGTCCGCCATCAGCGTAGACCGAGGCCAGCCGCACCGCTTGCGGCGACTTGGATTGGTGCGCGTCGCAAGCGCCGCCGAAACAACGTTGTGGGGCGCAGTACGATCAGGCACTTCTCGTTTCGCGCGGTAACTCGACCGTGAAGGTCGCTCCACTCCCGACCGCACTGCGCACAAGGATACGACCGCCGTGCGCCAGGACGATTTGTCGAGCGATATAGAGCCCGAGGCCAAGCCCTCCTGAACTCGGAGCCACCCGCTCGAAACGCTCGAAGATGCGCTCCAGGTCCCGCGTCGCGATGCCGATGCCCTGGTCGGTGACGGTGATTCGCGCTCGGTCCCCCTCGCTCTCCACCTCCACGACAATCGGCTTGCCCTGACCGAACTTCGCTGCGTTCGCGACGAGGTTGGTGACAACCTGCTCGATGCGTATCGGGTCCCACCGACCTCTGACGGCGACAGGCGCAAGCAATGTCAGGGTAGCCCCGGTCCGCTCGACGGGCTCCCGCACACGCTCGACCGCATCGCGGGTCAGCTCCGCGAGGTCCGCTTCTTCGGCCTGTAGCGGTAGGGTTCCGCCCTGTAGCTGTCTCATGTCCAGGAGGTCGTCAACGAGCCGCGCAAGATGACGGGCGTTGCTCTCTACTTTCCGCATGCGCTCCATCATTCCGGTGAGTTCGTGGATAGTGTCGCCGGCGGTTCGCTGCAGTACGCCGAGCTGGAGCTGGACGACTCCTACCGGGCCGCGCAGTTCATGCGAGGCGACCGCGAGCACCTCGTCTCGACGGCGGACCTCCTCTTGTGCCTTCTCTGCCTGCCGCGCCTGCTCTTCAAGTCGCTTGCGCTCGCTCACGTCGCGAACAGCGGCAAGCGTGAGTTGTGCGTCGAACTCTACCGGAGAGAGACTGATTTCGATCTCGACCTCGTGGCCATCCTTGGTCAGACCTCGAAGTTCGAGGCCGAGCCCCATGGGCCGGACTCGTGGGGCAGCAGCATATGCCTCTCGATCGATTCGATGCTTCAGCCGGAAACGGGAGGGGAGCAGGACTTCAACCGGTCGCCCGATAAGCTCGCTCCGTTCGTAACCGAATAGGGCTTCGCCTGCCCGGTTGATGAAGCAGATGATGCCGAGGTGGTCGACCACGACCACAGCATCCGGCATGAATTCGAGGGCACCGAATTCCACGGGCGACCTCATTCCACCGCCGCCCCCTCGCTGCTAACGAGATGGTGGGCGTGTCCACAGGGTGCCAGCAAGAGATTATTGAGTGAGGACACGCCTGGCATGCCGAGCCGCACCGCGCTTCAGCGACCGAGCGTGAGCGAGGCAGGCTCCGTGACAGTGAACGCTGGCGAGCCGATGCACCACTGATCGCAGACCGACATCACAGTGAGAGCGACGGCCCTGGACTTCGGTCTGGGGCCGTTCTTTGTTTTCGTCAGGCTGATTGCTCACTCATTTCATGGTCACTACCACCAATTCATTCCCGGCGCGTCGAAGCTCAGGGGCGTTTCACTCTTCTTCCCGATTGCCTGCTGAACGCGCTTGAACTGGTCGCTCGCGATCGCGAGTAAGTCCTTCTCCGGCACGCCACCGCTGGATGCGATCAGCGCCGCATAGTATGCGAATTCCCAGAGCGAGCCGAGCATGGGGCTCTCGTCGCCGCTCAAGTCGATGTCCTCGGCGGTCGTGCCGTACTTCATGAGCGCCCGCTTCAGGTCCTCGTGTAGCTCGGCCATCAACGCATCAAGGTTCTTCTCCGACATGGGTGCCGATCTACTGTCCAGCGATTCCTTCCGGCAACCGTCAGCGCCACCGACAACTGGAAGCCAGGGGAACAAGCGGGCACATGCACCACTGATCGCTAACCGAGCTTGCAGGCAGTGAAGCTCCCATTTGACTGGGGCCTTTCGTTTATGCGCTTGCCTGCCTGTGAGAACACAGAGGCCGTAAGCTTCGCTCTGCCGAAACGTGAAGAGCTGGCTCGCCGCCACAGCTCGCAGGCTCGAAGCTGGAGAGATCAGCGAGGACCATCGGCACGCTCGCGACGAAGCTGCTCAAGGCCATCGCAGC
The DNA here is from genome assembly GCA_035538735.1 of Anaeromyxobacteraceae bacterium. Classification (GTDB taxonomy): domain Bacteria; phylum Myxococcota; class Myxococcia; order Myxococcales; family Anaeromyxobacteraceae; genus Anaeromyxobacter_A. Next base: position 3,810 of record DATLJU010000266.1, on the reverse strand, counting down.
CATGGAGCGCGAGTAGATCGACGAGTTCATGAAGCGTCACGAGCGCTGCGTGGAAGGCACATGCAGCGCGAGCCGGCGGCCTCCTGATCACGATCGGCATCGAACTGAGCCAGGACAGCGGGTGGCTCACGTTCCGTCGATCCAGGGGCGATTCTGGCGGTTCGGGCAGGCATCAGGCAGAAGCCTGACTCACGGCCTCACGCCACGCCTGCGGCTCAGGCGTAAGCTGGCTTTGACACACAGTAGATCCTGCACTGCGGCCCACCTGGGCCGGCCCGACGCCTCGACAGCCGCCCCGCTGGGATGGACACAGATCGGCTTGGCGATCGAGGACGCGATCCTGTCTGCCGTCGAGGCTGCAGTCTCATCGCTGGGCGGTCGCGATTGGCCACACATCGGCCAGATCATCCGCTGACCCTCTTCTAGCCCCCGTGATAACAGCGGAAGTGCCGGAGCCGCCCTCTAAGCCGGGTTCTGTCCCGCCGACCTCTCAGCCAGCGGCGGCGCACATTCCTCTCGGACGCGCGTTGCCGCGCGTCTCCAGCGAGCTGTACCCGGAGGCTCCGACCGGGCCGGTCTTCGACCCTCGCTCGCGCGCGGGTCACGCCCTCGCGGGCGATGCCTCCCTATTCGCTCTTGCACCGGGTGGGGTTTGCCTTGCCGCGCCGGTCACCCGGCGTGCGGTGCGCTCTTACCGCACCGTTTCACCCTTGCCACGCCTGCCTCACGGCAGCGTTCGGCGGTCTGTTCTCTGTGGCACTGTCCTGCGGATCGCTCCGACCGGCCGTTGGCCGGCACCCTGCCCTGTGGTGCCCGGACTTTCCTCGGCGACCCCATGCCCTGCAGGTCGACGCGTACGCCCAGGCGGCTCCGGCGGAACCGATCTAACACCCCCGGGCGCGAAGAGCCAACGACGGTACGCAGCCCCTCTCCCCGAGCCTCTCCCACTGGCGCGTGGCGACCGTGGACGAGACGCGGGTCACGCTGACGCCGAGTGAGGGAAACGAGCCCCCCCACCCCTCTCCTCCGGAGAAGGAGGAGGAGGGAAAGGGAGAGGAGGCGGCAAGCGGCGGGGGACGAGCCCCCGCCCTACAGCGTCTCGTCAGGAGAGGAGGCGGCGAGCGGCGCGGGAAGAGCTCTGCCCTACAGCCTCTCGTCGATGGCGCGGTTGCTCATCTCGTCCGCCGCCGCGTTCTCCTCGCGCGGGATGTGCGCCACCCGCACCTGAGGGAACGCCCTGAGGAGCGCCTGCGCCTCCTCGTGCAGCGGCCGGAGGTGCTCCGCCTTCACGGCGTAGTCGCCGGCGAGCTGCTTCACGAGCAGCTCGGAGTCGGAGAAGACGTCGAGCTCCTTGATGCCCATCGCCTTGGCGCGCTTCAGGCCGAGGATGAGCCCGGTGTACTCGGCGACGTTGTTCGTGCTCTCGCCGAGGAACTTGCCGATCTTGGCCATGATGTGGCCGGCGGGGCTGACGATGACCGCCCCAGCGCCGGCCGGGCCGGGGTTGCCCCGCGCCGCGCCATCGGTGAAGAGGCGGACCCGCGGCGGCAGCTCGACGGCCTTCTCGGCGACCTCGACCCGCTCCCGCTCGGCCTCCGCGGCGCGCTGCCGCTTCTTCTGGTCGCGCTCCGCCTTCGACTCGTTCATCGCGGCATCGAGCTCCTCCGCGCTCTGGCGCGCGGCGCGCTCGACCTCGCTCTGCTTGCGGACCTTGAGCGCGCCGGGCTTCCCGCGCGCGCCGCCGGCCGGCTCGGCGGCCTTCTCCGAGGCCTCGAGGCGATCGGCGGCGGTGGCAATGAGCTTGCCGATCGTGTCGCGGTCGTGGCCGGCGTAGCGCTGCAGGGTGCGGGGCAGCTGCTCGTTCGCCGCGATGAAGCGCAGGAGATCGACGAGGACGGACACGACTAGGCGGTCGCGGCCGGCGGGTTCACCGCCTCGGCCGAGTAGATGATGCGGTTACAGTTGGGGCAGGTCTCGACCGAGTCCGCCCGCTGGAGGACGATGCTGAGCTGCGGCGGGATGTGCCGGTTGCAGCCGCGGCAGGTGCTGCCCACCACCGGCGCGACGGCCACCCCGGCCCGGCGCCTCTTGATGTTCTCGTACCGGGACAGCAGCGCCGGGTCGACCTTCTTCGAGGCCTCTCCGCGCCGCCCGTCGAGCTCGCACAGCTTCGACGCGTAGTCGGCGCCACGCTTGTCGAGCGCCGCAAGCTCGTCCTGGGCGCCCAGCTCGCGCTCGGAGAGGGCGTCGGCGGCCGAGTCGAGGCCCTTCTTCAGCTCGCCCGCCGCGGCGGCGAGCACCTTCAGCTGTTCGGACTGGCTCTCGTTGGTCTTCTTGGCGATGTCGATCTCGCGGGAGAGGGCGGCGTACTCGCGGGGCGTCTTGATCTCGCCCAGGCGGCCCTCCCACTTCTTCACCTTGTCGCGCTCCATGGCGAGCAGCGACTCGACCTGGCGGCGCTCCCGCTCGTTGTCCTCGAGGCGGGCCTTCTCGGTCTCGTACGCCTTCCGGGCCGCCGCGACGCCGGCCTCGATCTCGGCGCGGCGCGCCGGGATGGTGTCCGCCTCGCCGCGCAGCCCGCCCGCGTCGAGGTCGATCTGCTGCAGCTCCTCCAGCGCCTTCAGCTTCTCACGCAACGACAAGGGTGCTTCCTCCGTCTGGGCGCTGTTATCGCGCCCGGTTTCTTTTTGCTCGTCCCGTCGGTGTGGGCCCACCAGGATTCGAACCTGGATCCGATCGGTTATGAGCCGACAGCTTTACCGTTAAGCGATGGGCCCTAGTTCTCCACGAAGCTCTTGAGCCGCTTCGAGCGGCTCGGGTGCCGCAGCTTGCGCAGCGCCTTGGCCTCGATCTGGCGGATGCGCTCGCGGGTGACCTCGAAGTCCTGGCCCACCTCCTCGAGCGTGTGGTCGGACTTCTCGCCGATGCCGAAGCGCATCCGGAGCACCTTCTCCTCGCGCGGCGTCAGCGTGGCGAGCACCTTCCGCGTCTGCTCGGCCAGGTTCATGTTGATGACCGCGTCGGAGGGGCTGACGATGGCCTTGTCCTCGATGAAGTCCCCGAGGTGGCTGTCCTCCTCCTCGCCGATGGGCGTCTCGAGCGAGATGGGCTCCTTCGCGATCTTGAGGACCTTGCGGACCTTGTCGAGCGGCAGCTCCATCTTCTCCGCGATCTCCTCCGGGGTCGGCTCGCGGCCCAGCTCCTGGACGAGGTAGCGGCTCGTCCGGATGAGCTTGTTGATGGTCTCGATCATGTGGACCGGGATGCGGATGGTCCGCGCCTGGTCGGCGATGGCGCGCGTGATGGCCTGCCGGATCCACCAGGTGGCGTAGGTCGAGAACTTGTAACCGCGCCTGTACTCGAACTTGTCGACCGCCTTCATGAGGCCGATGTTGCCCTCCTGGATGAGGTCCAGGAACTGCAAGCCGCGGTTCGTGTACTTCTTCGCGATGGAGACGACGAGGCGCAGGTTTGCCTCGACGAGCTCGGTCTTGGCCCGCTCGGCGCGGCGCTCGCCGTCGCTGATCTGCCGGTAGGTGCGGCGCAGCTCCTCGACCGGGAGCATCGCCTCCTCCTGCACGCGCAGGATCTTCCGGATCGCGTTGCGCACGACGCGGTCGAGGTCCTCGAGCTCGTCCAGCGAGAGGTGGAGCTTCTTGGCGAGCTTCCTCCGCTCGCCCTCGTCGGCGCGCGCGTCGCGGAGGAGGCGCTTCAGCTCCTTGACCGGCACGTCGACGCGGCGCTCGCAGTCGATGAGCTCGCGCTCGGCCTCCTCGACGCGCTTGATGAGGCCCTTGAGCTTCAGGACGA
>DATLJU010000265.1:0-7311 GCA_035538735.1 Anaeromyxobacteraceae bacterium | reverse complement strand
CGAGGGATCGCTCGCCCCCTGGCTGCGCCCTCCTCCTGGTACCGGCGCCGCCGTCGAGAAGGGCGAGCACCTCACGCCGCGCGAGCTGGAGGCGCTGGAGCTCCTCGCCGAGGGGCTCTCGAACCGCGCGATCGCGCAGCGGCTCGGAATCTCGGAGCGGACGGCCAAGTTCCACGTCGAGTCGATCCTGGGCAAGCTCGGCGCGGAGAGCCGCAGCGAAGCCATCGTGCTGGCCGCCCGGCGCGGGCTCGTCACGCTGTGACCGGAGAGACACACCTGTCCATCCGGCCAGGCGGGCCTCCTGTCCACCCGGACGATGTGCGGGCGGCCGCCGCCGCGTACCTTCACGACCGAGGGGCACGTGGACATGGCGAGCGAGATCGGGATCGAGCTGTCGCGCGCGACCGCGGCGGCGGTGAAGCAGGCGGCCGGCGCGGTGGTGCGGATCGATGGTGGGGCACGCTGGTCGGCATCGGGCGTGGTCTGGGCAGCCGGCGTCGTCGTGACCGCCGGGCACGGACTGCATGGGGCCGACGAGGTGACCCTCGGTCTACCCGACGGCTCGACGGCGCGCGGTGAGGTGACGGGGCGCGATCTCACCACGGATCTGGCGCTGGTACGGACGAACGCCGCCGGGCTCACCCCCGTGGCGTGGGCGGAGCGCGAGCCCGAGGTGGGCGAGCTCGTGCTGGCGGTGACGCGCCCGGGCCGTGGCCCCCGCGCGGGCGTGGGCTGCGTGGCGCGCACCGGTGGCTCGTGGCGAACCGCGGCGGGCGGCCAGGTGGATCGATACGTCGAGCTCGACGTCACGCTGCAGCCCGGGTTCTCGGGTGGGCTCGTCGCCGACCTCGCCGGGCGCGGGGTCGGGCTCGCCAGCGCCGGGCTCGTCCGTGGCACGGGGCTGGCGGTGCCCGTCCCCACGCTGCGGCGCGTGGTCGAGGCGCTCCTCGCCCGCGGCGAGGTGCGCCGCGGCTACCTCGGCGTGGCGAGCCTGCCGGTGCGACTGCCGCCGAAGGTCGTCGCCGCGACCGGGCAGGCGACGGCGCTGCTCCTCACCGCGGTGGAGGACGACAGTCCCGCCGGGCGCGCCGGCCTCGGCGTGGGCGACCTGCTCCTCGCGCTCGACGGCGCGGCGGTGAGCGATGTCTCGGATCTCTGGCCGGCGCTGGAGGAGGACCGGATCGGGAAGCCGGTGCGCGTGCGGCTCGCGCGAGGTGGCGCGGTGCAGGAGGCGGAGCTGGTGGTCGGCGCGCGCGGACGGCGCGAGGTGGAGCAGCCATGACCGCGCTCGGCCAGTTCTCGCGCGACCTCGAGGCGCTCGTCGCGCGCGCCGCCCCGTCGGTGGTCGGCGTCGAGCAGCGCCGCGGCCACGGCTCGGGGTTCGTCCTCGCGCCCGACGGGTACCTCCTCACCAACGCCCACGTGGCGCGCCAGGTCGGGCCGCTCCAGGTCCGGCTCTCCGGCTCGGAGCCGTTGCCCGCCGAGCGCGTCGGCCTCGACGCACGCACGGACTTGGCCGTGCTCCGGATCTCCGCGTCGGGCCTCGCGCCGCTCCCCCTGGCGGAGCGGAAGCCGCTCGCGCCCGGCGCGCTCGTGGTCGCCATCGGCAACCCGCTCGGCTTCGAGCGGTCGATCTCGCTCGGGGTCGTGTCGGCGCTGTACCGCACGCTCGCCGCGCCCGATGGGGGCGCGCTCGATGGGCTGCTCCAGACGGACGCCGCGGTGAACCCGGGCAATTCCGGCGGCCCCCTGCTGTCGATGGAAGGCGAGGTCGTCGGCGTCACGACGGCGATGCTGCCCTGGGCGCACGGGATGGCGTTCGCCATCCCCGCCCGCACGGCGGGCTGGGTGGCCGCGGTGCTGATCCGCGACGGCGAGGTGCGCCGGCCCTACCTCGGCATCGCGGCCCGCGGTGAGGACCTGGCGCCGGCCGCGGCGGCCGCGCTCGGCCGGAGCCGCGGGGTGCGCGTGCTGCGGGTCGAGGCCGGGACCCCCGCCGACGCGGGCGGCGTCCGTGCGGGCGACCTCCTCGCCACCGCCAACGGCGATGACGTCGCGACGCTCGACGACCTGCAGCGGGTGCTCGTGCTGACGCCCGCGCCCGAGCTTCGCCTCGAGGTGGTGCGCGACGGCGCGCGACAGGGGCTGGCGCTGCACCCCGCGCCGGCGCCGCGCGCAGCGGCCTGACGCGGAGCCCGCACGGTTCGGCCCCCTCTCCCTTCCCCTCTCCCCCGGAGGGGGCGAGGGAAATTACCCGACGTACACGACGGGTTTCGACACCTTCGCTGGAGCGGGCTACATGAATCCGAGCGTCAGGCGGGCTGCCTCGCTCATCCGGCTCTGCTCCCAGGGCGGATCGAAGACGAGCTGCACGTCGACGTCGCTCACGCCCGGCACGCGGGTGACCTTGCTCCGCACGTCCTCCACCAGCACCGGGCCGACGCCGCAGCCGGGGGCCGTGAGCGTCATCACGACGAGCACCTTCACGCCGCGCTCGGTGGGCTCCGACGCGACGTGGTACACGAGCCCGAGGTCGACGATGTTGGCCGGGATCTCCGGATCGTAGACGGTCTTCAGCTCGTCCCACACCTTCTGCTCGTCGAACGGCCCCTCGCTGCGCTGCGCCCGCGCCGCGGCGGCCTTGGCAGCGAGCTCGACGTACTCCTGGCCGAGCGCGTCGGCGTCGGCGGCGACGATGCGCGCCAGCCCGCCCCGCTCCGTCATGACGGTCACGTTTCCGTCGAGGACCTGCTGCGGGATGACGTACGAGCCCGGCTCGAGCCGGACCTGGAAGCCGCTCGGGATCTGCGTCGCGTCGCAGCCACGCTTGAGGAGGATCGGTTCCCTGCGCTCCATCGCTACTCCGTCGTGACGACCTTCTGCTCCGTTTCGAGGGCGTTCTTGAGCGTGTGCCAGACGAGGCTCGCGCACTTCACGCGGGTGGGGAACTCGCAGACACCGGAGAGCGCCGCCAGCTTCCCGAGCTCCGAGGCCGGCACCTTGTCCGGACCCTCGGTGACGAGCGTGTGGAAACGCGCGAAGAGCTGCTCCGCCTCGGCCACGGTGCGGCCCTTCACGGCCGAGGTCATGAGCGACGCCGAGGCCTTGGAGATCGCGCAGCCCGATCCCTCGAACGCGATGTCCTGGATGCGCTGGCCGTCGAGCTTCACGTACAGCTTGAAGTGGTCGCCGCAGAGGGGGTTCAGCCCCTCCGCCTGCCGATCGGCGTCCGGGATGACCCTGAAGTTCCGCGGCTTGCGGCCGTGGTCGAGGATCACCTCCTGGTACAGGTCGTCGAGCTCCGAGCTCATGCGAACATCCTTCTCACCTTCTCGAGGCCTGCCGCCAGGGCGTCGATCTCGGGCTTGGTATTGTAGATCCCCAGCGACGCGCGCGCCGTGGCGGGCACCCCGAAGCGCGCCATGAGCGGCTGGGCGCAATGGTGGCCGGTGCGGATCGCGATGCCCTCCCGGTCGAGGACCGTCCCGATGTCGTGGGGGTGGACGTCGTCCATCACGAAGGAGATGACGGCCGCCTTGTCGGGAGCGGTGCCGATGATGCGCAGCCCGGGGATGCGCGCCAGCTGCTCCATCCCGTAGGCCAGCACCTCGTCCTCGTGCCGCCACGCCTCCTCGCGCGGCAGCGCCTCCAGCCAGTCGATCGCCGCGCCGAGCCCGACCGCGCCCGCCATGTTGGGCGTCCCGGCCTCGAACTTGTAGGGGATCTGGTTGTAGACCGTCTTCTCGAACGCGACCGACAGGATCATGTCGCCGCCGCCCTGCCAGGGCGGCATCGCCTCGAGGTGCTCGGCGCGGCCGTAGAGCACGCCGATCCCGGTCGGCCCGTAGATCTTGTGCCCCGAGAACGCGTAGAAGTCGCAGCCGATGTCCTGCACGTCGGCCCGGACGTGCGGCGCGCCCTGCGCGCCGTCCACCAGCACCGGCACGCCGCGGGCGTGCGCCAGCTCGACGATCCGCTTCACCGGGTTCACCGTCCCGAGCGCGTTCGAGACGTGCGTCACCGCGACGAGCCGGGTGCGGGGACCGATCCGCTTCTCGAGCTCGTCGAGCAGCAGCACGCCGCGGTCGTCGACGGGCGCCACCACCAGCTTCGCGCCCCTCTCCTCGCACAGCATCTGCCAGGGGACGATGTTGGAGTGGTGCTCCATCGCCGTGATGAGCACCTCGTCGCCGGCCCCCACCCGCTGCTTGCCGAAGGTGAAGGCGACCAGGTTGATGGCCTCGGTCGTGCCGCGCACGAAGACGATCTCGCGCGCCTCGCGCGCGTTGAGGAAGCGGCGCACCCGGTCGCGCGCGCCCTCGTAGGAGGCGGTCGCCTTCTCCGACAGGAAGTGAACGCCGCGGTGGACGTTCGCGTTCTCCTGGTCGAAGAAGCGCGCCATCGACTCCACCACCTGGCGCGGCTTCTGGGTGGTGGCGGCGCTGTCGAGGTAGACCAGCTGCTTGCCGCGCACCGGCCGCGCCAGGATGGGGAAGTCGCAGCGGACGCGCTCGACGTCGACCCCTCCAGCGACCGGCTTGCGCAGCGTCACGACCTCCGCCTCTGGCGGGCTGGGATGGACCACCCTCATGCGACCTCCCTGAGCAGCTCACCCGACGGGAGCCGGGCGGTGACCGCTCGGCGCACGCGCGCCCGCAGCTCCTCCGGCCCGACCCGCTGCACCATCTCGGCGGCGAAGGCCCAGGTGAGGAGCGCGCGGGCCAGCGCCTCGGGGACGCCGCGCGAGCGCAGGTAGAAGAGCTGGTCGGGCCGGAGCTGTCCCACCGAGCCGCCGTGCGAACACTTCACGTCGTCGGCCAGGATCTCGAGCTGCGGCTTCGTGTCGACCACCGCGTCGTCCGAGAGGAGCAGGCTCGAGCTGATCTGCCCGGCGTCGGTCTTCAGGGCGCCGGGCCGCACCAGGATGCGCCCCGCGAACACGCCGCGGGAGGTGTCGCCCAGGATGCCCTTGAAGACCTCGCGGCTGGTACAGCGGGGGCTGGCGTGATCGACGTGGACGAAGTGGTCGTGTACCTGGGCGCCCGACGAGACGTTGAGCCCGTGGAGATCGCAGCTCGCCTCCTCCGCCGCGAGGAGAGCTCGAGCCTCCACGCGCGCCAGCCGCGCGCCGAGCGCCATCGACTGGCCGGCGAAGCGGCTCGCGCCCGCCTGCGCCACGTGCAGCGCACCCACGTGGAAGGCCTCCGGTGCGTCCTCCTGCAGCCGATCGTGCTCGAGCCGGGCGCCCTCGCCGAGCGAGATCTCGGTCACCGCGTTCACGAGGTAGGCCCCCCGGCCCAGGTAGTGCTCGACGACGGTCGCGCTCGAGCCCTTCCCGGCGACGACGAGGTTCCGGGGGTGGCTCGCGGTCGCCCCGCGCTCCCCGCCTCGGTCGGCGCCCGAGGAGAACACGAGGTGCAGCGTGGGCTGGCACTCGACGCCGTCGTCGATCTCGACGAGCGCGCCGTCCTCGAAGAGGGCGCTGTTGAGGGCCACGAACGGCTGGCGCGCCGACGCCGCGATCGCGCCGCCCAGCCGCGGCTCCACGGCGCCGGGGCGCTCGCGCAGAGCGGCGGCGAGGCTCGAGACACGTACACCGGCAGGCAGGCCGCCGAGGTCGGTGGCGGCCGGATCGAGCCGGCCGTTGGCGAACACGAGGCGCGGCGCGGGCGGCAGCTCGGCGGTGGCGCGCGCCAGCGGCCCCGGCGAGAACGCCTGGCCGGCGAGCGGCGCGAGGTTCGTGAAGCGCCAGTCCTCGTCCTTGATGGTGGGGAGCTTCGCCGCCAGGAAGGCATCCCGGGCCGACGAACGCAGCGCGGCCACGAAGCGAGGCTCCCCGTCGCGAGCGCGCTCGAGCTGCGCCGCGAAGCTCTGCTCGGCCGCGTTCACGGGCGCGCCTCCGCCGGCTGGACGCGGGGCGGCGGCTCCTTCTCGAGCCAGCCGTAGCCCTTCTCCTCGAGGGTGAGCGCCAGCTCCGGGCCGCCGCTCGTCACGATCCGGCCGGCCGCCATGACGTGCACGTGGTCGGGGCGGATGTAGTCGAGGAGCCGCTGGTAGTGCGTGACGACGAGCATCGCGCGGTCCTTGGAGCGGAGCGCGTTCACGCCCTCCGCCACCACCCGCAGCGCGTCGATGTCGAGGCCGGAGTCGATCTCGTCGAGGATGGCGAGCTTCGGCTCCAGCACCGCCATCTGCAAGATCTCGTTTCGCTTCTTCTCGCCGCCCGAGAACCCCTCGTTGACGCCGCGGTTGGCGAACGCGGGATCCATCTGGACGATGTTCATCTTCTCCTTGGCGAGGGCGAGGAAGTCCATCGCGTCGAGCGGCTCCTCGCCGCGCGCCTTGCGGACGGCGTTGAGCGCGGTGCGCAGGAAGTACATGTTGGTGACGCCCGGGATCTCGACCGGGTACTGGAAGGCGAGGAAGATGCCCTGCGCGGCGCGCTTCTCGGGCGCGAGCTCGAGCAGGTCCCCGCCCTGGAACAGGACCCGGCCGCCGGTGACGGTGTACGTGTCGCGGCCGGCCAGGACTCCCGCCAGCGTGCTCTTCCCGGAGCCGTTCGGCCCCATGATGGCGTGCACCTCGCCCGCGCCGACCTCGAGATCGAGGCCGTGCAGGATCTCCTTGTCCGCCACCTTCGCCTTCAGCCCCTGGATGCTCAGCATGTCTCTTTCGTTCCCTCGTTCGGCGGGCGCTAGGCCCGCCCTGCCCGTTCCCTGGTTCCCGTTCGGTGGCCGGGCGGGCACCCGCCGGCGACGCCGGTGGGTGGTCCCCGCCGCGGGCGTCCTACCCGACCGATCCTTCCAGGCTCATCCCCAGCAGCTTCTGCGCCTCGACCGCGAACTCCATCGGCAGTTCCTTCAGCACCTGCCGCGCGAAGCCGTTCACGATCATGGACACCGCGTCCTCCTCGGCGATCCCGCGCTGCCGGCAGTAGAAGAGCTGGTCCTCGCCGATCTTGGAGGTGGTCGCCTCGTGCTCCACTTGCGCCCGCGGGTTCCGCACCTCGATGTACGGGAACGTGAGGGCGCCGCACTTTTCGCCGATGAGCAGCGAGTCGCACTGCGAGTAGTTGCGCGCGCCCTCGGCGCCCTTCAGCACCTTCACCAGGCCGCGGTACGTGTTCTGGCCGTGCCCGGCGCTGATGCCCTTCGAGATGATGGTCGAGCGCGTCCGCTGGCCGATGTGGATCATCTTCGTGCCGGTGTCGGCCTGCTGGCGGTGGTTCGTGAGCGCCACCGAGTAGAACTCGCCCACGCTGTCGTCGCCCTGGAGGATGCAGCTCGGGTACTTCCAGGTGATCGCCGAGCC
>DATLJU010000264.1:0-3228 GCA_035538735.1 Anaeromyxobacteraceae bacterium | reverse complement strand
GACAAGCTGCGCGCGCTCCAGCTCCTCTCCCGCAACCGGAAGCTCTACTCGACGCGGCGCCTGGTCGAGGCGGCGAGGCAGCGCGGCCACGCCGCCAAGGTCCTCGACACGCTCCACTGCCAGCTCGTGCTCGCGCGCGGCGCGCCGCGCGTCTTCTACCGCGGCGAGGAGGTGAAGCGGGTCGACGTCGTCATCCCACGCATCGGCGCCTCGATCACCGGCTACGGGCTCTCGGTGGTGAACCAGTTCGACATGATGGGGGTCCCGACGCTGAACAACTCGGTCCCGATCGCCCGCTCCCGGGACAAGCTGCGCGCGCTCCAGCTCCTCTCCCGCTTCGGCATCGACATCCCGCGCACGGTGATGTGCCGCTACCGAAGCGAGGTGCCCCTGGCGGTGGAGCAGGTGGGCGGGCTCCCCTGCATCATGAAGCTCATCCAGGGCACGCAGGGCGTGGGCGTGCTCCTCGCCAGCACCATGACCGAGGTGGAGGGGATGCTCGACACGCTCTGGCACCTCGGCCAGGAGATCTTGATCCAGGAGCTCATCGCGGAGTCGCGCGGGAAGGACGTGCGAGCGCTCGTCGTCGGCGACCGCGTCGTGGCGGCCATGCGGCGCACCGCGCGCGAGGGCGAGTTCCGGTCCAACATCCACCGGGGCGGCGAGGGGCAGGCGGTGGAGCTGCCGCGCGCCTACACGGACGCCGCGGTGAAGGCGGCCCGGGTCATCGGCCTCGAGGTGGCGGGCGTCGACATGCTCGAGTCGAAGGAAGGCCCGAAGATCATGGAGGTGAACAGCTCGCCAGGGTTCGAGGGGCTGGAGCAGGTGACCGGTGTCGACATCGCCGGCCTGTACGTCGAGCACGCGGTGGAGCTCGCTCGCGCGCACGCCGCCGGGTGGTCGAAGGCGCGCCTCATCTAGAATCCGGGCCGCGCGGAACCGGGCCGCGTGAGGGGTGGGTCAAAGTGGCTCGCTCGGCCGGCTCTTCTCCACGGGCTGCGCTCGTCGGATAGTACGCGCGCGTGCCCCCCCGCCACTCGACCCCTGCGCTCCTATCGCTCGTGCTCCACGGCGATCTCCTCGACCCGTGGTGCTGGCTCGCCGAGAAGCGGATCACCATCGTCGCCGACGAACTGCACGGGCGCTTCGCGCCGCTCGAGCAGTCGCCCTGGCCGAGGCGCTGGGAACCGCGCGCGCCCACCGCGGCGGAGCGCCGGCAGCGCGTCCGCGAGCTGACCCGCGCCGCCAAGGAGCCGGACGCGCCGCCCTTCTCCGTCGAGTTGTGGGACAGCGACGCAGGTCCGCGCACCTCGGCGCCCCCGCTCATCGCGGTCGCCGCCGCCCGCATGCAGGGCCCGGCCGCCGCGGCCAGCATGCGCGAGGCGCTCCGCGCCGCCGCCCTCGTGTGCGGGATCGACGTCACGCGCAGCGACATCATCATCGAGATCGCCTCGCGCGCCGGGCTCGACCTGGCCCGCTTCGTCCCGGCATTCCAGGCCCCCGCGACCGAGCGCGCGCTGCGCGCCCAGATCGAGGTGGCGTGCGACCGCGGCGTCGAGACCGGCCCCGCGCTCGTCATCGGCGAGGACTGGCTCCTCTCCGGCGCGCGCTCGCTCCGCGACTACCGCACCGTGCTGAAGCGGTACCTGGCGAAGCGCGGCGGAACCACGGTCGAGCACACCGTCCACTGACACCGCACACCCGTGCACCCGAGCAAGCGGGTGAATGGACGCTCGCCCTCGGACGTCCTACAACGGGCCGTCCAACCAGCGAGGGTGCCATGCGCCGACTCCTGCTCTTCCCCGTCCTCCTCGTCGCCGTCGGCGGGTGCGTCGTCCGCACCGTCACCACGGTCCCCGTCGCGGAGGCGCCTCCGCCTCCGTCTCTCCCACCGCCTGCGCCCGAGCCGGCTCCGGTCGCCGCCATGCCGCTGCGCGTCGCCTACTACGGCGAGCACGCGATCCCGGGCGGCGGCTGGTGCTACGTCGACGGGCCACACGAGCACGACTACTACCCCGAGCGCGCCGACTACTACGTGTTCGAGAGCGGCTACTACGCCTGGCGCGGTCCGGTCGCGGTGACCTACTACGCCGGCCACCCGCTCCCCGGCGGCGGCTGGTGCTACATCGCGGGCCCGCACGTCCACGACTACGTGCCGCCGCGCGACTCGTACTGGGTGTTCCGGCCCGGACACGGCTACCTGTACCGCGGCCCGTACAGCGCCGCGCAGCCGGCGCCGCAGAGCTACTGGGTGCGCCCGGCGCCGCCGCGCGTGTACCACCCGCCGCCGCGGCCCGCGTCGGCGTATGCGCCCGCGCCCGCACCTGCGCCCGCCTACGCGGCGCCTCGCCCCGCACCCGCGTACGCGCCGCCGCCGGCCCCGGCCCCGGCCTACGCACCGCAGCCGGCACCCGCCTACGCGCCACGCCCCTCCCCCGCCCCCGCTCCGGCGTACGCGCCGCCGGTGGCGCAATACCCCGCGGCGCAGCCCGGCGCTTCCGCCTACGCCCCGGGACACGGGAACCTCCCGCCCGGCCAGGGTGGCATCCCGCCCGGGCAGGCCAAGAAGTACGAGGCCGACGGGCCGCGCCCGACGCCCGCCTCCGTCCGTCAGGGCCCGTCGGCGGTCGTCCCCATCCCGCAGGCCGCTCCGGCGCCGGCCAGCTCCCCGCAGGCGTCGCCCGTCCCCGTCGCCCGGCAGGGCGCGCCCGCGTACGCCCCGGGCCACGGAAACGTCCCGCCCGGCCAGGGCGGAACGCCGCCCGGGCAGGCCAAGAAGCGCGAGGGTGAACGACGCGACAAGGACGAGAAGAAGGAAAAGCACGGACAGGACCGCTGAGAGGCTGACGGTCGCTTCGGAAAATGAGAGGGCCTCGCCCGCGTTCGGCGGGCGAGGCCCTTTCAGTTGGCGCCCAGCCAGTTCCTACATCTGCTTGAAGGTCACCTGCGGCGACCAGCTCACGCCGATGCTGGCGAGGTTGGCGTAGGGTGAGTACGTGCTAGGGAAGACGTTGTACTGGCCGTTGGCGGCGGTCGGGGTGGTCACCGTGTCGTACCAGGCGTGGAAGTAGGCGAGGTTCACGTCGAGGCCGGGGAGGACGGTGTAGCCGACGCCGATCGAGCCGGCCCACACGTCGGAGTCCGGGATGGTGGGGTTGAGCCACTCGGGCGGCGTGGGCGCGATGTCGCGCAGCCCGCCCAGGCGCACCTTGAGCTTCGGCAGCGGCG
>DATLJU010000263.1:0-7921 GCA_035538735.1 Anaeromyxobacteraceae bacterium | reverse complement strand
CGCGACTTCGCCGCGACGCGCCTCGCCGACTTCAAGGTCCCGCGCCGCGTCGTGCTCCTCCCCGAGATCCCCAAGGGCGCCACCGGCAAGCTGCAGCGGATCGGGCTCGCGAAGAAGCTCGGGCTCGCGGAGTGACGGAGCAGGCGATGGCGTCGTGGCTGCGCTTCGAGCACCGGCGGGAGGGCAGGCCGTGAAGATCTGCGTGGTGGGCGCGGGCGCCATCGGCGGGCTCGTCGCGGTGAAGCTGGCGCGGGCGGGCGAGCAGGTCTCGGTCGTGGCGCGGGGAGGTCACCTCGCCGCGATCCGCGAGCGTGGTCTGACGCTCGTCGAGGACGGGCGCACGGACGTCGTGCGGCTCACCGCCACCGATCGGATCGCGGAGCTCGGGCCGCAGGACCTGGTCGTGCTCGCGATGAAGGCCCACCAGGTCGCGCCGGTGGCGGCCGAGGTCGCGGCGCTGTGCGGGCCGGAGACCATCCTCCTCACCGCGCAGAACGGGATCCCGTGGTGGTATTTCATGAAGCACGGCGGCCCGTACGAGGGGACGCGGCTCGAGAGCGTCGACCCCGGCGGCGTCATCGCCGCCCACCTCGAGGTCGAGCGCGTCGTGGGCTCCATCATCTACCCGGCGGCCGAGATCGCCGCGCCGGGCGTCATCCACCACGTCGAGGGGAACCGCATCACGATCGGTGAGCTCGACGGCCGCGACACGCCGCGCGTGGCGGCGCTCGCGGAGACGCTGCGCCGGGCCGGCTTCAAGGCGCGCGTGACCGGGGACTTGCGCTCGGAGATCTGGGTCAAGCTGTGGGGGAACTGCACCTTCAACCCCATCTCGGCGCTCACGCACGCGACGCTGGCCGGCATGCTCCGCTTCCCGGTGGCGCGCGCGCTCGCCACGGAGACGATGCGCGAGGCGCAGGCGGTGGGCGAGAAGCTCGGCGCGCGCTTCGGCGTGACGCTCGAGAAGCGTATCGCCGGCGCGGAGGGCGTGGGCGAGCACAAGACCTCCATGCTGCAGGACGTCGAGAGCGGCCGGCCGCTCGAGATCGACGCGCTGCTCGGCGCCGTGCTGGAGCTCGGGCGGCTCACCGGCACGCCCACGCCGCACCTCTCCGCGGTTTACGCGTGCGTGGCGCTCCTCGCGCGGACGCTCCAGGACGAGGGAGGCCGGCTGCGGGTCGAGAAGATCGGCGGGCGGTGAGACCGGCTGATCGCAACGCCGAAGGACGGGCCACGCGGCGTGGTTCGTTCCACCCGATCCGTCGCTTCGTAGGGCGGGGGCTCGTCCCCCGCCGCCGATCGCTCGCTCAACTCATCCTGGGATGAGTGGTTCGGCGGCCGCGCCTGACGGGGGCGCTACTGCAGCCCGAGCTGGTTGGCGTAGCCGACCAGGGCGTCGTCTTCGAGGGAGCCGTTGAAGAGGAGATCGTGCATCGGCCAGAACTGGGCCTGCTGGCCGGCGCAGTCGGCGGCCAGCGCGGCCGGGAGCGCGCGGTCGTGGAGGCCCGTGAGCGGGAACTCCTTGTAGACGAGCCGCACGTCCGTGGGATACGCGGCGAGCACCGCCTCGATCGTCGGCTCGGCGCCCCGGCAGAACGGGCACTGGAAGTCGCTGAACTCGACGATCGTCACCCAGGCGTCGGGCGGGCCGCGCACGGGCGCGGAGTCCACGGGGACGGGCATGTCGCCCATCTTGCCCCCGACGATCGCCTGGTCGTAGTAGTGGGCCTGGTCGATGCCTTTCGCGAGCGCGTCGGCCTGCGCCGCCGCGATCGCGTCCGCGACGATGGTTGGGAGATCCGGCGGGAGCCCGAAGTAGCCTGCCCCGTTCACCGCCAGCGTCGGCGTCCCGGGCACGCTGAAGGCCGCGCCCTGGTCGACGTCCGCCTGGACGCGCGCCCGCGCCTCCGCCGAGTTCCGGCAGGCCTCCCACTGCGGCGGTCCCTTGGCGCTGCTGCCGCCGCAGGCCGCCAGCGCGAGCGCCAAGAAGGCGATGACTCCAAGTCGATGGAGGTGCATCGCGGCAGGATACCGAAAGCCGGCCGCGCCGGGGCTAGAACCCGAGGGCGAGCGTCATCATCGGCCCGTGAGCGCGCGTGCCGGGGCCCGGGTCGCCGGGGTGCGTCTCGCGGCTCGTGGCGACGAAGTAGGCCAGCTCGGCGCGCAGCTGGACGTAGCCCTCGCGCCCCATGAGCACGCCGAACGCGCCGAAGGGCAGCATGCCGAACGCGCCGTCGCCGCCGAACTCCGTCCAGCCGACCTTGAGGCCGCCGCCGAGGTACGGCGTGACGTTGCCTCGCGAGAACGGGTAATAGGCGCCGAGCCCCAGCGCGTAGAGCTCCACGCTGTTGCCGACGAAGATGTCGGCGCTCACGTCGGCGAGGAAGTCGCGTGCGTCGAAGAGCACGTATGCGCCGCCTCCGCCTCCGCCCGGCTGGCCCCCGCCGGCCGATCCGAGCGCGACGACGCCGCCGAGGCGGACGCCGACCCAGGGCCACCGCGCCACCTCGCGCAGCGGATCCTGCCGGGCGATCGGCTCACGAGGCGAGACGTCGTAGCGATCGTCGGCGAGAGCGGGCGTCGAGGCGAGCAGGGCGAGCAGCGCGAGGGTCCGCATCCGCGGATCATACGCGGCCGCGCGAGCGAGGATAGTTCTTCATGGAGAGCGAAGATCACGGTCTCGAGCGAAGGCAAGACGGCCGATGCCGGTAGCGCCGCTCGAAGGGCACGTACACCATGCAGGCGCGGTCGGCGCCGCCTCCGACGCACACCTCCTGGCACGTGCGGTAGGCGTGACCATGCGCTCGCTTCACCGCCGAGCCGGTCCGGGTGTCGACCACGCGATCGTAGGTCGGCCCCCCGCCGTTCTCCTCGACCGAGTGCAGGCTGGTCGGGATCTCCGCCGGGATCCCCTTCGCCCACATCCCCGCCCTCCGGCGCTGCGCCTCGTGCTGCAGCGCGAGCAGCCGCGGCTCGGCGGGGCGGTCCACGGCGTACACCATGGCGAGGCCGGCCGCGACCAGCTCGTCCGCGGCCGCCGGGCACGCGACGAGCAGCCGATGGTAGCGGTCCTCGGCTCCGGCCGTCGTGCAGCGCCAGGTCTCGCGCGCGGCCACCGGGCCCGCCGCCTTCGCGAGCACCAACAGCTCCCCTCCGGACCAGCCGCCCCAGCGATGCACCGGTCCGAAGGTCTCGAGCGTGTTGTAGCCCTCGAGCCGCGCCGCGCGTCCCGCGTACGGACCGTCGAGGACACGGAACGTGTCACCGTCGGTCCAGCGCACCGCCGCCGGTATGCCGTCGAGGACGACGGACGCTGGGGTACGCCGGTGGCGGTGACGCGCCCCGGCGGGCGCCGCGACGGCGAGGGCGAGCAGCGCGACCGCGAGCTGGAGCCGCATCGCCCGAATCCTACCCCCGGCCTCGGACGCGGCGCGCCGCGGCGGCCGCGACGCAGGGGATCCGGCGGCGCGAAGGCGCGGCCGGTCGGGCTATACTGCGACCGTGCACCTCGGCGGTCGTCTCGCACCCGCGCTGGTGGCGCTGCTCGTCGCCGCGCCCGGTGAGCCAGGCAGCTCTGCGCCGGCCGCCGTGGCGCGCGCCGGTCAGGAGAACGCCGGCTTCACCGCGCTCGAGCCCGGCCTGGAAATCGGCACGTTTGCCGGCCCCGGCGCCGCGCCGGGCGACGCCAGGATCTGGATCGCGCGCATCGACCTGACCCGCTTCGAGCTCAAGCTCGTGAACGCCTCCGCGAGCGATGCCCGGCCGCGGACGGTGAAGCAGTGGGCGCTCGGCGCCGGCGCCGCCGCCGCCATCAACGCCGGGATGTTCCAGCAAGACGGCCTCACCAGCGTCGGGTTGATGCGGACGAGGCTCCACGAGAACAATCCGCGGCGGGCGCGCAGCTACAAGGCGGTGCTCGCGTTCGACCCCGTCCGCCCGGGCCTGCCGCTGGTGCAGCTGCTCGACGCCGCGTGCGGTGAGCTCGACGCGTTCCCGCCTCCCTACGGCACGCTCATCCAGTCGATCCGGCTCGTCTCCTGCGACCGGAAGAACGTGTGGGCGGCCGAGCCGAGGCGGTGGAGCTCGGCCGCGCTCGGCGTCGATGCGCAAGGCCGCGTGCTCTTCATCCACGCCCGCTCCCCCTGGCCGGTGCACGACCTCGTGGACGCCCTGCTCGCGCTCCCCATCGACCTCCGGCGCGCCATGTACCTCGAGGGCGGCAAGGAAGCGCAGCTCTTCGTCCGCGGCGGCGGCCGGGAGGTGGAGCGGCTCGGGGCGATCGAGGCCACCGAGGATCGCGCCATCCCATGGGAGATCCCGAACGCCGTGGTGGCGGTGAGGCGGGGGCGATAGCGAGGTCGATCCGACGTAGGGCCAGACTCGAACCCCCGATCCACTCGACCGCGAGCGCGAGCTCGACCGTGACCTAGAGCGCGACCCCGACAGACCTCGACCCGATCGCGACCGAGAATTGCGAAGCTAGCGCCTCCTCTTCCGTACCCTCGCCGCCCGCTCGTACGCCCGGCCGGGGAGGGCCCCACGAAAGCTCTCGCTCCGGGTGGAACCGCGCGGTTTCGCGGCACTACGTTCGAAGCAATCGGGAGGTTTTCATGGCGACCATCGAGAAGCACGTGGTGCGCGAGCTGGTGGCGCTGGAAGGCGACGCGTCCTGCGCCTCGGCAGCCCGCCTCATGTCGCAGCACGCCATCGGCGCAGTAGCGGTGCGCGAGCGCGGGCATATCGTCGGGATCGTCACCGAGCGCGACCTCGTCACGCGCGTCCTCGCCGATGGGGCGCCCGCCGAGCTGCCGATCCGGCAAGCCATGCGGACCGACCTGCCGCCCGTCTCGCCGGCGACCAGCGAGCTCGAGTGCACCGCCCTCATGCGCGACCACATCACGCGTCACCTGCTCGTGGCCGAGCACGGCGAGGTCGTGGGCATCATCTCGATGCGCGACGTCATCCGGCTCATGCTGGACGAGAAGGAGTGGCTCATCGGCCAGCTCCAGACCTTCATCAACGGGCGCGACTTCCCGGCCACCACCAGCCAGGCTGCGAGCTGAGCCCGGTCCGTGACGCGCCGCGCCAGGGCCGCTTGACGCCAGACCGGAGGGGGAGGGATACCTCGCTCAGGCTGAGGGTTTCCCTTGGCCCCTGCCCCATCCGGAGCTGACATGCCCGCGCCGACGCCTCCCTCCTCCGCCGCACCTCTGGGGCTCGGCGCGCTGCCGACGCTCGACGAGGACGTCACCCCCGGAGCTCCGGCCACCCCGCTCTCCCAGGCAGAGCGCGCCGAGCGCGCGCTGGCGGAAGGTCGACGCGAGGTGGAGCCGTTCGAGATCCAGCTCCTCAGCGACGCGCTCGACTACCGCGCCACGCTGCGGACGGTCGCGGCCGCCTTCGTACCGCGCTTCGCCGACTGGGGCTTCATCCACCTGGTGGACGAGGCCGGCATCCCCCGCCGGGTGAAGGTCGCTCACGCCGATCCGGCGCGCGCGGACCTCGCGGCGAGGTTCAGGTCGGTCGCGCCGGGACCGGGCTGGGCGACGCTCACCGCCCAGTCGATCCGCGACGGCGCTCCACGCCTCGTCCGCGACGTGAGCGAGGAGATGCTGCGCTGGGCCGCCCACGACGAGCGCCACCTCGCCGCCCTGCAAGCGCTCGCCCCACACTCGATGCTCGTGCTGCCGCTGCAGGCGCGCGACCGCGTCATCGGCGGCGTCACGCTCATGCGCGCAGCGCAGCCCGCCCGCTTCGTCGAGGACGACCTCGTGGCGGCGCAGAAGCTGACGCTCCCGGCGGCGCTGGCGATCGACAACGCGCGCTCCATCGCCGCCGAGCGCTCCGCCCGCGATCGCGCCGCCGAGGCGGCCGACGTGGAGCGGCACGCTCGCCTCGAGGCGGAGCGGGCCGTCACGGGGCTCAAGCGGCTCCAGGCGCTCGCGGTCTCCCTGTCGGCGCCGCTCCTGCCCGAGGCG
Source organism: Anaeromyxobacteraceae bacterium (assembly GCA_035538735.1). GTDB lineage: Bacteria > Myxococcota > Myxococcia > Myxococcales > Anaeromyxobacteraceae > Anaeromyxobacter_A. Next base: position 1,943 of record DATLJU010000263.1, on the reverse strand, counting down.
GTGGGGCGGCTCGTCTTCGACAACGGCCTCTCCGGCCTGGGCGCGAAGACCGCCACGCTCGCGATCGCGCGCAGCGAGGAGGAGCTCTCGATCGCCTACGCCTCCGGCTGGCCGAAGGACGTGCTCGCCCACTGGCGCACGTTCCGCGCCGACGCTCGCTCGCTGGTGGCGGAGGCGTTCCGGACTCGGGCGCCGCTCTGGATCGACTCCTTCGAGGCGCTCTCGCAGGTGTACCCGAGCGTCGTCGAGCTGCCGCGCGCGCGCGGCGAGCGAGCGTGGGCGGCGGTGCCACTGCTGGTGGACGGGCGGGCGGTCGGCGCGATGGGGCTCGGCTTCGCGCACGCCCGCAGGCTCGACGACGCGGAGCGGGATCTCGTGTTGTCGGTCGCGGCGATGGCGGCGCAGGCGATCGCCCGGGCGGGCGCGCGCGGCGCGCGCTGAGCGTCGGGGAACGAGGCGGGGGACGAGCCCCCGCCCTACAGACAGGGAGCACGTGGGTTGTGGCGCGCCGCCTCGCGGTGCCGTCCAGGTGTCCCGGACCTCGTCATCGATCCGGGGCCTTCTCCCGCGCGCCTGCCGTGCCGTGGCCCCGTTTCCACGCTCCCGCGTCCCGCGCCGGCGAGACAGCAGCCGATGGCACGAACGATGCTGTGCTTTTCCGGCCGTGCGGGATCCCTCCCGCCGAAGGAGACACGGACATGCGCAAGCTCAGCATGATGGTGGCGGCCCTCTTCCTCTTGGCGTCGGGTCCGGCGCTGGCACAAGGCGGCACGGCCGAGCCGGCCCCTTCCGGTGGTGCGACCGGCGGCGCGGCGCCTGCCCCGAGCGGCGCGGCCACCGAGGGCGCCGCCGACGCCGGCGCGCAGAAGAAGAGCAGCAAGAAGAAGAGCAAGAAGAAGACCCACGCCGACGGAGGAGCGGCGGGTGGCGAGATGCACGGCGCCGACGCCGGCATGTAACCGCGGCGGTTTTCAACGTCACGAAGCGAGAAGCCGGCCACCCCCGCGGGGTGACCGGCTTCGTGCGTTCCGCGACCTCGCCTGAGCTACGTCGGGTTGAAGTGGCCCGACGCCTTGATCAGCCGGAGCGCCGCCAGATCGGCGTTCAGCGTCTCGCCCACCAGCGTCTGCGCGGCGCGGAGGAGCTCCAGGTTGGCGTCGGCCACCTCGATGTAGGTCGCCGCCCCCGCCTTGAAGTTCACGTTCACGAGGCGCTGGTTCTCCCGCGCCAGATCGAGCTGCTCCTTCGCCTTGTCCCGGTTGGCCGTCGCGCTGTCGAGGTCGAGCCGCGCGCGCTCCACCTCTTCGCTCGCCTTGAGCGCAGTGCTCTCGCGTGCCGCGGCCGCCTCGCGCACCTTCGACTGGTTCTCGCGGAGGTCCGACTCGCGCAGGAAGCCGTCGAGGATCGTCCAGCTCGCCTGGAGGCCGATCGTCCAGAACGTCGTCCTGCCGGTGAAGCCCTCCGTGTTCAGGTAGTCGTACCGCGCGAAGGCGCTGACCGTGGGCAGGTAGCTCGCGATCGTGCCGTCCCGGGTCCGCTCTGCCACCGTGACCTGCTCGCGGCTCGCGAGCACGTCCGGTCGCAGCCGCAGCGCATCCCCATGCAGCGCCCCGAGGTCGGCCGGGAGCTGCGGCTGGGCGGGGATGTCCACCTCGAATTCGGCCCGGTCGCGGCCGAGCAGCGTCGCGAGCGAGACCTTCGACTCCTCGTAAGAGTTCAGCGCGCGCTTGAGATCCTGCTCGGCGCGGGAGCGGTCGATCTGCGCGCGGAGGAGGGAGACCTTCGGCACCGTCCCGGCGTCATAACGGACCTTCGCGTCGCGCTCGTGGTCGAGCGCGATCTCGAGGTTCCGCTGCTGGACGGTGATCAACTGCTTGAGGCTCGCCGCGCCGTAGTAGATCTGGGCGGCGCTGAAGAGGATGTCCTGCCGCGACTCCTCCGCG
>DATLJU010000262.1:0-1696 GCA_035538735.1 Anaeromyxobacteraceae bacterium | reverse complement strand
GTACGTGCCGACCGAGGGCGAGGTGAAGGTGGGCGGCGTCCGCGTGAACGACGAGAAGCCGCATCAGATCTGCACCCGGGGGGTGGCCCGCACCTTCCAGAACATCCGGCTCTTCAAGCAGCTCACCGCGCTCGACAACGTCCGCATCGCCTGCCACGCGGGCGCGAAGAGCGGCTTCTTCGACTCGCTGTTCCTCACCGCCCACCACCGCTCCGAGGAGGCGCGCATCCTGGCGCGCGCCGAGGAGTACCTCGAGGTCATGGGGCTGTCCCACCGCCGCTACGAGGTCGCGAAGAACCTCCCCTACGGCGAGCAGCGGCGGCTGGAGATCGCGCGGGCGCTCGCGACCGGGCCCAAGGTGCTCTGCCTCGACGAGCCCGCCGCGGGGATGAACGCCTCGGAGAAGACCGACCTCATGCGCCTGGTCCGGGCGATCCGCGACAAGTTCGGCCTCGCCATCCTGCTCATCGAGCACGACATGCGCGTGACGATGGGAGTCTCCGAGCGGATGCTGGTGCTCGACCACGGCGTCACCATCGCCGAGGGCAAGCCCGAGGCGATCCGGAAGAACCCGAAGGTGATCGAGGCGTACCTGGGCGACGCCTACCTCGAGGAGAAGCACATCGCCGTGCCGCAGCAGGAGGCCTCGAAGTGAGCGGAACCGTCCTCGACGTCAAGGACCTCGTCGTCCACTACGGCGTCATCGAGGCGCTGCGCGGCGTCTCGCTCTCCGTCGCGGAGGGACAGGTGGTGGCGCTCATCGGCGCGAACGGCGCCGGCAAGACCACCACCCTGCGCGCCGTCTCCCGCATGCTGCGGGCCACGAAGGGCGCCATCACCTTCCGCGGCGAGAACATCACGCGGCTCGCATCGCACCAGATCGTCGAGCGCGGCATGGCCCACGCTCCCGAGGGGCGCGGGATCTTCCTCAACCTCACTGTCCGCGAGAACCTCGACCTGGGCGCCTACCTGCGCCGCGACCGCCCCGGCATCGCGCAGGACCTCGACAAGAACTTCGCGCTCTTCCCCATCCTCGCCGAGCGGCGCAGCCAGGTGTCGGGGACGCTCTCCGGCGGCGAGCAGCAGATGCTGGCGGTCGCGCGCGCGCTCATGAGCCGGCCCCGGCTGCTGCTGCTCGACGAGCCGTCGCTGGGGCTCGCGCCGCAGGTGGTGGAGCGGATCTTCTCCGTGCTGCGCGAGGTGAACAAGAGCGGCGTCTCGCTCCTGCTCGTCGAGCAGAACGCGCACAAGGCGCTCCAGCTCGCGCACCGCGCCTACGTGCTCGAGACCGGCGAGATCGTGATGCAGGGGACCGGCGCCGAGTTGCTCGCCTCGCCCGAGGTGCGCAAGGCGTACCTCGGCGAGTAACCGCGCTACGCCACCCGGGCGACGCGCCCGCCGGTCATCGCCACCAGCTCCGCGGGCGTGAGCCCGAAGACGGCGTTGGGGTGCCCGGCGGCGGCCCAGATCCGCTCCAGCTTCAGCAGCTCCTCGTCCACGATCGCGACGGGCTCGCGCGCGTGCCCGAGGGGCGGGACGCCGCCGATGGCGAAGCCGGTCTGCTCGCGCACGAAGTCGGCGTCGGCCTTGCCGATGGGCTCGCCGACGAGCGCCTCGATCCGCTTCTCGTCCACGCGGTGAGCGCCGCTCGCCACCACCAGCACGGCGCGCCCGCTCTGGCGCGCGCGGAACACCA
>DATLJU010000261.1:0-18195 GCA_035538735.1 Anaeromyxobacteraceae bacterium | reverse complement strand
CACCGACACGAGCAGCTGCAGATCGTCCTGGAACTCGAGCGCGATGCGCGCCTCGGGCATGGAGCGCTCCAGCCGGTCCACCACCTCGTCCGCCCGCGCTCGCTCGCGCTCGGGCGGCCGCCGCGCCGCTCGCCTCGCCATGGTTGTGCGCATGGTAGCATCCGCCCCCCCGGAGGACCCTTGCGCCCCATCGACCTGCGCTCCGACACCGTCACCCGTCCCACCCCCACCATGCGCGAGGCGATGGCGCACGCCGAGGTGGGCGACGACGTATACGGAGAGGACCCGACCGTCCGACGCCTCGAGGAGCGCGTCGCAGACCTCCTGGGCAAGGAGGCCGGGCTCTTCGTCGCCAGCGGCACGATGGCGAACCAGGTCGCGCTGGGGGTGCTCGCCCGCGGCGGCGACGAGGTCATCTGCGAGGCGGGCGCGCACTGCTTCGCCTTCGAGGGTGGCGCGCTGGCGTCCCTGTGGGGCATCCAGGCGCGGACGGTCGCGGGGGAGCGCGGCGTGCTCGACGCGGCCGCGGTCGAGGCGGCGATCCGCCCGGACGACCCGCACTACCCGCGCACGCGGGCGGTCGCGATCGAGAACACCCACAACCGCGGCGGCGGGAAGGTGTGGCCGCTGGCGGCGGTGCGGGCGGTGGGCGAGGTCGCCGCCCGGCGTGGGCTGGCGCTGTACGTCGACGGTGCCCGGCTCATGAACGCCGTGGTCGCGAGCGGCACGCCCGCCCGCGACTACGCGGCTCCGGCGACGCTCGCCTCGGTGTGCCTGTCGAAGGGGCTGGGCGCGCCGGTGGGCTCCGTGCTGGCCGGGCCACGCGACCTCGTGAAGGAGGCGCATCGGCTCCGGAAGCGTCTCGGCGGTGGGATGCGGCAGGCCGGCATCCTGGCCGCGGCGGGGCTGCACGCGCTGGACCACCACGTCGAGCGGCTCGCCGAGGACCACGCGAACGCGGCGCGCCTCGGGACGCTGCTCTCGCAGCTGCCCGGCGCGCGGCTCCAGTTCCCCGTCGAGACGAACCTCCTCTTCGTCTCCTTCGAGGGACGGCGTGCAGCCGACCTCGCGCCCCGGCTGCGCGACGCCGGCGTGCTGTGCAATCCGGAGGGTTCGCGCCCCGACCTCCTGCGGTTCGTCACCCACCTCGACGTGTCCGCCGCCGACATCGAGGAGGCGGCGCGCAGGATCGCCGCCGCGGTCGACGCCTGAGAGGGCCATCCATCCTACCCGTCGCCGCGGTCAGCGATAGGGACGGCTACCCGTTCGAGCGCCAGCTCTGGCGGCTCGTCATCCGGACGGGTCCAGCCAAGCCGCAGTGAGCCTGGGTAGGACTTAGGTTTCGACCCGGTTCGGACCGTTCGCCCTCGACAAAGGCGGGCGCGCGTGACAGCCTCCGGTCGCTAGCTCCGGGGTGGGCGCGAAATGCAGATCAACCTGCGCAAGGCCATGTTCGTGCTGCCGAATCTGTTCACGTGCAGCTCGATCTTCCTCGGTTTCTACGCGATGACGCTGTGCGCCGGGGAGGCCTCCCCAGCGCAGCTCAACCAGGCCGCCCTGGCCATCTTCTTCGCCATCTTCTTCGACGCGTTCGACGGACGCGTCGCTCGGATGACGAAGACTCAGTCCGAGTTCGGGGTGGAGCTCGACAGCCTGGCCGACGTGATGTCCTTCGGGGCGGCGCCGGCACTGCTCGTCTACAAGTGGGCGCTCGCCCCGCTCGGCTTCATCGGGTTCTTCCTCGCCTTCTCCTTCGCCGCCTGCGGCGCGCTGCGGCTCGCCCGCTTCAACGTCCTCGCCCAGCGCGGCGAGAAGGGCAGCTCGCGCTTCTTCGTCGGGCTGCCCATCCCCCTGGCGGCCGGCACCCTCGTCTCGATCGTCATCGCGCACTACCGAGCCTTCGGCTCCATCGGCGAGACCGGTACCCGCATCTCGATCGCAGCGGTGGTGGGCCTGCTCTCGTTCCTCATGGTCTCGACCGTGCGCTACCGGACGTTCAAGGACGTCCACCTCTCGCGCAAGAGCCTGGCGGTGTTCGCGCTCATGTGCGTCGGCGGCCTCGCGGTCGGCATCGCCACGCGCGCCTCCTTCGTCATGGTCGTGTACATGGGCGCGTACATCGTCATGGGCCTCGCCGAGTGGGTCATCTCGCGCGGCCGGCCCGAGCCCGCGGTGGCGGCGCTTCCTCCGGCGGTGCGAGCGCAGCTCGAGGCCGACTCCGCGCTCGAGGCGGACGACGACGACGTCGATGCGAAGGAAGAAGGCGACGAGTACATCTGAGAGCCTGTGAAGAAATCCCCTCCCTTCGCAGGCCCTGATGCGGGTAAATCTGACGCGTGCCCGACCTCGCCCCGAACACGGCGGCTCCGCCCGCGCACCGCCGCCTCCAGCTGAAGAAGGGCGTCCCCGACGGCCCGCCCGGCCCGTGGGTGCTCCTCGCCGCCTGGGGCCCATGCGGCTATGTCCCCATCGCGCCGGGCACCGCCGGGACGCTCGGCGCGATCCCGCTCTTCTGGGCGCTGAGAGCGCTGCCGCTCGGGATGTACCTCCTCACCACCGCCGCCCTGATAGCCCTCGCGTCGTACGCGGCGGCGATCGCCGGGCGGTACTGGGGCGTCGCCGACGCCTCGCCCATCGTCATCGACGAGGTGGTGGGCTACCTCGTGACGATGGCGCTCTTCCCATGGTCCTGGCCGTGGGCCCTGGCCGGCTTCGTCCTGTTCCGGATCTACGACGTGCTGAAGCCCTGGCCGGCGCGGTACTTCGACCGGAAGGTGAAGAACGGCTTCGGCGTCGTGATGGACGACGTCTTCGCCGGCATCTGGGCGCTGGCGACCTTGCTCGCGGTGCGGATGGCGCTGCAGGCCGCCCTCGGGTGCGGCGGCGCGCCCTGGTGGTGCCTGGAGCTCGCGCGGTGACCCCGCACGTCGAGGTCCTCTCCACCGGCGACGAGCTCCTCACCGGTCAGATCGTCGACACGAACAGCGCCTGGCTGATGGACCGGCTGTGGGACCTCGGCGTGATGGTCCGGCGCAAGACGCTCGTCGGGGACGACCGGCAAGACCTCGCCGCCGCGCTCGCCGAGACCACCTCCCGCGCGGAGGTGGTGGTGATGAGCGGTGGCCTGGGCCCGACCGAGGACGACCTCACCGCCGAGTGCGTCGCGGCCGCGATGGGCGTGCCGCTCGAGGTGGACGAGGTGTCGCTCGCAGCGATCCGCGCACGGTTCGACAAGCTCGGTCGCACGATGACGCCCAACAACGTGAAGCAGGCGCGCTTCCCGCGCGGCGCCACGATCTTGCCGAACCGCTTCGGCACCGCGCCGGGGTTCATGGTGCGGCTCGGCCGAGCCGAGCTGACGTGCCTCCCGGGAGTGCCGGTGGAGTACCGCGGGCTCTGCGACGAGGTGGTCCTCCCCAGGATCGCGGCGCGGGTGGGCACCGTCCCGAGCTCGCGCCTGGTGAAGCTCATCGGCATCCCCGAGTCCCACGCCGACCAGGCGATGCGCCCGGTGATGGACGCGCCCGAGAACCGGAGCGTCCGCTTCGGCTACCGTGCCCACTGGCCCGAGATCCACGTGAAGTGGAGCGTTCCGGGGCCGGACGCGGACGAGCACGCCGAGCGGATCCTCGCCGAGGCGCGGCGCATCTTCGGCGACGCGATCTTCGCGGAGGGCAAGGACGAGCTGGCGCCCGTGGTGGTGAGCCTCCTCGCCGACCGGGGCGAGACGCTGGCGCTCGCCGAGAGCTGCACGGGCGGCCTCGTCGCCGAGCTCGTGACGAGCGTGCCGGGCGCGTCGAACGTCTTCCCGCTGGGGGTGGTGGCTTACGCGAACGAGGCGAAGACCGCCTTGCTCGGCGTCGACGCCGGGCTCCTCGCAGCCCACGGTGCGGTCTCCGAGCCGGTGGCGCGCGCCATGGCCGAGGGCGCGAGGGCTCGGAGCGGCGCCACCTGGGCCGCCGCTCTCACGGGCATCGCCGGGCCGAGTGGAGGCACGCCCGAGAAGCCGGTCGGCACGGTGCACCTGGCGATCGCCGGCCCCGATGGCACGCGGACCTGGGCGCGCCGCTTTCCAGGCGACCGCGAGCGCGTGCGCAAGACGAGTGCGTACGACGTGCTGAACCAGCTGCGCCTCCTCCTGCGCGCCCGCTGACCCGGCCCGACAGGGGTTCGACGCGCGCCGGCCGTGGCGCTAACCGCACTCGAACAGGAGACCGCCATGGCGAAGCCAGACCCCATCCCGAAGGGCATGCACACCGTCACGCCGAACCTCACCATCAAGGGCTGCGCGGAGGCGCTCGACTTCTACAAGCGCGCGCTCGGCGCCGACGAGGTGATGCGGATGCCCTCGCCCGACGGAAAGGCGATCTGGCACGCCGAGTTCCGGGTCGGTGACTCGATCGTCTTCGCGAACGACGAGATGCCCGGCGGACCGGCGCGCGCCCCCTCCCCGTCGCAGCCGGCCCCGGTCGGCATGTGGCTCTACGTCCCGGACTGCGACGCCGCGTTCCAGCGCGCCGTCCAGGCTGGAGCGAAGCCCTCCATGCCGCCGACCGACATGTTCTGGGGCGACCGGGTCGGCATGGTCTTGGACCCTTACGGCTATGGCTGGAACTTCGCGACCCACGTGAAGGACCTGACGCCGGACGAGATGCGCCGCGGCGCGGAGGAGTTCGCGAAGAGGATGAAGCCGACCTAGCGTCCCCCCTCGCCGCTCCGCGCCACGGGGTCGGTCCGGACCGGCGGCCGTGTCCCGGGTGCGGCCCCTCTGCCTGCCCTTCCCGGTGGGGGAGAGGATCGATCACCGTGGGTGATGGATCGTTCCGTCTCCCTCGCCCCGCGAAGCCGGGAGAGGGCCGGGGAGAGGGGCAGGACGCCGGCTCGACACCCGCGGCGCGCCGTGATTTGACAGCGGCGATGTCGTGGGTACGCGCGCACCGCATGGAGCTGGGCCTGTTCGCGGGCAGCTTGCTCGTCCTCGGGCTCTTCTCGCTCGGCCACTACCGGCCGTCGCACGCCCCTCACTTCATGTACCAGGCCGACGCCTGGCTCCACGGCCAGCTCCACCTGCGCCGCCCGCCGCCGGACCTCAACGACTGGGCGCGGGTGGACGGCCGCTGGTACGTGTCCTTCCCGCCCGGCCCGGCGCTGCTCATGCTGCCGCTCGTCGCCGCGTACGGGCTCGGCTTCGACGACGTGAGCTTCACGCTGCTGTTCGCGGCGCTGAACGTCGCGCTCTGCTTCCTCGTCCTGGAGCGGCTGCGGACGAAGGGGGAGAGCCCCCGCACGCGCGGCGAGGACGCCGCCCTGGCGCTCCTCTTCGCCTTCGGCACGGTCGCGTTCTCGTGCTCGATCCGGGGCGAGGTCTGGTTCACCGCGGAGGTGCTCGGCGTCACGGCGACCTGGCTGTATCTCCTCGCCGCGCACCGGGCCGCCCATCCGGTCGCGGCCGGGGTCGCCTGGAGCTTCGCCGCCATCACCCGTACGCCGCTCGTCTTCTCGGCGCTCTTCTTCCTCGCGGAGGTGATGTCGGGCGGGGGGCGGCTCGGCGAGGCGGTCCAGCGCGGCGCCACCTGGCGGGATCCTGCCCGCTGGCGGAAGGTGGCGCTCTTCGCGGCCGGCGCGGCGCCGCTCCTCGCCTTCGCGGCCTGGGCCAACTGGGAGCGATTCGGCTCTCCGCTCGACTTCGGGCACGCCCACTTCTGGAACAACCGCGTCAACGCCGACGTCGGGCGCTGGGGGCTCTTCTCCCTCCACTACCTCCCGAAGCAGCTCCACGCGGCGTTCACGAGCCTGCCGCGGCTCGAGGGTGGTCGCCTCACGTACGATCCCGACGGCATGTCACTGCTCGTCACGACGCCGCTTTTCCTGCTGCTGCTCCGGCCGCGGCTGCGGGCGCGCCTCGCCCCGGCGTCGTGGTTGACGGTGGCGGCGACCGCGCTGCCGGGCTTCCTGTACCAGAACACCGGCTACGTGCAGTTCGGGTACCGCTTCAGCCTCGACTACACGCCGTACCTGTTCCTCCTGCTCGCGGTGGGCGGCAGGCCGATGGGGCGCGTCTTCTGGACGCTCGCCCTGGCCGGCGTCGCCGTGAACACCTGGGGCGCGCTCGTCTTCGCAGGCGGGGTCAACTGACCCTCGCCACCTCGGTCCCGCTGTTCAGGTCTGACCGTTCGGCGACGGCGAGCTCACTGCGAGCTGCCTGCGAGCGCGTCGCCGTGATCACTCTGGGGGGTCGGTTGCCGGTCAACGCGCATGCAGCGCCCGTGACAGGCTCACCAGGTTTTGAGGCCGCACGTGGATGAGGCCGCCGCGCGGACTGTCGATTTCCGCGATGAGGAAGAACGATATGGACAAGACCAGCGGCAGCACCAGCAACAAGATGGACCTCACTCCAGCCTGTCGCCCGCCGTAACCGACCAGCAAGTTGCAGCAAATCGCGATCGCAGCCATGAAGCCCCACGCCGCGAGTGGAATTCGGTTCCACCACGCGGCCTGAGTGCAATCCTGTGCGCCCAACACGTCGTTCATGCCCGAGAGGGCCAAGGCGAGCACGGGCGTGGGCTGCGCCAGAGCTGGATCCCGCACTGCGGCCCATAGCTCGCTCTGCAACTGGCCGATGGTGGGGTTGATCCGCTCGAGCTCCTCCACCGTGCCCGCCGTGAAGAACAACACTCGCTGATCGACGTACTCCCTGAGCAGCGCACGCACCCTGACTGCATTGGCGACCGGCAGCAGATCGGCCCGGACGTATTCCGTGGCGATCGAGCTCGCCTCCGCCTCTTCACAGCTCCTCCGCTGGTCATATCGGTTGATGGCCATCGCAAAGCTGAATCCGACGATGAGGCCGAGCAGCGTCAGCGTGGCGGCCAAGATGAGGCCGAAGTCTTCACGCACCCTCTCTTCCAGGTTTCGACGCCTCTCGCGATAGGACGTCCCGATGAGCTCCGAAAGCCAGAGCGCGAGGAACGTCAGCGAGAAGACGAGCAGCGGATGGTCGGTCACGTACACGACGAAACCTCACTGTGAGTACCGATGAGCATGCGGACGGGACTGCGCGGCAGTCAACCCGCCGCGCACACGTCGAGCTCCGGCCCATCGGGCCGCCCTCCGGACAAACGCACGCTGGGCGAGCGGTGACCGACGAGCCCGCCCCTTCGGCATTCGCTCGCTCTGGCGTCTCGTCCGCGCGTGCCCGCGGCGCGGAGCCGTCGCGGCTCGCTACGGCTTCCGGGCGACGAGCGTCTCGAACCGCTTCACGGTCGCGTGCGGCGCGGGAAACTCGTCCCGGCGCGCGAGGAGGGTCGTCCAGCCAGTGAATGCCGCTTCGACCTCCTCTGGGGCGAAGAGGCAGTACCGGTCCCCATCGAACATGTCCATGAACGTCGTGCCCTGGACGAGCACGTTCACGATGGCGCAGCCGCCCGGCCGCACCGCGCGCTGCACCTTGTCCAGAAGCTCGAGCGCGACCTGGCGTGAGAAGAACATGAGCAGCCCGATGGCGACGACGACGTCGAAGGTCTCTCGGACCTCGAACTGCTGAACGTCGCACTGCGTCGCGGTGAGGCGCAGCTTCTCGTCCCGCGAGACCTGAGACAGGTGCTCGATCGCGGCGGGGCTCGCGTCCACGGCGACGACCTCACAGCCGCGTCTCGCGGCCGCGACGCTGAGGTTCCCGAGCCCGCAGCCCAGGTCGAGGACCTGGCCCGTCAGGTAGGGCAGGGCCACCTCCTCGAACGGGTTCAGGGTGAACACGTGCGCGGTCACCTGGCGTCGGAACTGCTTCTCGAAGAACTCGACGCTGCGGTTGGCTGCCATGGCAGACCTGACGCCCGGGAGGTGCGCGCTCCCGCTCGGGCACGCCGGCCGCTCAGGGTATCACTTCTTCTGTTGCCACTCGCGGGGGGACGTCATGTTCTCCGGCTTGAGCATCTCGTCCAGCTGCTCCTTGCTCATGAGGCCCTTCTCGAGGACGAGGTCGTAGACCGGGCGGCCGGTCTGCAGCGACTCCTTCGCGATGGCGGCGGACTTTTCGTAGCCCAGCACCGGGTTCAGGGCGGTCACGAGCCCGATCGAGCCCCGGACCATCGTGGCGTTGCGCTCCTTGTTGGCCTTAATCCCGGTCACGCACTTCTCCGTGAAGACGCGGGCCGCCTTGTCGAGCAACGCTGCGCCGCTCAGGAGGTCGTAGACGATGACGCACTCCACGGGGTTCAGCTCCAGGCTCGAGAGCTCGGCGGCCATGGTGATCGTCGTGTCGAAGCCCACCAGCTTGTAGACGATCGAGGTGGTGACCTCCGGGATGACGGGGTTCACCTTGCCCGGCATGATCGAGGAGCCGGGCTGCATGGCCGGGAGCGTGATCTCGTAGAAGCCGGTACGCGGCCCGGAGGACATGAGGCGCAGGTCGTTCGCGATCTTCGAGATGGCGACGCCGGTACGCTTCATCGCGCCCGACATGTTGATGTACCCGGCGCCGTCGGAGGAGGCCCCCACCAGATCGTGCGACTGCTCGAAGGGGAAGCCGGTGAGGTCCGCCAGCTTGCTGATCGCCAGCTTGCCGTACTTCGGCGGGCTGTCGATGCCGGTCCCGATCGCGGTGCCGCCCAGGTTCACCTTGTAGAAGGAGTCGCGCGCCTGACCGAGCTGGATCAGGGCCTCGTTGATCGTGTCGGCGAAACCGTTGAACTCCTGTCCCAGCGTCACCGGCACGGCGTCCTGCATCTCGGTGCGGCCCATCTTGATGACGTCGGCGAACTCGGTCCCCTTGGCGGCCAGCGCGGCCTTGAGGCCCTCGATGCTCTTGAAGGTCTGCCGGAGCTGCAGCAGGACGGCCAGCTTGGCGGCCGTCGGGTAATTGTCGTTCGTGGACTGCGACATGTTCACGTGGTCATTGGGGTGCAGGTACTTATACTCGCCGCGCTTGTGCCCCATGAGCTCGAGGCCGCGGTTGGCGATGACCTCGTTCACGTTCATGTTGGTCGAGGTCCCGGCGCCGCCCTGCATCATGTCGATCACGAACTGATCGTGGAGCTTGCCGGCGATGATCTCGTCACAGGCCGCCACGATCGCCTTCATCCGGTCGGCCGACAGGACGCCCAGCTCGTGGTTGGCGAGCGCGGCCGCCTTCTTCACGTAGGCATAGGCGACGATGAAGTTCGGGAAGTGGCGCAGCGGGTGGGTGTCGAACGGGAAGTTCTCGAGGGCGCGTGAGGTCTGCGCCCCCCAGTAGGCGGCGGCGGGGATCTCGCGGTCGCCGAGCGAGTCGTGCTCGACGCGCGTGCCGGCGGCGGCAGCGCGCGCAGGGAGCGGGAGCAGCAACGCGACGCCAAGCAGCAATGCGATCGAGCGTGTCCTGGCGCCTTTGACTTGAGGTGAGTGCGTCATGGGTCTCCTCGTTCGACCCGGATCGGGTCGTGGTACCTACGTCGCGCTCTCTTCTCGTCGCCCATCGGGCGCCACTTCCTTACGGGACCACCGACGCGCGTCGAGGGCGGGCGCCCGTGCGCCGGCGCAGCCGTCCGGGTGAGCGCTCCTTTCGTTTCGCGCTAGCGCGGGACGCAGAACAGCTCGAGGAACCGATCCCACGTGACGAGCGGCGCGCCCTCGGCCATGAGCGTGCGGTTGAGCGCCTCGGCCGACGCCGTCAGCTCGTCGTCCGGCCGCGGCGCATAGCGCTGGGCGAGCCCGGCGTTCGCGAGCGTGCGCTCGACCAGGCTCTTCACGTTCCGAGCCCTGCCGGCGAGCGCGCCCTGCCGATCGATGAGCCAGCCCACGAGCTTCCCGATGTCCTCGCGCACGATCGTGCGGCCGAGCGCGCCTCCCTCGACGAGCAGGAGGTTCACCGCGTCGGGGTGCGCGTCGCGCACGACGAGCCACGTCAGCGACTCCTCGGGCGCGAGCCCCGCCGCCTGGAGGATGCGGCGGGAGCGCGCCGCGTCCTCGGGCGAGCGACACCGGATGCGCACCACCGGCTCCGTCCGCATGGCGGCTTCCTACCCGCCACCCATCCGGTTCGCAACACCGGCGCGCGCGTAGGCGTGGGTTAGGATCCGGGCGTGACCGAGCTCGACGAGCGCACCTTGGAGCTGCTGCGCGAGCAGAGCGGACTCTCGATCGACCTGGAGGGCCGGTTCTGCCACCGCGGCGAGCCCATCACCCACCGCCGCACGCTGGAGGTGCTGTGGCGCTCGCTGGAGCGACGCCCCGATGGCCGTTACCTGGTGCGCGTGGGGCGGGAGAGCGGCTACGTCCGGGTCGAGGACGCGCCGTACGCCGTGCGCGGCATCGCGCTGGAGGGCGGCGCCGCCCACCTCCACCTCGGGGACGGCTCCGTGCATCCGCTCGACCCGACCACGCTCTCCCTCGACCCGGCGGGCGTGCTCCACTGCGTCGTGAAGGGCGGCCACCGGGCCCGCTTCACGCGCACCGCTCAGGTCGATCTGGGGCTCGCGCTGGAGGAGGACCCGCGCGCTCCGGGCCGCTTCCTGCTCCGCCTCGATGGGCGCGAGTACGAGGTCGCGGTGGAGGGGTGAGGCGCACTCCCTCGCGCGTGGTCGACCCCGCCTACCAGGGTATGCTCCCGGACGTTGCTGTGTCTGAAGTCTCCCGATACGCTCCGACTCCAGGAACTCATGCGTCTGCTCGCTGCCCTCTGGCTCGCCGCTGCCCCGTTCGCCGCGACGGCCCAGAACTTCGAGCTGGGTCGCCCGGACATCGGCGCGGCGCTGCGCCGCATGGACTGGCTGCACGATCACGCGGCGCGGAGCGGCCTCGCCACCCCGCGCCAGCTCGAGCAGACCTTCGTGCTCCCCGAGCGCCCCGGGCAGAACCAGGTCGCTTGGTACGAGTTCGACTGGCTCCACCTCGATGTGCCTTCACCGACGGGCGGCGAGGGCGGGATCCGGCTGTACTACTACCGGCGCGAGCGGGAGGTGGCGGAGCGAGCGCTGCCGGTCATCCGCAACGCGTACCTGCGGCTCGTCGATCAGTTCCACTACACGCCGACCAAGCAGATCCCGTACATCCTGTACGCCTCGCAGCGCGAGTTCCAGGCCACCAACGTCTTCGAGGTGAACGAGTCGGTGCTCGGCGTGACCTCGCCGCGCGACCTCAAGATGTCGCTCCCGTACTTCGGGAACCACGAGCTCTTCCGCGAGGTGTCGACGCACGAGCTCGTGCACCAGTTCACCATTCAGAAGCTGCTCGACATCTCGGGCTCCGAGGACCTGGGCTCTCCCATCGAGGCGCTGCCGCTCTGGTTCATCGAGGGGATCGCGGAGTACTACGCGAAGGGCGGCATCGACACGGAGACCGACCTCTACCTGCGGGACCTCGTCTGGAACCCCGACCCCGAGCGGCACTACGAGGTCGTCGCCTTCGCCGAGGACCGCTACCGAGGGTACATCCCGACCTACAAGCTGGGGCAGGCCCGCCTCGCGTTCATCGCCGATGTGTACGGGAAGGAGAAGATCCAGTCGTACCTCGAGAACGCGTCTCTGCTGGCCGGCGCGCCAGCTGGCGAGCGCGGGTTCGCGGCGCTCACCCGCCGCGTCCTCAACGAGCCGGTGGATCAGGTCGACACCCGCTGGCGGGCATGGCTCAAGCGCCGGTACTACGGCGCCTACGGCGGGCGCCAGGATCTGGCGCAGCTGCGCGAGGTCCAGGAGCTGCCGGACGAGCCGGAGTCGTCGCAGTTCTCGCCCGACGGGCAGCTCGTTTTCTTCCGCGGGATCGACCGCGAGGCGGGCCGGGCACACCTCTACCTCATGGATGCGCGCTACCCGCACGGCGCGGTGAAGGTGGCGTCCGACAGCCAGCCCGGCGTCGAGTCGCTCCACCCCATCGAGCACTCCGTCATGGCGGTGGCGGAGGGCATCGTCGCCTACTCGGCGCAGGCCGGCGCGGGCGACGTGCTCTACGTGCAGCGTTTCCGCCATACCGCGCCCGAAGGGGGACGGCCGCCCGGCCTCGCGCTCGGGCCCCGCCTGACGATCGAGTTGCGCCATCCCCGTGGCCGGCGCTTCATCGAGATCTCGGACCCGACCTTCTCGCCGGACGGCCGCCACATCGCGTTCGTCGGGATGACCGAGGCCGGCCAGCAGGACATCTACGTGGTGCCGGCCGACGGCGGGCCGGTCCGGCAGCTCACGGACGATCCGTTCGCGGAGCGGGACCTGGCCTGGGGACCGACGGGCCTCTACTGCTCGTCCGACGCCACCGACCACGGCCGCTTCAACCTGTTCCGGATCGACCCCGTGACGGGCGAGCGTACCCGGCTCACGACGGGAGAGTGGGACGACCGCTACCCGCGGCCGCAGGCGGACGGGTCGGTCCTCTTCTCCGGCACGGCGGCTGGGAAGCCGGATCTGTACGTGCTGCGCGGGGACGAGGTGCGGCGCCTCACCGACTTCGCCACCGGGCTCACCTCGCCGGCGGTCGCCCCGCAGGCGCGCGGCGTGTGGGCGTCCACGTTCTACCGCGGTCGGTTCCGGCTGGTGGAGGTGCCGCGCGTGTCCTGGCTCGACGAGCCGCCGGTGAAGGTCGTGGCGCCGGCGGGACCGCCTCTGGCCATCCCGCACGACGAATTCCCGCGCGCCGTCCCGAGCTACGACGCGTACGCGCTGGGCAACTGGAGGCCCGAAGCGGGCTACATCTACGGCGGCGCCGCGTCGAGCGCCGTGGCGGGGCAAGCGGCGGTCCTGTTCTCGGACGTCCTGCGCGACCGCATCGCTTTCTTCAATCTCGCCGTGCTGGGGTCGTTCGAGTACACCCAGGCGCTGGCGATGCTGGAGGACCGCTCTGGACGGACGGCCTGGGTGCTGGGCGCCTTCCACTTCGTCCAGGAGCAGGTCGACTTCGTCAACCCCAATCTCGCCTACCTGCAGCGCGACTTCGGAGTGCTGGGAACGCTGCGCTTCCCGATCGACCGGTTCAGGCGGTACGAGGCGGAGCTGACGGTGTCGGGCGTCCAGCGCTACTGCCTCCAGGCCCTCACGACCGAGCTCATCACCTGCGGCAACGTACCCCCGGGCCTCCCTGACGCGACGGCCTGGCACCTGCGCAACGGCGGCACGCACCTCCAATTCGGCCCCACCGTCCGCTACGGCTACGACACCGTCCGCTACGACCCGACCGCCGGCCCCATCTCCGGCAACGCCTTGCTGCTGGAGCTGGGCGGTCAATACCTGCCCGACGTGCGCGCGCTGAGCGGCTTCGCGCGGACCGACGCCGTCACCTACTTCCACATCGCCGGCCGCGCCAAGCTCATGCTGCGCGCGGCCGTCGGGACGAGCTTCGCACCGAACGACGTCGGAAAGAACTGGTCGCGCACCTGGTGGATCTCCTCCGCCGACAACCTGCGCGGTTACTACTGGAACGACCTCGCCTACCTCATCGGCCGCAACTACTGGATCACGAACGCCGAGCTGCAGCTGCCGCTGGATCCCGTGCTGCGGCTCGCCATCTTCGATTCCATCTTCGCCGTCGCCGCCCTGGACTTCGGCGGCGTGTTCAACAACTGGAGCACGCGCGACAGCTGCGGCGCCAGGAGCAATCGCTGCGCCGACGGGAGCGTGGTGTCGCCGAACGACCTCGGCGCCTGGGACGTACGCACCCTCACCGGCGTCCTGGGCGTGAACGTGCTCTTCGGGCCCCTCCTCCTGCGCGTGCACTTCGGCCACCCGTTCGACATCGGCGGGATCCGGACGCCGGCGCTGCTCACCGGGAACTCCTGGGTCACGAACGTGACGCTCAGGTACTTCTTCTTCTGATGGCCACGTGGATCGACCCTCGGCGGAGGACGAGCCCCCGAGCACGACGTCCTCGGGTGTGAGCGCCAGCGCCAGGGCGGCGCCGCGGGCGGCGCCGAGCCGGTGTCGCGCCGCGGCGGACCGCGCCCGCCCTCCTCACGCGATCGCGCGCGCCGGCTCAGGACCAGGCCCGGGCACCGCGAGGAGCTTCGCGACGAGCGCGTCCAGCGCGGCGGGGTTCGCCTTCAGCCACTCGACCGCGCGCTCGCGCCCCTGTCCGATGCGCTCGCCGTCGAGCGCGTAGTACGCGCCCGACTTCTCGACCAGGTTCCGCTCGACGCCGAGGTCGATCGCCTCGGCGAGCCGATCGACGCCTACCCCGTAGCGGATGTCGAACTCGGCCTCGCGGAACGGCGGCGCCACCTTGTTCTTCACCACCTTCACTCGCGTCCGGCTCCCCACCACCTGCTCGCCGTCCTTGAGCTGCCCGATGCGGCGGATGTCGAGCCGCACCGACGCGTAGAACTTGAGCGCGTGGCCGCCGGTAGTCGTCTCCGGGTTTCCGAACACGACGCCGATCTTCATCCGGATCTGATTGATGAAGACGACCGTGGACGCGTTGCGCGAGACGACGGCGGTGAGCTTGCGCAGGGCCTGGCTCATGAGCCTCGCCTGCACGCCCATGTGCGCGTCGCCCATCTCGCCCTCGATCTCGGCCTTGGGCACGAGCGCCGCCACCGAGTCGACCACGATGAGGTCGACCGCACCGGAGCGCACGAGCTGCTCCGCGATCTCGAGCGCCTGCTCGCCGGTGTCCGGCTGCGAGACGAGCAGGTCGGACAGGTTCACGCCCAGCCTGCGAGCGTACGCGACGTCGAGCGCGTGCTCGGCGTCGATGAAGGCGGCGACCCCGCCCGCCTTCTGCACCTCGGCGATGGCGTGCAGCGCGAGCGTCGTCTTGCCCGACGACTCGGGCCCGAAGATCTCGATGACGCGCCCGCGCGGGTAGCCGCCGACCCCGAGCGCCAGGTCGAGCCCGATGGACCCGCTCGAAACGACCGCGATCCTCGGCGCGTCGCCCTCCTCGCCGAGCCGCATGATGCTCCCCTTCCCGAACTGCTTCTCGATCGCGCTCACCGCCGCGCCGAGCGCCTTCATCTTCTCTGCCAGCTTCGACATGCTTCCTCCCATCGGTTGGCCTACCCAGTCCCCGGCCCTCCCCTGCGACGAGGAGGGAGCTCCACCCTTCAGGCGCGCCGATCGAGCGCGCGGTACTGCACCGCCTCGGCGAGGTGTCCCAGGCCGATGCGATCCGCTCCCTCGAGGTCGGCGACGGTGCGCGCGACGCGCAGGATGCGGTCGTGCGCCCGCGCCGAGAGCCCGAGCTTCTCCACCGCGTCCGCCAGCAGGCGCCGACCGTCGGCCGCGAGGACGCAGGCGCTGCGAAGGGCGGTACCCTTGAGCCGGGCATTGAGCCGTGGCCCGCCCGCCCGGGCGCGCTCCGCCTGGCGGTCGCGAGCCGCCAGGACGCGCGCGCGCACGGCCGCGCTCGGCTCGGTGTTGCCCGCGGAGGGGAGCGCGGCGCAGGGGACGGCGGGGACGTCGACGTGGAGATCGATCCGATCGAGGAGCGGGCCGGAGATGCGGCGCCGGTACAGGCCGAGCTCGTGGAGCGTGCAGCGGCAGGCGCGCCGCGGATCCCCGTACCAGCCGCACGGGCACGGGTTCATCGCGGCGACCAGCATGAACTCCGCGGGGTAGCGCACGGCGCGCGCCGCCCGGACGATGCACACCTCGCCGTCCTCCGCGGGCTGGCGGAGCGCGTCGAGGACGTGGCGGCGGAACTCGGGCAGCTCGTCGAGGAACAGGACGCCGTGATGGGCGAGGGACACCTCCCCCGGCCGCGCCGCGTGCGAGCCGCCGACGAGCCCGGCGTCGGAGACGGAGTGGTGCGGCGACCGGAACGGCCGCTCGGAGAGGAGGCCGCGGTCCCGGGTCAGGCCCGCCACGCTGTGCACCACCGTCGCCTCGAGCGCCTCCTCGAAGGTGAAGGGCGGCAAGATGCCAGGGAGCCTTCGCGCCAGCATCGTCTTGCCGCTGCCCGGCGGCCCGAAGAGGAGCAGGTTGTGTCCGCCCGCGGCCGCCACCTCCAGCGCGCGCCGGGCGTGCTCCTGGCCGGCGACGTCGGCGAGATCCGGCCCGGGATCGGCGGCGGGCCGCGGCGCGACGGGGAGTCGGGTGGGCGGCTCGGCGAGCCCGTTCATCCAGGCCACGACCTCGCCGAGGTGCCGCGCCGGGTGGACGCGCAGGCCCTCCACGACGGCGGCCTCGAGCGCGTTGGCCTCCGGGACGACCAGCGCGTGCGCCCCGCTACGCCGCGCCTCGATGGCCTGCGCCAGCGCCCCGCGGATCGGCTTCACCTCGCCCGAGAGCGCCAGCTCGCCCGCGAAATGGTACCCCTCCAGCGCCTCGGGTGGGATCTCGTTGCAAGCGGAGAGCAACGCGACGGCGATGGGGAGGTCGAAGCTCGCGCCTTCCTTGCGCAGGTCGGCTGGCGCGAGGTTCACCACGATCCGCTTCTCCGGCAGCTTCACCCCCAGGTTCCGCACCGCCGCCTGGACTCGGACCTTCGCCTCCTGGACCGCGCTCGATGCGAGGCCGACCAGGTCGACCTTCGGCATGCCCTGGATGGCCTCGACCTCGATGTCGATGCCGAGGGCAGCCACGCCGAGGACGGCGGAGGAGCGGACGCGCACGAGCACGGGCCCGAGGAGAGCAGCGGCCGTGCCAGCCGGTCGGCGCGCTGATCAGGGGCCGCGCCACGGGTGGCGGGCCTGCCGGGCGGACGGAGCGTCCGCCGGGCGGACGCGTTAGAAGCCCAGCGACAGCCCCAGCATCGGCGAGAACGCCCACTGCGACCCTGGCTCGAACCACTCGACCATGAACCGCAGGAAGATGATGTCCAGGCCCGCCGCCGCGAGGCCTCCCTGGACCACGGCGCCCGAGCAGGAGCCGATGGGCTTCCCGTTGCTCTTGCACTGGCCGCTCCCGAAATCGTCGCCGTGTGCGAACAGGTACCCACCGCGCACGAGCCCCGAGAGC
The DNA here is from genome assembly GCA_035538735.1 of Anaeromyxobacteraceae bacterium. GTDB lineage: Bacteria > Myxococcota > Myxococcia > Myxococcales > Anaeromyxobacteraceae > Anaeromyxobacter_A. Next base: position 1,342 of record DATLJU010000261.1, on the reverse strand, counting down.
TGGAATGCCTGCGAATCGATGCCCGGCACCCGGAAGCTCGCGCCCACGACGGGGGTGATCCCCCAGGGCTCCCCATTGGACGACATGAGCGTATATGGCCCCTCGAGCTGCAGGGCCGCGTCGAGCCGGAAGCGAGACCAGATCCCGGGCGCCTGGGAGAATCCACGGCTGTAGCCCAGCTCCAGCTCCCGCCCCACCCCCACCCAGACATGATTCGGATACGGGACGTAGAGAAGGGCGTTCGCTCCGATCTCCCCGGCCCGCCCGACCACGGCGCTCTCGATCCCCGGCTGCCGGCTGGCGGTGGCACCCACCACGTCGCCCATCCGGACGCGAATGGCGGCCAGCGCCTGGTCGGGCCGCTCGGCCCCGAGGTCGCGGAACTGGAAGCCGTGGCTCGCCAGGAGCCGGACGACCCAGTTGACCTCGGGCTCGCCCTCGCGTCGCTTCCAGGTGCCCGGTACCAGCGGTACGACGCCCGGGACCTGCGGCGGCTCCTCTCCCTGCGTCGCGGCCCGGCACTGCCGATGGGCGATCGGACGCTCGGGATCGACCGTGAGCTGGCGGCACTCGTCGTAGAGCCTGTCCAGGGAGACCTGAGCCAGGATCCGGATGTCCTGGAGGTCCGCGCCCTCGCAGGCGACCTGCGCGTCCCCCTCGCTGTCGAACAGCGCCCGCAGGCACGCGAAGGGACGCCAGTCAGCCCCGAGGGTCGCCGCCGTCTCGGGGTAATGGAACGCCTCCGCTGGGATCCCGGTCCGAGGAACGAACCGGTCGTGCAGCAGCCGCCGGGCGTCGTACATCCCGAGGTAGAAATCGTAGCGGCGGAACTCCTGCTCGAAGAAGCCGAGGAACGCCATCATGGGCGAGCTCGCGGCCGGGAAGTGCCTCGCCGTCGCCCGGATCTGCTCCGTCGCCGACGGTATCTGCTCGACGAGCGTGTAGAGGTTCTTCGTCCGAGCCGTCGCCATGAACGCGCCCGAGACCTGGCCGAGCAAGGTCACCAGCGACGATTTGGTCCCGATGTTGGCCTTCTTCTCGGGCACCGGATACCCGGCGACGTCGGTTTCGACGAACATGAAGACGAGCTGGGGGGGAAGGCCTCCCTTGGACGCGTCGGCCCTGTCGACCCAGCGGACCCTCCCGTCTCCGGTCTCGCGGAGTCCGGCGCGCGCCGTCGTCACCGCCAAAGCGAGCGGCGTGTTGTCGAAGAGCCCGCCATCGACGAAGAGCGCGCGCGACGCGGTCTCCTCCGTGCATCGTCCGGCAAGGCCTTCCTCGCTCCTCGTCGGGCAATACGTCAGCTCCATGGGGGCGAAGGCCAGCGGGAACGCGGTCGAGG
>DATLJU010000260.1:0-1974 GCA_035538735.1 Anaeromyxobacteraceae bacterium | reverse complement strand
GCGCCAGATCCGCTCGGGCTTCGGCTTCCTCCGCGAGCCCGCCGGGTTCGCGATCGGCGAGGGGCCGGTGCCGTACACCCCCAGCGACAGCTACCTCTGGGCGCTCGCCGCCGGCGTCGCGAACACCTTGCGTGCCTCGGCGGTCGGCATCGTGCTCGCGACGATCGTCGGCACGCTCGTGGGCGTCGGCCGGCTCTCGCGGAACGTCCTCGTGCGCGGCGCCAGCACGGCGTACGTCGAGACCCTGCGGAACGTCCCGCTGCTCCTGCAGCTCCTCGCCTGGTACCTCGTCTTGACGGAGCTGTTGCCCGAGGGCACCGATCCGGTCCGCCTCGCGCCTCACGTCTTCCTGAGCAAGGACGGGCTGCAGCTCCCCGTGCCGGTGTGGGCCCGCGGGTGGGCGCTCGCGCTCGCGGCCCTCCCCATCGGCCTCCTCGGCGCGTGGGCGCTCTTTCGCTGGGCGCGCTCACGCCGGGAGCGCACTGGGCACACCCCGCAGGTGCTCTGGCCGGCCCTCCTCGTCGCCCTCGGCGCGCCGGTCCTCGCGTGGCTCGCCGGCGGCGCGCCGCGCGAGCTCGACGTCCCCGAGGTCACGACCTTCAACGTCTCGGGCGGCGTCGGGATGACGCCGGAGTTTCTCTCGCTCGTCCTCGGGCTCTCCGCCTTCACGGCGGCCTACATCGCCGAGATCGTCCGGTCGGGCATCCTCGCCGTGCCGCGCGGCCAGATCGAGGCGGCGGCCGCGATCGGGCTGTCCCACCGCCGCGCGCTGCGCCTCGTCGTCCTCCCGCAGGCGCTGCGGGTCATCGTGCCGCCGCTGACGAGCCAGTACCTGAACCTCATCAAGAACTCGTCCCTCGCGGTGGCGATCGGCTACCCCGACCTCGTGTCCATCACGAACACCGCCATCAACCAGAACGGCCAGGCGCTCGAGTCCATCCTCCTCATCATGTCCGTCTACCTCACCATCAACCTCCTCACCGCGCTGGCGATGGGCTGGTACAACCGCCGCGTGGCGCTGGTGGAGCGGTAGTGCCCGGGACCGCCGAGGCCCTGGCAGGCGCGCGCCTGCCGCCCGTCCGGCGGCGCGGGCCGTGGGCGTGGGCGCGCGCGAACCTCTTCGCGACGGTGCCGAGCACGATCGCGACGGTCGTGTTCGCGGCGACGCTCGCGCGCGCGCTCCCGCGCATCGCCCGGTGGGCCGTGACGGGCGCCGTGTGGTCCGCCGATTACGATGCATGCCGGCAGCTCGCCTACCGCGCGGCGTGCTGGGGATTCGTCGCCGAGAAGCACCGCCTCATCCTGTTCGGCCGCTACCCGTACCCGGAGCAGTGGCGTCCGCTCGTCGGCACCCTCCTCGTCGTCGCCGCGCTCGGCGCGAGCGCGCACCCGCGCTGCTGGCGGCGCTGGCTCGTCGCGGTGTGGGCCGTCGTCCTGCCCGCGTTCCTCGTCCTCATGGGCGGCGGCGTCCTCGGGCTCACGCCCGTCGAGACGGGGCTGTGGGGAGGGCTGCCGCTCACGATCCTCCTCACGCTCGTGGGGGTGTCGATCTCGATCCCGATCGGCGTCGTGCTCGCGCTCGCGCGCCGCTCAAAGCTCCCCTTCTTGCGCGCGGCGGCGACGCTCTACATCGAGATGGTACGGGGCGTCCCGCTCATCACCGTGCTCTTCGTCGCGTCCTTCGTGATGCCGCTCATGCTGCCGAGGCAGGCCCGGATCGACGTCCTCACGCGCATCGCCGCGGGCATCACGCTCTTCCAGGCCGCCTACATGGCCGAGGTGGTCCGCGGAGGGCTCCAGGCGTTGCCGCGGGGGCAGCACGAGGCCGCGGCCTCGATCGGGCTCAGCTGGTGGCAGACGCAGCGGAGGGTGATCCTCCCGCAGGCGCTCGTGCTCGTGATCCCGAGCTTCGTGAACAGCCTGCTCTCGGTGTTCATGGACACGTCCCTCGTCACCGTGGTCAGCATGTACGAT
>DATLJU010000259.1:0-11916 GCA_035538735.1 Anaeromyxobacteraceae bacterium | reverse complement strand
TACGCCATGAAGCTCGCCATGCCCTTCGCCGCCAGCACCTTCGTGATCGCGGCGGTGAGCGTCGTCTTCCCGTGGTCGACGTGCCCGATCGTCCCGACGTTCACGTGCGGCTTGTTACGCTCGAACTTTTCCTTGGCCATGGCTCCTGTCCTCTCTGGTCTTCGGTTCTAAAGCTGGTGCGGGCGGGCTCGTGCTACTTCGACGCGACGGCGGCACCCTTCGACTTCGTGACGATGGTCTCCGCGATGCTGTTCGGGACCTGCGCGTAGTGCGCGAACTGCATGGTGTAGGTGGCGCGGCCCTGGGTCTTCGACCGGAGGTCCGTCGCGTAGCCGAACATCTCGGCCAGCGGCACCTGGGCGGTGATGACCTGCACGCCCGCGCGCGGGTTCATACCGTGGATCTTGCCGCGGCGCGAGTTGAGGTCGCCGATGACGTCGCCCATGTACTCGTCGGGCGTCAACACCTCGACATTCATGATCGGCTCGAGCAGGACGGGGCCGGCCTTGGCGGCGCCGTCCTTGAAGCCCATCGACCCGGCGATCTTGAACGCCATCTCGGACGAGTCGACGTCGTGGAAGCTGCCGTCGAAGACCTCGACCTTGATGTCGACCATCGGGAAGCCGGCCAGCACGCCGCCCTGCATCGCCTCGACGATGCCCTTCTCGATGGGGGTGATGAACTCCTTGGGGATGGAGCCGCCCACCGTCTCGTTCTCGAACACGAAGCCCTGGCCGGGCTCCTGCGGGATGAGGCGCAGCCAGCAGTGGCCGTACTGGCCACGGCCGCCGGTCTGCCGGATGTAGCGACCCTCCGACTCGACCTTCCTGGTGATGGTCTCGCGATAGGCCACCTGCGGCTTGCCGACGTTCGCCTCGACCTTGAACTCGCGGAGCATGCGGTCGACGAGGATCTCCAGGTGGAGCTCGCCCATCCCGCGCATGATGGTCTGGCCCGTCTCCTCGTCGGTATGGACGCGGAACGACGGGTCCTCCATCTGGAGGCGCTGCAGGGCGAGGCCCATCTTGTCGGAGTCGCCCTTCGTCTTCGGCTCGACGGCGACCGAGATGACGGGCTCCGGGAACACCATCCGCTCCAGGATGACCGGCTTGTCCTCGGCGCAGATCGTGTCACCGGTGGTGGAGGAGCGCAGCCCCACCGCAGCCGCGATGTCGCCGGCGAGGACTTCCTTGATCTCCTCGCGCTTGTTGGCGTGCATCTGGAGGAGGCGGCCGACGCGCTCCTTCTTGTCCTTCGTCGCGTTGTAGACGTAGGAGCCCGCCTCGAGCTTGCCCGAGTAGACGCGGAAGAAGGTGAGGTTACCCACGAACGGATCGTTCATGAGCTTGAAAGCGAGCGCGGCGAACGGCTCGGAGTCGGACGTGCCGCGGACGACCTCGACGCCCTTCATGTCGACGCCCTTGATCGGCGGGACGTCGAGCGGGCTCGGCAGGTAGTCGACGACGGCGTCCAGGATCTGCTGCACGCCCTTGTTCTTGAAGGCGGTGCCGCACAGGACCGGGAAGAACTTGAGCCCGATGACGCCCTTGCGAAGGCCCTTCTTCACCTCGTCGTTCGTGAGGGCGTGGCCGTCGAGGTACTTCGCCATGAGCTCGTCGTCGACCTCGGCGACGGACTCCTCGAGCGCGGCCCGGTACTCCTTCGCCTGCTCGGCGAGGTCTGCCGGGATCTCGACCTCCTGGTACTTCGCCCCCATCGTCTCGTCGTCGAACGTGATCCCCTTCATCTTCACGAGATCGACCATGCCGCGGAACTTGTCCTCGCGACCGATGGGGATCTGGAGCGGCACCGGCTTCGCGCCGAGCTTCTCCTTGATGGTGTCGACCGACATGAAGAAGTCGGCGCCGACGCGGTCCATCTTGTTGATGAAGCAGATGCGCGGGACCTCGTACTTGTCGGCCTGCCGCCACACCGTCTCGGACTGCGGCTCGACGCCGTTCACGGCGTCGAAGACGGCGCAGGCGCCGTCGAGGACGCGGAGCGAGCGCTCCACCTCGATCGTGAAGTCGACGTGGCCGGGGGTGTCGATGATGTTGAGGCGGTGCTCGCGCCAGAAGGCAGTGGTCGCGGCGGAGGTGATGGTGATGCCGCGCTCGCGCTCCTGCTCCATCCAGTCCATGACGGTGGTGCCCTCATGGACTTCGCCGATCTTGTGGGTGACGCCGGTGTAGAAGAGGATCCGCTCGGTCGTGGTCGTCTTGCCAGCATCGATGTGCGCCATGATGCCGAAGTTGCGGTAGCGCTCGAGGGTGGTGGTGCGTGCCATGTCTCGCTCGTCTCTTCCTTACGGCGTTGTACGCGAACCTCGCCGCCTCGCGGCGTGACGACCTCTTCCGAGCTGTCAAAGAGCAGCGTGACGACCGCAGCGGCTCACCGTCCGCCCAGCAGGGATGAACCCTGCCCTACTCTTTCCTCAGGCAGGGGACGAGCCCCGCCCTACACCCCAGGGCGGCAAGCAGCCCGCCCCACGACTCGGCGGGAGCGTGTCCCGCCGTACGGCCTTCTCACCAGCGATAGTGCGCGAAGGCCTTGTTGGCCTCGGCCATCTTGTGCGTGTCCTCCCGCTTCTTCACCGCGTTCCCGCGGTTCGAGGCGGCATCCATGATCTCGCCGGCGAGCTTGTCCACCATCGTCTTCTCGCCGCGGCCCTTCGAGTAGTCGATGAGCCAGCGCATTGCAAGCGCGGTGCGCCGATCCTGACGGACCTCGACCGGGACCTGGTAGGTCGCACCGCCGACGCGGCGGCTCTTCACCTCGACCACCGGCTTCACGTTGTCGAGCGCCTTCTTGAAGATCTTGAGCGGGTCGTCCTTGAGCTTCTGCTCCACCTGATCGAAGGCGCCGTAGATGATCCGCTCACCGACGGACTTGTTGCCCTTGCGCATCAGGTTGTTGACGAACTTCGCCACCAGCCGGTCCTGGAACTTCGGATCGGGGAGGATCTTGCGCTTCTCGACTTCGCGACGACGAGGCATCGAGGCAGTTCCTTGAAAAAGTTAGCTGGGGCGCTTCGCGCCGTACTTGGAGCGGCCCTGCTTGCGGCCCTGCACGCCGACGGCGTCGAGGGTGCCGCGGATGATGTGGTAGCGCACGCCCGGGAGATCCTTGACGCGGCCCCCGCGGATGAGCACCACCGAGTGCTCCTGCAGGTTGTGACCGACGCCTGGGATGTAGCTCGTCACCTCGAAGCCGTTCGTGAGGCGAACGCGGGCCACCTTGCGCAGCGCGGAGTTCGGCTTCTTGGGCGTCGTCGTGTAGACGCGAGTGCACACGCCGCGCTTCTGCGGCGACTCGCGGAGCGCCGGCGCCTTCTTCTTGACTTGGAGCTGCTCGCGGCCCTGGCGCACCAGCTGGCTGATCGTCGGCATGCTTGAAAGAGCTTCCTTCAATGAAAACGCCCCGCTCGCTGCATTGGGGCGCCCGTGAGAGTCGACAAACCCATCCGTCGAAGGGGCGCGAATTATACGGTGACATTTCCCGCTGTCAAGCTGGTTTCGCGCGCTTCGTTCGGCGTGCGCAAAGTACCCGCTGTGAGCGCTCCCGGCAAGGAGCATGTGCGTCGTCGTCGCGCTCCATCCCGGGCGGCCGAGCGCTCGCGGGGAGTGCCGCCAGGAGCGCCCGGGACGCGGTGGAGAGCGCCAGCCCGTCGAGGTCCCTGGTGAGGCGAAGGTCGTCGCGCGTCCGCGGGAGGCGGACCGCGCTCGCGCGGAAGGCGGTGAGCGCGAGTCGGCGATGCGTGAGCGCCCGCTCCACCCGCGCCAGCCGCTCCCCGATGGCGACCCGGAGGCCGCGCTCCGCCAGCGACGAGGCCAGGGCGGCGCGCGGATCCTCGCTGGGCGGGACCTCCGCGGAGGGCAGCTCCCACAGTCCGCCGAACAGCCCATCCCCGGGGCGCCGCGCCAGCAGGAGCCGCCCGCGCGACTCGACCACCGCGCAGACCATCTCGACCCGGCGCGGCGCGCGGCGCGACCGCGCCGGCGGCAGCTCGCGCTCGCGACCGGCGCTGCGCGCGGCGCAGCAGCCGGCGAGCGGGCAACGCTCGCAGCGCGGCACGGGCTTCACGCACGCGGTGGCGCCGAGATCCATGAGCGCCTGGTTGAGGTCGCCGGGGCGCACGCCCCGCACGAGCTCGCCGGCGAACGCCCACAGCCGCTCGCGGGTGGCCGGCGCCTCCGGCGCGCCCTCCACGCAGAACAGCCGCGCGAGCACGCGCGCCACGTTCCCGTCGACGCACGGCTCCTCCAGCCCGAACGCGATGCTCGCCACCGCACCCACCGTGTAGGGTCCGAACCCCGGCAACGCGGCGAGCGCCGCGCGCGAGGCAGGGACGCCGCCATGGCGCGACAGCATCTCCCGGGCCGCGGCGTGGAGCCGGCGACCGCGCGCGTAGTATCCGAGGCCGCTCCAGGACTCGAGCACGTCCTCCTCCGATGCCGCCGCCAGCGCCTCGAGCGTGGGGAAGCGCTCGACGAAGCGCAGGTAGTACGGAACGACGGCCCCCACCTGCGTCTGCTGCAGCATGACCTCGGAGATCCAGACGCGGTAGGGATCGGCGGTCCCCGCCGGGAAACGCCACGGGAGCTGGCGGTGGCCGGCGTCCCACCAGGCGAGGATCTTGCGGCGGAGGGAGATCCGGCGAGGTGCGGGGATGAGCGGCACGGGGGATCTCTACCGCGAGCGGGATGGCGAAGGCGACCTCGACCGCGACCGCGGCCGCGAACGTAGCGCGGCCCGAGCCGTCGAGACTCGGGCCGCCGGATCACGCTGGCGCTGCGCGCGTTACTTCAGCCGCTTCTCGCACGCCTCCCAGTTCACGTTCTTGAAGAAGGCGTCGACGTACTTGGCGCGCTCGGTGGCCTGGTAGTCGCGCATGAAGGCGTGCTCCCAGCCGTCCATGACGAGGATGGGCGTGAAGCCAGCGGGGTTGCCGTCGTTGTGGAGGGTCACCCAGTGGTTCGAGAGCCAGCCGTTGGAAGGGTCCTGGTAGAGGATGGCCCAGCCCACGCCCGGCATGGTGGCGATGGCGCGGAAGTCGGCGAGCCAGAGGTCGTACTTCCCGCCGAATGAGGCCTCGATGGCCTTGCGCAGCTTCCCACCCGGGGGAGGCTCCGCCTGCGCCCCGCCGACGAGGTTCGAGAAGTAGTACTCGTGCAGGACCTTGCCGTTGTACTCGAAGCCCATCCGGCGGGTGAGCTCGGCGTAGACCGGATCGGCGCCCGAGGCCTTCCCCTCGCCGCACAGCGCGAAGAGCTTCTCGGTGAGCGCGTTCGTCCGCTTCACGTACCCGGCGTAGAGCTTGAGGTGCTCCTGGATCTGGTTGTCGGAGATGCCCGTGAGGCCGCGCACCTTCGAGAAGTCCTGCTCCGCATACTTCTTCACGTCCGCCATCGCTTCCTCCTGGCCTGACCGGCCCGTGAAAAACCGCTCGCGTTGGACGGGGGGGCTTACCGACGACACCCGAGTGGATCAAGGAACCAAAAGGGCTTGGGTCCGCGTCGCCCGGGGGCCTTCCCCAGCCTTCGCTCAGGCGACCGCGTGAGCGCGGCGAGCGCCATGCACTCAACGTGAGTACCACCGCTGCGGCGCGCTGCCGGTGGGCTCGCCCACGCCCGCGGTCGCGGTCCCGTTCGCAGTCGCGGTCGCGGTCGAAACCAAGCCGACCCCTGTTCCTCCGCATCGCGCCCGTTGCCTCGGAGCCCGTCGTCGTGGGGTGCTAAGGTGCCGGCCGTGCTACGCCTCGCCGCCCTGATGACCTTGACCGGGCTCGTCCTCCTCGCTGGCTTCGCTGGACTCTGGGTGACCCTCCCCGATCCTTCGACCGTCCGGGCGAAGAACCCTCGCACGACGACCGTCATGGAGCAGCGGCGCGCCGAGGCTCGCGCCCAGGGACGGGCGTTGCGCATTCACCAGAGCTGGGTCGGGCTCGAACGCATCTCGCCGGCGCTGGTGAACGCGGTGCTCGTCTCCGAGGACGCTCGCTTCTACGCACACGGGGCGTTCGACTGGACGGAGGTCGAGGCCGCCGCCGATGACAGCCTGCGCTCCGGACGCGCGCTGCGTGGCGCCTCGACGCTGACCCAGCAGCTCGCGAAGAACCTGTGGCTCGGGACCGAGCGCAGCGCCTGGCGCAAGGCGAAGGAGGCAGTACTGGCGGTGAAGCTCGAGCGCTCGGTGCCCAAGCGCCGAATCCTCGCGCTGTACCTCAACGTCGCGGAGTGGGGCGACGGCGTCTTCGGGGCGGAGGCAGCGGCGCGCACGCGGTTCGGCGTCGCCGCCGCCGACCTCACGTCGGCGCAGGCGGCGCTGCTCGCGGCCATGCTGCCCGCCCCGCGGCGCGCCGACCTGGCGCACCCCTCTCGCTGGCTGGCACGCCGCGCGCGGCGTGTCCTGGATCGGCTGCTGGAGGCGGGCCGGATCGATGCCGTCGAGCACGCGCGCGCCGACGGCGAGCTCGCGTGGTATCTCGACCGCTCGTCCGGCGACGAGGACCCCCCCGACGCGGAGTAGTGGATGCGCTCCGTCGGGGGGTTGCGCGTCCGGCGATCGACGCGGCAGAGGCTGTCCATGCTCTCCATTTCACCCGAGGCGCGGGCGCTGATCCTCGAGAAGGGCGCGCCCGTCCGGCTCGAGCTCTCTCGCGCGGTGCATGGCGGATGCGGCGTGCCTCCACTCCAGGAGCGACCCACCGTCCGTTTCGGACCGCCTCCGTCCTTCCTGAGCCATCATTACGAGGCCCGCGACGTCGACGGGATCACGTTTCACGTTCCCCGTGCGCTGCCGAAGGATCGGCCTCTGACGGTGGGCGTGGCCTCGTTCCTGGGTATTCGCCGGCTCGTCGTCGAAGGGTGGAACCCCCTCGGCTGGGAGCCGTGACGCGGAAGGCCGCCGCGCCCTACTGAGCCCGCAAGCGGAAGAGGTGGATCCCGCGGTCGACCGCGACCGGCGGCAGCTCTGGGTGGAGTGCGTCGAGGGGCGCGCCGCAGAGCCGTGTTTCCCTCAGCACGGCGTCCGGCGAGCGCCCCCCGAGGTCGCGCACGAGCACCCAGCGCACCCGCTGCTGCTCGCGGAAGGCGCGCCGCTGGGCGTGATCGGGGCTGCAGAGCCGCTCCTCGAGGTCGCGCCACGACAGCGGATAGCTCGCGCCCAGGTAGACGTCGAAGAGGTATCGACGGTTTCCGTAGGCGAGCAGCGACGCCGTCGGGCCGACCGGGAATACCCAGTGCTCCCACTGGGCGATGTTGGCGTGCTCCGCCGGCACCAGCACGCCGTCATCCGGGGGGATGAGCCGCTCGAGCCTCCGGAGGCCGAGGACGTCGGCGAGATCCACGTTCGAGCCGAACCCGTGGTGACGCATGGGCTGCTCGAGGTTGAGGCGGGCGGCAAGAGGCAGCGCCACCCACGCCGCGAGCACGCCCGCCCGCGCTGCCGCAGGCAACCGCACGCCGACCGCCGCGCGACCGACGAGCGGCTCGACCAGCGCGGCGAAGGCGAACAGGAACGGCACGCCCAGGAGCGCCAGGGACACGTGATGCCCCGCGGCGTGGAGATAGCCGTCGAGGATCACGCGCTCGTGGGTTCGATCGTCGAAGGCGCCTGCCAGACCAGCGGCGAACTGGAGGAGGACGCCGGCGGCGAGGCAGGAGGCCAGCGAGATGGCGAGGAGCCGCCCGGTCGACGGTGCCGCGCGGAGCGATGGGGCAGAGCGCCCTCGGTCACGCAACGCGCGCACGAGCGCCGCCGTCGCGCCTCCCCAGATGAAGACGAGGTACGGCAGCGAGGCATGGTCGGCCAGGGCGTTCGGCTGGAGCGGCACCGCGCCGCGGAAGGCGGCCTGGGTCGTCCGCGTGGTCGGGTGGTCCGCCAGCGCGCGCGCGTCCTCCCAGGCGGCGCGGGCGCTGCGGACCGGCAGGTTCAGGGCGTCGCGCGCGACGCGAGTCGCGAGGCCTCCGGCACAGGCGAGATCGCTGCATGGCGGCTGGGCGGCCGCGTTGCGCACCGACTTTTCTCGCGGTGTCGCGAGCCCGGCGCGGACCCCCTCGTCGAACGTGACGAGTCCGCCGACGTGCTCGAGCCCGGCAGCGCAAGGGCGGCAGCGCGACGCGACCTGCGTCACCAGCCACGGATCCTGGGCAGCGACCAGCGCCGCCAGCGCGACCACCACCGCAGTCGAGCGCGCCGTCCATCCAAGCCCTGCGCCGCCGAGCCGAGGGCGCAGCCCGGCCCAGAAGAGGGCGAGCCCTGGTAGGCCGACCACCAGCAGCAGCACCGCGACGATGGGATTCCAGGTGATCGCCCAGGCGCCGAGGAGCGGCCAGATCACCAGCGCGAGCGCGGCCACCCGCGGGGCGTCCCTGACCGCGGCGACGAGGACGAGCACGAGCGGAAGGAGGAGTAGCGCGTTGCTCGAGATACGCGGCGTGCCCGAGAGATCGAACCAGGGATAGACCGCAGGGACGAGCGTGAAGACGAACAGGAAGAAGGCGGCCGCCACCGCCAGCTGCGCCGCCTGCCGCGTCACCTCGCCGGAGCGCCGCGCCCAGACCTCGACGAGGAGCTCCCCGATCGCGAGCAGCGGTAGCGCCGTCTGCACGAACGGCATCGCCTTGACGAGCGGCCCGGACGGCGGCGACAGGCCAGCCGCGGCCCACAGCGCCGTCAGCAGGTGGAACGTGCGCGGGTAGTCCCCCAGGAGGCGCGTGCCGGGCTCGGCGAGCGGCACGTAGCCCGACCGCAAGATCTGCTCCACCCAGGCGATGTGCTCGAGCGTGTCGAGGCCCATGGGCGAGACGTGGCGCGCGTAGATCGCCACCACCACCGCCAGGCAACCGGTCCCGAACGGCGTCAGCAGATCGAGCGCTGAGCGATCGCCTCCTGCACCGGACGGGGCCCGCGCTGCGAGCTCGCCGCGCAAGAGGAGCAACGTCCCGGCGCAGACGGGCACCGCAAGCGGAAGGGACCGCCCCAGAGCCGCCGCGCCGAGGCCCATCACGGCCGTGGCGACGCTGGCAACGCCCAGCGCGGCGAGTTCCCCGAGGTACACCGCCGTGAAGGGACCGACGTGGGCGACCGCCAGCACGCGCCGCCCGAGCCAGCGTCCCCAGAGCCAGAACGTGAAGCCCGCCAGCCCGAAGCTCGCCGCGTAGACGAGCTGCTGGACCGAGCGCACCGGCAGGAGCAGCGCCGCTGCGAGGAGCGCCCCCCCGAGAAGCGGCGGGCGGGACGGCATCACCGGCACCACCCTCACCCGCGATCCCGCTGGTCCGTCCGTAGCGCGTCGATCTCGGCCCGCAGCAGCGCGCACTCCTGCGCCAGCCGGCGGATCTGCTCTGCGTTCCGCGACGCTCCCAGCGCGCCCGCCAGGATGTTGACGAGCGTGTACAGGATCGCGAGCGCGAACAGAGCGTTGGCCGGGACCTTTACGCCGAGGAGCCGCGTGACCGCCCACAGCAGTCCGGGGAACGTCACCAGCAGGAGCGCCATGCCGGTCGAAACGAGCCAGAGCAGGCTGTCCCGGAGACCGAGCCGCTGCGCTCGGATGAGGCGCATGACCCAGGCGAGCAAGGCGCCGAGCACGACGATGCCGAGGAGCTGGAGCTCACGCGGGAAGAGGGGCTCGATCACGGCGTGGCCGCTCCTCCGCTCGCGCCCCGCGCGCGCCGTGGCAGCAACAGCAGGGCGAGGCTCACCTTGGCGAGGTAGTAGGCGGTGCGTGCGGCGTCGATCGAGCTCACGCCGTGCGCACGCGCGGCCATGCGCACGGGCACCTCCACGACGCGCAGACCCGCGCGTACCGCCACGGCGATCGACTCGGGCTCGGGGTAGTCGGACGGGTAGAGCCGCGCAAAGAGCGCCAGCGCACGCGGCCCCGCGGCCCGGAATCCCGAGGTCGGATCCGTGACGCGAGCCCCCGTGCGCAGGCGCAGGAACCAGCTGAGGTAACGGATGCCGCTGCGTCGCAAGGCGGTCGAGCGGTAGCCACCCGCCTCGAGGAAGCGCGACCCGATGGCGAGATCGGCAGTGCCCGCGAGCACCGGGGCGAGGAGCGCCGGGAGCGCGGCGGGATCGTGCTGCCCGTCGCCGTCCACCTGCACGGCGACGTCGTAGCCGTGGTGGTGTGCCCACAGGTAACCGGTCTGCACGGCGCCACCGATGCCGAGGTTCACGGGAGAGCGCAGCACGACCGCGCCGAGGCGGCGCGCCACGTCCGCCGTGCCGTCGGTCGACGCGTCATCGACGACGCACACGTCGCACGCGCCGGTGCGATACAGGCCCTCGATGACGGGACGGAGCGCCTTCGCCTCGTTGTAGGCCGGGACGACGGCGAGCACACGCATCACGGTGCATTGTGGCATGCGTCCGGGGGCCCAGCAACGCGCCCGTGCCCGTGCGCCGCCCTACCCTCGCCTGATCCCGTACGACGTGAAGCCGGCCTTCCCCGAGGTGAAGGTCGACAGGCGTGGGTGGCCGTGCGGCGTTGGCCTTCGCTGCGGCGCTGGCGCGGGGGGCCCGCTACGATCGCAGGTGGAGGGGATCGTCGGCGGCGCCGAGGCCCTCGACGCCATCGACTCAGGTGCCGCGCAGGAGTGCACGTGGACGTCCTGATGACCGCCGACACCGTGGGCGGCGTGTTCGTCTACGCGCTCGAGCTGGCCGCTGCGCTCGGCAGGAATGGGGCGCAGGTGGCGCTCGCCGCGAAGGGCCGCGTGCTCTCCGCGGACCAGTGGGATCAGGCGCGGCGCGTCCCAGGGCTGGAGGTGTTCGAGAGCCAGGACAAGCTCGAATGGATGGAGGACCCATGGGATGACGTCGCGCGCTCCTCCACCTGGCTGCTGGAGCTCGAGCAGCGGCTCGCGCCGGACGTCGTTCACCTCAACGACTACGCCCACGGCGCCCTGCCATTCGCGGCGCCCCGGCTCGTCGTCGGCCACTCTTGCGTCCTGTCCTGGTTCGAGGCGGTCCGCCGCGCGCCGCCGCCCGCGAGCTTCGACCGGTACCGGGCCGAGGTGGCGCGCGGGCTCGCCGGCGCGGACCTCGTCGTCGCGCCGACGCACTTCATGCTGCAGCAGCTGGAGCGGCATTACGGCGCGCTGCCGCGCACGCGCGTCATCCCGAACGGCCGCTCCGCGGCGCGGTTCTGCCCCGTCGAGAAGGAGCCGTTCATCTTGTGCGCCGGGCGGCTCTGGGACGAGGCGAAGAACGCGCGCCTGCTCGACGCAATCGCAGGCCGGCTGCGCTGGCCGGTGCTCTTCGCCGGCGAGGAGGCGCACCCCGACCCGGCCCGGTCCGGCGCGGCGCGGCCGCGCCACGCGCGCCCGCTGGGACGGCTCCCGCCGGAGTCACTGGCCTGCTTCTTTCGCCGGGCCTCGATCTACGCGTTGCCCGCGCTCTACGAACCGTTCGCGATCTCGATCCTGGAGGCGGGGCTGGCCGGGTGCGTGCTCGTCCTCGGCGACACCCCGTCGCTGCGCGAGGTGTGGGAGGGCGCCGCGCTCTTCGTCCCGGACTCGCCCGCGCTGCTGCGGAAGATCCTCTCGGGCCTCATCGAGCGGCCGGAGATGCGCGCCCAGCTCGGCGCGCTCGCCCGCGAGCGCGCTCTTACCTACACGCCCGAGCGGATGGCCGAGCAGTACGCGGCGGCGTATCGCGACATCGTGGCCGTGCGGCGTCACCCGGCTCGGATCGAGCGCGTCTCGGCTCGCGGTGGCGATTCCTAGCGCGTCCGGGGGGAGCGGCGCTCGCCGCGGCACCCGGCGGCCTCGGAGCGCGCTACGGGCCCGGGCAGGCGCCGCTGGGGCAGATGCCGCCCGGACACAGGCCCGAGATGCCGTTCGCCGTGAACAGCGTGGTCGCGTCCTTCACGTCCGTGATGCAGCCGGCGGAGTCCCAGCACTCCTG
>DATLJU010000258.1:0-1927 GCA_035538735.1 Anaeromyxobacteraceae bacterium | reverse complement strand
GATGCCGAGCTGGCCGCCCGCGACGAAGCCGGCCAGCTTCTCCTTCACCGCCGCGAGCTCCTTGGTGGAGTTCCTCGTCCACGGCGAGAGCGACTCGGCGAGGCGCGAGGCCGCCGCCGGATCCGCCTTGAGGGCGCTCGTCACGTCCACCCAGTCGAGCGCGCACAGGTGGTAGAAGTGCACGACGTGATCGTGCAGGGCGTGGGCGAGCACGATGATGTTGCGGATGTACTGCGCGTTGAGCGGCACCTCCAGCCCGAGCGCGTTCTCGACCGAGCGCACCGACGCGATGGCGTGGACGGTGGTGCACACTCCGCAGATGCGCTGGGTGAAGATCCACGCCTCGCGCGGGTCGCGGCCCTGCAGGATGAGCTCGATGCCGCGCCACATGGTGCCGCTCGACCAGGCGTTGCGCACGCGCCCGCCGTCCACCTCCAGGTCGATGCGGAGGTGGCCCTCGATGCGCGTGACCGGATCGATCGTGACTCGCTGGCTCATGGAGGCTCCAGGGGTATCAGGACGCTTCACGCGCCGCGGGCGCAGGGGCGGCCGGCCTGCGGGCGGCGGGCAGGATCGGGAACTTTTTCACGAAGAAGACGAACACCGTCGTCTCGACCGAGAGGATGGCGAACGTGACGAGCAGCTCGCCCACGGACGGGAAGTAGCGCCAGCCGTTCCCGGGGTCGAAGGCGGTCAGGTACACGTCGACGCGGTAGAGGCCCCCGGCCGCCGCGAGCACCGCGGCGGAGCGCACCAACGCTCCGGGCCGGGCGCCGTGGCGCCGTCTCCACAGGAGCACCGCCGCGGCGCCAGCCAGCCCGATCTCGACCCAGAAGAGCACGGCGTGACGGTCGAGCGCGAAGGCCAGCGGGAGGCGTCCGCGCAGCGCGACGTCGAGGAGCCGCACCACCGCCAGGAGCGCCGCGATCGCAGCCATGAGGCCGGTCAGGTCGGCGAGGAGCGATGTCTCGAGCTGCCGCCGGAAGGCGTGGGCCGAGAGGCCCGCCTCGACCATCACCGCCGCGTAGCCCATCCCGACGCAGCTGAGCAGGAACAGGAGCGGCAGGAGCGGGGTGTGCCACAGCGGGTGGAGCTTGGTCGTGGCCACCAGGAACAGCGACCCGAGCGTCGACTGGTGCATCATGGGGAGGACGAGGCCCAGCGCGAGGACGACCGGCAGCGCCTTCTCGAGTCCCGACAGCGCGGCGCTCGCCAGCACCCGCAGCGGTCCGGGGCGACCGTCGCGGTACGTCTCGAGCACGGGTGGGGCGGCCTCGATCCACAGCACCGCGGTGTAGGCCATCACGCACAGCGCGACCTCGAGCAGACCGGAGTTCCAGTTCCATCCGAAGCGACCGCCCGAGACGAGGGGAGCGACCGGGACGCGCCACAGGTTCCAGTAGCGGCCCACGTCGAAGACGATGGCGGTGGCGCCGGCCGTGTAGCCGAGCGCGCTGGTGAGGAGCGCCGGGCGGACGAGCGGGTGGAAGCGCCCGCGGTTCAGCACGTAGACGAGGAGCGCCACCGCGAAGCCGCCGCTGCCGAGCGCGGTGCCGACCACCACGTCGATCGCAATCCAAATGCCCCAGGGATAGCCGTCGTTCATGGCCGTGACGGCGCCCAGCCCCAGGGCGAAGCGAGCGATCCCGGCCGCCGTCCCGAGCGCCCACACCACCAGCAGGACCTTGAAGAGCGGCGTGAGGAACTTCCCGCCGACGGGCTCCGCGCGTGCGGTGGCCATGGTCACGCCTCCCCATTCTCGCGCCCGCGACGGCGCGCGACCACGGCGAGCGCCGAGGCGAACAGCACCACCGGCGCCGCCATCCCGTAGTAGATGCCGTGCTGCACCGACTCCGAGAGCGCCGGCACGCCCTCTCGCCCCAGCTCGGGGAGGCCCAGCCGGTCGAAGGGGACGCCGCGGGCCGTC
>DATLJU010000257.1:0-8245 GCA_035538735.1 Anaeromyxobacteraceae bacterium | reverse complement strand
GAACGCGTCGGAGAGCGTCATGAAGTCGAACTCGCGCGTCGTCCAGAGGACGATCTCCTCGCCGAGGCGCGACAGGTGCACCGCCGAGAGCGCGCAGGCGAAGGCGAGCTCGATGGCGCTGTCGCGGTCGGAGACGGCGTCGAGCGAGTTCCGGGTCACGCCGTCGAGGCCGAGGGCGCGCGCCGTGTGCTCGCGGTCGATGCCGAGCGTCGTGCCGGCCAGCGCCCCCGAGCCGAGCGGCGAGATGGCCGCCCGCGCCCGCACCTCCGCGAAGCGCTGCCGGTCGCGACCGAGAGCCTCGACGTGGGCCAGGAGGTGGTGCGCCAGCGACACCGGCTGCGCGCGCTGCAGGTGCGTGTAGCCGGGCAGGAGCGTCGCCTCGTGCCGCCGCGCCTGGCCCACCAGCGCGCGCATGAGCGCGACGAGCGCCCGGTCGCAGCGACCGCACGCCTCCACGATGAAGAGCCGCTCGTCGAGCGCCACCTGGTCGTTGCGGCTGCGGCCGGCGTGCAGGTAGCCCGCGTCGCGGCCGACGATCTCCCCCAGGCGCCGCTCGACGTGGGTGTGGACGTCCTCCAGCGCCGGGTCGAAGGGGATCTTCCCGGCGGCGAACTCCTCCCGCACCTGGGCCAGGCCGGCGTCGATGCGGCGCGCGGCCGCCTTCGGCACGATGCCCTGCGCGGCCAGCATCGCCACGTGCGCGCGCGAGCCGCGGATGTCCTGCTCGAACAGCGCCGCATCCTCGTCGATGGAGACCGACAGCGCCACGAGGCGCGGGTCGGCCTCGCCGGCCAGCGCCGCCCGCGAGACCGGCTTCGCCCTTCCGCCGCGGCGCTTCATCAGAACTTCACCGCCAGGCCGGAACGGATGACCCAGGCTCGGGAGAGGTCGGTCTGCGGCGCCGTCGCGGGCGCGCCGCCCGCCCCGTAGCCGAGACCGTCGAGCGGCTGCAGCATCCCGATGTTGAGCCAGGCGAGGAAGCCGTCGTCGGACTTGTAGTTCACGCCGCCGTCCACCTCGATGCCGAGCGGCGTGTGATCGGTCGAGGGCGTCGAGCTGGCGTAGATCGCCTGGGAGTAGATGATGGAGAGGTCCGCGGCGAGGCCGTCGAGGAACTCGTAGCGGGCGGTGGGCTTGAGGTACCAGGCGCCGGTCACGCCCCCGATGATGTCGCGGAAGAGGATCTGGTCCACGCGGTAAGCCGGGTTGAACCGGAAGTTCCGGATGTCCTGCACGTTGTCGGTCGGGCTGAACTTCGGGCCGTCGATGTCGCCCGGCTGAGGGGTGACGCAGGTGGTTTGGAGCGTGCTGGAGGTGGACGTCGTGTAGCAGCCGCGCGCGGGGCGGTTGCCGAACCCGGGGTTCGTGTCGCCGCTCGCCAGGCCGAACTCGCCGCCGAGCGTGAACTTCCCGAGCGTCCAGGCCGCCTGAGCAGCCCCGCCGAACTGCCGCAGGAGCACCGGTCCGACCGAGGCGCCGCTGGGGTCGAGGGAGGCGTTGCCGATCTGGCCGTAGATCCCGGCCAGCTCCGCCTCGAAGCGGAAGCGCTTGGTCTGGTACTTCGTCCACAGGTCGAGCGTGTGGGCGTACGCGTCGCGCTTGATCGGCGTGCCCACCGTGTCGTTGTTGCTGGGGTTGGTCGACCCGGTCGAGGGCGGCGAGGTGGTCGTGGCGCCCGCCGTCGCCGAGCCGGACGGCACCGCGCCGGCGGCGAGCCACTGCGGGAACTCGTACGACTGCGTCTTGTACATGTACCAGGCGCCGAAGGAGACGCTGGAGTCGCCGCGCTCGAGCTTCCGCTTCCTCTCCTCGTCGGTGTCGGTGCGGACGATCTTGATGCCGATCGCCTTCGCATCGTCGCCCTGGTCGAGGTCGAACGGCTGGCCGAGACCGCTCGAGACGTGGAAGTCCTGGGAGGTGACGCCCGTCGCGACGATCTCGTACATCGGCACGAGCACGAGCGGGCCGATGGGCGTGCTGATCGGCGTGAGCGCGAACTGGAGGCGGTCGACGCTGTCGCCGAAGTCGTCGTCGATGCCGCTGCCGGCGTTCGACAGGATGCCGAGGCCCCACGACGACGGCATGCGCCCGAACGAGAGCAGGCCGACGGGCGTCTGCACCTCGGCCCAGGCCCGCTTCACCGAGATGGAGTTCCGGTCGGAGTTGATGCCGGCCACGGGCACGGTCTGGCTCCCCGCCTGGAACGGGTACAGGACGGTGTCGCTGCGCGCGAACGAGCCGACCGGCGTCGAGCCGAGCACGAGGTTGTCGAGGATGTCGACCTGGCTCATCACCCGCACCTGCTCCGAGACGTTGAGCGTCGGCTCGAGCCGGAACCGCATGTTGGCGCTCGTCAGCGTGCCGTGGTGGTCGGGGTCGCGCAGCGGCCGCGGGAACAGATAGTAACCGTCCGGGTCGGCCGCCCGCCGCAGATCGAAGTTGTCCATCAGGTCCCCGCGGACGCGCAGGTAACCGTTGAGCTGCAGGAAGTCGAGCTTGGGGCGCTCGCCGGCGGCGGCCGTCTCCATGAACTCGCGCGCGGACTGCGCGCCCTGGACCTCGGCCCGGACCTCGTCGCGCATCTCCTCCTTGGCTCGCTCCACCTCGCGGCGGACGAGGTCGCGGGTGGCCGCGTCGGGCGCGGGAGCCACCGGCGCCGCGGGCGGCAGGGGGGCCGGGGCCGGAGCCGGCGCGGGAGCGGCCGGCTTTGCCTCTGCCGGCTGGGCAAGCGCCCGCAGCGGGATGAGGGTCGAAGCCGCGAGCAGCGCGGCGCAGAGCCGGGACATGAGCACCCCTGAGCGAAGCGCCGGGCGGGCGCTCTCTCGCTGGAATTCCGGCTCTTTTGGCACGCGCCGCGCGCGAGGGTCAAGCCTTCTCGGGCTCGGACGGCCCCTGCCGCAGCTCGACCAGCACGCCGCGGCTGCCCTTCGGGTGGACGAAGGCGACCTTGGCGCCGCCCGCGCCCGGGCGCGGCACCTCGTCGAGGAGCGGCGCCCCTCCCGCCTTGAGCGCCGCCATCGCCTTCGCGATGTCCGGCACCTCCAGGCAGATGTGGTGCAGTCCCTCGCCGCGCTTCTCGATCGTCTTCGCCATCGGGCTCGACGGGCCCGACGGGCTGATGAGCTCGATGCGCCCGGCGCCGTGCCCGAAGATGGCGACCCTCACCTGCTCGGTCGGGACCTCCTCCACCTCGGCGAGCGTGAGGCCGTACACGTCGCGGTAGAGCCGGATGGCGGCGTCGAGATCGGAGACGAGGATGGCGACGTGGTCGAGACCGGTCATGAGCGCTCCGGGGAGGAGGTGTGGGGCGCACATCACACCCTGGAGGCCGGGGCGCGTCAACCAAGCTCGACCGCGACGTTCCCGACCACCGTCGCCCTTCGACTTCGCGCCGCCTGCGGCGTCGCTACGCTCAGGGCGAACGGGTTGATTACGCGCGAACGGGTTCATTACGCCCCGGCGCGAGTCGTACATCCTTCCGTCCGCCCTGAGCGTAGGCGCGCAGCGCCGAAGTCGAAGGGCGGCGGCAATCGGGCCCCGACCGCGCCCCGCGCTACCCCGCCGGCCGCGCGCTCACGACCTGCAGCGCCCCGAGCAGCCCCACCGTATCGACCTGCGTCCCACGCCCGAGCACGATGTGCGTCGGGTCGGCCACCGGCTGATCGAAGGTCGGATCCACCGCGATCCATTCCGAGCCGCTCTTCACCTCGACCCAGGCGTGCCAGTAGAGCGCCGGCACCCCGTCGTCGTAGCGGGCGTAGACGAGCCCGTGCACCTGCCGCGCGGGGATGCCCGCCGCGCGCGCCAAGGCCGTGAAGAGCAGCGCGTGCTCCGTACAGTCGCCCTTCCCGAGCGCCAGCACCTCCGTCGCCCGGTCTCGCGAGACGCCGTACGCCTTCTCCAGCCGGCCGTAGACGAAGTGGACGAGCTTCACCGCCGAGGCGTAGACGCCGCGCGTGTCGCCCACGACCTGCTTCGCGAGCGCCTGGATCTGCGGCGCGTCGGAGTCCACCTCCGGCGTGGGCTGCAGGTAGTCCTCGAGCCCCTTCGGAACGCCGTGCGCGCGCGGCGCGTCATGGACCGCGTCCGTGGCCGCCGGCCGCCGGGCGGACACCGTGAGCAGGACGGCGCCGTCGGGCTGCAGCGACCAGGTCTGGCGCGGGTCGGGAGCCTGGAACTCGCGCGGGACGCCGCGCAGGCGGAAGGCCATCGACCCCGGCACCGCCCGCGGCACGGGGCCCGGGAGCTTCACGCGGGTCATGCCGAACAGGTCCACCTTGTCGAGCCGCTGGGCGGTGTCGGCCGGCTCGGCCTTCGCCACCACCGCCTCCCCCAGGCGCAGCTCCACCACCCGCCCGTCGGGCGCGAACGACACGACCGTCGCGGCGCGATCCCCCTCCTCGCGTTCCTCCACCCGGGTCAGCTCGGCCTCGACGCCGCCGGCGGCGACGCGCGCGAGCCCGACGAAGCGGTCCTCCATCTTCTTCACGCGCAGGGCCTCGAGATCGAGCTGCTCGCCGCGCACGGCCGTGCGCAGCGCCGCCGCCAGGCGGGCCGCGTCCGCCTGCTCCGCCGTCTCGCCCACCGGAGGCAGCGCGCGCTCCTCGCGCTGTCCCTCGGCGGTGAGCACCGCCCGGCAGCCCTCGGGCGTGCACCGGCCCTCCACCGTCCGATCGCCGCCGTCACCCTCGCGCCGGCTCTTGAAAGCGAGCAGCCGCCCGCCGGGACGCGCCTCGTACACCTTCTCGTCCTGCTGCGTCCGCTTGACCGTACGATCGCCGACCGTCGCCGAGAGCGTCGAGACGTTGCGCGCGACGAGCACGCGCTGGCCGTCGCGCACCTCGATCCCCACCCAGGTCGTCGAGAAGCCTGCCTTCTTGCCCATGAGGTAGACCCCGAACCACTCCGGCTCCGCCGGGCGGGCGAGGTCGACGATGGTGGGCGGCGCGGCGCGGGCGCGTCCGGCGACGGGGGCGAGGCCGAGCACGGCGAGCACGAGTGCGGTCAGGATGCGGATGCGGATCATCGAGTCTCCAGAACGCCGCTTCCTACCAAAAATTCGCCACGCCCTGCGCTGGCGCCCACAATCGCACACGTGAGCGTCCTCTGGACCCTGCTCGTCGTGGCCTCCGTCGCGACCGCGGCCGCGCACGGGCGGATGACCGAGCTCACGGCGGCCATCGCCTCCTCGGCGCAGTCCGCGGTGACGCTCGCGCTCGGGCTCGTCGGTGTCATGGCGCTCTGGATGGGCCTCATGCGCGTCGCCGAGCAGGCCGGCCTGGTGGCGCTCCTCGCCCGGGCACTGCGACCCGTGCTCCGCCGGCTCTTCCGCGGCGTGCCCGACGGACACCCGGCGCTCGGCGCCATCGTCATGAACGTCTCGGCCAACGTGCTCGGCCTCGGTAACGCCGCCACCCCGTTCGGCGTCGACGCGATGCGTCGGCTGGAGGAGCTGAACCCGCACCCCGGCACCGCCACCGACGCGCAGGCGCTCCTGTGCGTCCTCAACACCGCCTCGCTCCAGCTCGTCCCCGCGACGGTCATCGCGCTGCGCGCCGCGGCCGGCGCTCGCGACCCCGCCGACGTGGTGGGGCCGGTCGTGCTCGCGAGCGCGTGCGGGGTGGCGACGGCGATCGCCGCCGCGAAGCTCCTCGCCCGCTTCTTCCCGGCGCCGAAGCCCTCCGCGGAGCCCAGCTGAATGTGGCGCGCGGCCCTCCAGCTCCTGTCCACCTGGGCTATCCCGCTCGCCGTGGCCGGCATTCCGCTCGTCGCCCTCGCGCGCAAGAGGCAGGTGTATCCGGCCTTCCTCGAGGGCGCACGCGAGGGTTTCGAGACCGCCGTCCGCGTGATCCCTCCGCTGGTGGCGGTGGTCGTCGCGCTCGGGATGTTCAAGGCGTCGGGCGCGCTCGACGACCTCGCCCGCGCCCTCTCGCCGCTCACGAGCGCGCTCGGGTTGCCCGCGCCGGTGCTTCCCCTCGTGATCGTCCGGCCGCTCTCCGGAGGCGCGGCGCTGGGCGTGGTGGCGGACGTGCTGCGCAGCGAGGGGCCGGACAGCCACGCCGGGCGGCTCGCCTCGGTCATGGCGGGCTCGACCGAGACCACGCTCTACGTGCTCGCGGTCTACATGGGCGCGGCGCGCATCACGCGCTACCGGTACGCGCTCGCGGCCGGGCTGCTCGCGGACGCGGCGGGCTTCGCCGCGGCGGCGCTGGTCGTGCGCGCGTACTTCGGGTGAAGCTCAGCTCTTGCTCGGCGGATTCTTCGGGCACTTCGGGAGGCTCGGGTCCGTCGGCTCCCAGGGCTGGGCGCTCCCCATCCAGATGTCGGCCATGGGCCTGAACCAGCTCGGGTCGTCGAGGCTGGCGACCTTGATCACCACGACCTCGGGCATGCGCGAGCTGCCCCCGAGAACGACTTCGGCATGGGATCTCCTTCAGCGATGGGAGGGCCGCGCTTCTAGCACGAGACGCTCGACGCGTTCACTTCGCGGCGACCGGCGCGTAGAACGACACGCCGCGCACGTTCTCGTCGACCTGCAGCGGATGCTGCAGCGGGGGGAACGCGCGCTGCTCGCAGTCCATCCGCTCGCAGAGGCGGCAGGTGAGGCCGACCGGCACCACCGCCTCGCTCGAGGCGAGGTCGACGCCGTCGGCGTAGACCAGCTCCCGCGCGTGCGCCGCATCGCACCCGAGCGCGATCGCGTGCACCGTCCGCGGCGCGTGGTAGCCGCCGCCGTCCTTCTTCACCGTCCTCGCCACCCAGAAGTAGGTGGCGCCGTCCGGCATCTGCTGGAGCTGCGTGCGGATCATCCCCGGGGTGAGGAAGGCGGCGAAGACGTTCCAGCGCGGACAGGCGCCGCTGAACCGCGCGAAGCGCAGGCCGGACGCGCTGAAGTGCTTCGAGATGTTCCCGGCGATGTCGATGCGGAGCATGTGGAACGGCACGCCCTCGGCGCCGGGGCGGCGCAGCGTGGTGAGGCGGTGGGCCACCTGCTCGAACCCGGCGCGAAAGCGGTGCCCGAGCAGCTCCAGGTCGTACCGCTCGAGGCGGGCCGCCTCCAGGAACGGCTCGTACGGCATGAGGACCGCGGCCGCGAAGTAGTTCGCGAGCGCGACCCGCGCCAGCGATCGCGACTCGGTCGAGGTGAGCAGCGGATCCTGGGCCTGCCTGTCGAGCGCGGCGCCCTGGGTGAGCAGCCCGAGCTGGAACGCGAGCTGGAAGTTGCGGCTGCCGCGGCGGAGCGCTTCCGAGAGCGACAGCACCTTGCGCTGGGGATCGTAGCGCCGCACCGCGCCGCGCATGGCCGCGGTGCGCTCGATCTGGACGCGGACGCCGTGGCCGCGCTCGAGCTGAGCCACGAGGTCCGCGTACAGGTTCGTCACCGACAGGCCGCCGTCGCGCCAGAGCCGGGCCGCCCCGTCCTCCAGCTCCGGGAAGTGGTTCATGTGGCGCTGGATGAGGTCCGCCACCTCCTCGGTGGGCAGCCGCGCGTCGAGGCCGGCCACCGCGTCGGCCGAGAGCTCGTGCGTGAGCGTGTCGACCGCCTCGCGCGCGCCGTGAAACGCCCGGTAGAGCGCCACCACCGCGCGCGCCGCCTGCGGAGCGACGGCGGCCAGCTCGCGCACCTCCGCCGCGGCGAGGTCGTGGGCCTCGAAGAGCGGGTCCCCGAACACCTCCAGCAGGTCGGCCACCGTCCGCGCGTCGCCGTCGGCGGAGAACTGCTTCACGTCGAGGTGGAACAACTCGGCGAGGCGGATGAGCAGCGGCGCCGTCAGCGGGCGACGGTTGTGCTCGATGAGGTTGAGGTAGCTCGGCGAGATGCCGAGGCGGCCCGCGAGCTGGGACTGGGTGAGCCCTTCGCGCCGGCGCAGCAGCCGCAGCTTCGCCCCGAGCGGGGTGACCTCGTGCATGCCGAACCTCCAGATTCGCGAGTCTGGAAGCGAGCGCCTGGTTTTACAAGATTGACACCCTTACAGGCCGCGATCGCGGACGACGCGACACGTTAACGCCGTGAAAGCGCTGGGCGTATTGCGATTGATCCAAATCAACCTAAGTCATGCTGTGAAAGGAGCTTCACGCCATGGCCACGGATTCGCAAGCCACGTCGTCTGCCCCGAACGCCTCCCCCGCCGCTCCAGCACCGCAGAACACGGCCGGCGCCGTTTCCCCAGGCGAGCTGCCGCGCGGCGTCGAGCCGGCCGCCGCGCGCGACCGCGGCCCGGCCCCGGACCCCCGCCGTTGGGAC
>DATLJU010000256.1:0-8496 GCA_035538735.1 Anaeromyxobacteraceae bacterium | reverse complement strand
CCGCGCAGCTCACGAGTCACCAGGTCGGAGGGTGCCGGCGCCTTCGCCGTGCTGGTAGATTTCCGTCTCGGTGACCGCGGCGCGCGTCCTCGTCGTCGAAGACTCACGTACCCAGGCCGCGTGGCTGGCGGAGGTCCTCTCGCGCGAGAGGTACGAGGTCGAGGTGGCGGCGGACGGCCGAGAGGCGATCCGCCGGATCCGCGCCGAGCCACCCGATCTCGTGCTGCTCGACATGATCCTGCCCGACATGGACGGGCTCGAGGTGCTGCGCATCGCCAAGGCTCGCTCCGACGAGCGGTTCATCCCCACCATCCTGCTGTCGGTGAAGGGCGACCTCGACTCGCGCGTGGCCGGGCTGCGCAACGGGGCGGACGACTTCCTCGCGAAGCCGTTCGCGGACGCCGAGATCCTGGCGCGCGTGGCGGCCATGCTCCGCATCAAGTCGCTGCAGGATCAGCTCCGCGGCGCCAAGTCCGAGCTCCAGGAGCTCTCGATCACCGACGGTCTCACGGGCCTCTACAACCGGCGGCACTTCGAGGAGCGGCTGCGCGAGGAGTTCGGGCGTTGCCAGCGCTACAGCGACCCCGTCTCGCTGCTCATGCTCGACCTCGACCACTTCAAGGACGTGAACGATCGCTACGGCCACCCGTTCGGCGACCGTGTGCTGCGCGAGACGGCGGAGCTGCTCGAGTCGAGCGTGCGCGAGCCGGACATCTGCGCTCGCTACGGCGGCGAGGAGTTCGCCATCATCCTGCCCAAGACCCACTTGCAAGGGGCGCTCACGGTGGCGGAGCGCGTCTTCAAGGCGGTGCGCCAGAAGACCCACTCGCTCGACGGCGTTGGCGGAGGTCCGCATCGACCCCCCGTCATCCGGATCACCGCCTCGGCCGGGCTGGCTTTCTACCCGTCGAAGGAGGTCACGACGCCCGAGTCGCTGGTGAAGCTCGCCGACGAGGCGCTTTACCGCGCGAAGCGCGAGGGCCGAGACACGATCTGCCTCTATCAGGCGCAGTCCTACCGCTACGACCCCGGGGTGCGTTGACCCATGCGGGGACGTGAGGGTGCGTGAAGACCCCCAGAGTCGAAACACACCCGGGTCAGACCGTCCCGTAAGTGTCCGTAAACAGGTGACGCTGGAATAACCCGGACCCGGACCGTCCCATGCAACCGTCCGGTCCAGCCCATGGAGGCACAGATCCACCCAGAAGGCGTTCCAGGCGACGCGCGGCCCGACGAGGCCGCGATCCTCATCGTCGACGACGACGAGCACGTCCGGCGCGCGCTGAAGCGCGTCCTGAGGCGGTCCCGCTGTCTCGTGCACGAGGCACCCGACGCCCAGCGCGCGCTCGCGCTGCTCGCAGTCGAGCCCGTGCAGGTGGTGGTCTCCGACTACCGGATGCCGGGCATGTCCGGCGTCGAGTTCCTGCGGGTCGTGAAGGAGCGCTGGCCGCGGGTGCAGCGCGTCCTCCTCACCGGTCAGGCCGACACCGCCGCGATCGAGGAGGCGGTCAACAAGTCCGAGATCTTCCGGTTCATCTGGAAGCCCTGGGACGACGCCCACCTCCTGCTCACGGTGCAGAGCGCCATCGACCATTACTGGCTGCTCGTCGAGAACGCCCGCCTCTCCGACCTGCTCACGCAGCGCAACGCCGAGCTGGAGCTGTCGAACCGCGCGCTCGAGGTGAAGGTGGAGCAGCGGTCCGAGGCGCTCACCCGCGCCGCGCACGAGTGGCGCGCCTGCTTCGACGCGATGGAGGATCCGCTCGCCATCGTGAAGAACGGCGAGGTCGTGCGCGGGAACGCCGCCTTCGCCCGCCTGGCGGGTGCCGACCTCCACCAGGTACCCGGCCTGCGCTGCGAGGGCTCCGGCTTCGGCCGCCTGCCCTGCCCGCGGGGCGGTCACGACGGAGACGACGAGCTGCTCGAGCGACGGAGCTTCGAGGCGCAGAAGGACGACCTCACGTGGCTCGTCCGGACGTTCCCGTTCCCCGAGGGCGGGGTGGTGGCGGTCTGGAAGGACGTCACCGAGGAGCGCGAGGTCACCTGGCGCCTCCTGCAGGCGGAGAAGATGGCCGCCGTCGGCCAGCTCGCCGGCGGCGTGGCCCACGAAATCAACAACCCGCTCGGCGGCATCCTCGCCTTCGCCCAGCTCATGGCGCAGGACGAGCGTTCGCCGCAGGACCAGGAGTCGCTGCGGCTCATCCAGGACGCGGCGCTGCGGGCGAAGCGCATCGTCGAGTCGCTGCTTCGCTTCTCCCGCCGGCCGCGGCAGGACGAGCGGGGCGAGGTCGACCTGGCCCGGCTGGTGGAGGACGCGCTGTTCCTCACCCAGCCGCAGCTGAAGGGCCGGCGGGTCGAGGTCGTCCGCCAGCTCGCGCCGGCGCGCGCCTACGCCAACGGCAACCAGATCCAGCAGATCGTGGTGAACCTGCTCGTGAACGCGGTCCAGGCGGTCGGGCAGAAGGGACGGGTGACCGTCTCCACCGGCCTAGGCCCCGGCGGGCGCGCGCGGCTGGTCGTCGCGGACGACGGCCCCGGCGTGCCGGCGCAGATCGCGGGCCGGATCTTCGAGCCGTTCTTCACCACCAAGCCGGAAGGCCAGGGCACCGGGCTCGGGCTCTCCATCTGCTACCGCATCGCCGAGGAGCACGGGGGCAGCATCCACTACGAGCCGGTGCCGGAGGGCGGGGCCTCCTTCGTGGTCGAGATCCCGCCGGTGCCGTCGAAGTCCTGAGGGGGAACACACACCATGGAAAACCACATCGAGCAGGCAGTCCGCGTCCTCGTCGTCGACGACGAGCCGGTGTTGCTCAAGGCGCTGGAGGCGCTGCTCACGAAGAAGGGCCACCAGGTCACGGCGCTCGACTCGCCCATCACCGCCACGCAGCGGCTGGCGGCCGAGGACTTCGACGTGGCGCTGCTCGACGTCAAGATGCCCGACCTGTCCGGCCTCGAGCTGCTCACCGCCGTGAAGCACCGCCGTCCGGAGGTGGAGGTCATCATGATGACCGGGCACGCCACCGTCGAGACGGCGCTGGCGGCGGTCAGGGCCGGCGCCTACGACTACCTCACGAAGCCCTTCGACGACGTGGAGCTCGTGGCGCGCGCGGTCGTGAAGGCCGCCGAGCGCAAGGCGCTCTTCGACCGCAACCGCGCCCTGGAGTCGGCGCTGCGCGAGAAGGAGGGCATCCCCGCCGGCGACGGGCTGGTCGGCAACTCCGGCGCCATCCGCGAGGTGCAGCGGATGATCGACGCCGTCGCCTACAGCGCGGCCACCGTGCTGGTGCAGGGCGAGAGCGGCACCGGCAAGGAGCTCGTCGCGCGCGCCCTCCACGCCAAGAGCCCGCGCCGGAGCCAGCCCTTCGTCGCCCTGAACTGCGGCGCGCTCACCGAGACGCTGCTCGAGTCCGAGCTGTTCGGCCACGTGAAGGGCGCCTTCACGGGCGCGCAGCGCGACCAGAAGGGCCTCTTCGACGCCGCCGACGGCGGCACGATCTTCCTCGACGAGATCGGCGACATCCCGCCCGCGACGCAGGTGCGGCTGCTGCGCGTGCTGCAGGAGGGCGAGCTGAAGCGAGTCGGCTCGGCCGAGTCGATCAAGGTCGACGTGCGCGTCATCGCCGCCACGCACCGCGACCTGCCGAAGCTGGTCAAGGCCGGCAGGTTCCGCGAGGACCTCTTCTACCGACTCAACGTCATCGCCATCCCGCTCCCGCCGCTGCGCGACCGCATCGAGGACGTGCCGCTGCTCGCGCACCACTTCCTGCGGCGCTACACGGAGCGGCTGGCGAAGAAGGTGAAGACGCTCTCGCCGGAGGCGATCGAGCTGCTCTGCGGGTATCGCTGGCCGGGCAACGTGCGCGAGCTCGAGAACGCGGTGGAGCGCGCCGTCGTGCTGTGCCGCGGGGACGCCATCACCCCGGCCGACCTGCCGCCGGCCATCAGCGGCCGCACCGCCCCGCTCATCCGCGAGGCGCCCGCGCCCGGCGACGACGCGGGCTGGCTCTCGATGAGCTACGCCGCCGCCAAGGAGCAGGCGCTGCGCCGGTTCGAGAAGACCTACGTCGACGCGCTCATGCGCGCCTGCGACAACAACATCTCGGCGGCCGCCCGCAAGGCGGGGATGGATCGCTCGAACTTCAAGCGCGTCCTGCGCAAGTAC
This sequence comes from Anaeromyxobacteraceae bacterium, assembly GCA_035538735.1. Taxonomy (GTDB): domain Bacteria; phylum Myxococcota; class Myxococcia; order Myxococcales; family Anaeromyxobacteraceae; genus Anaeromyxobacter_A. The sequence goes on along the minus strand of DATLJU010000256.1, from coordinate 4,334 downwards.
CGCAACGACGTCGAGAGCGACTCCGGCGACGAGACGCCCGAGGTGCCGCCGCGGGCGAGCGCGTAGTTCCATCTCTGGGCGCGGCGACCTCCCGCGTCGGGAGGGGTCTCCCGCGCCCCTATGGGCTACCCTTGTCGGGGATGGCGAATTGTCGCACCAGGGGTGCTAGCGTGATCGGCACTCCATGGTCGCCATCCGTGCGCGATCCACCGGCCTACAACGGCAGGAGGCGCTCGAACGCGCCTGGCTCCGCTACGTCGAGGACGGCGTCGCGCCGGACGGGTTGAGCCAGGAGATCTCGAGATCCTGGCAACGCGCCAAGGAGTCCTACCGGATCGATCCCGGCCTGCGCGCCCCCATCTTCGTCCTGTCGGCCGAGGCGCTGGAGGAGCGGCGGCGCCAGGACGCCGCGCTGCGGGTGGCGGCGCCCATCCTCCACGACTTCGCCGTGCGGCTCGGCGCGGGCGAGCAAGTCGTCAGCTACTTCGACGGAAGCGGCGTCATGCTCAGCATCGAGGGCCACCCCCGCGTGCTGGAGGGCCTGGCCGCCATCGACTTCCGGCCGGGCGCCAGCTGGGCGGAGGATTCGGCCGGCACCAACGGGCCGGGCACGGTGCTCGCCGAGGGCAAGGCGCTGCAGGTGTGCGGCGCGGAGCACTACGTCGCAGCGTGGCAGCGTTGGAGTTGCGCCGGCGCGCCGGTGCGCGCTCCCGGCCACGCGGCGCCGATCGGGCTCGTCGACATCACGGGCCCGTGGGAGCGGCAGGGACGCCAGGCGCTCGTGCTCACGAGGGCCGTCGCGCGCGCCATCGAGGAGCGGCTCCGCGCCGCGGGGTGCGTGCTCGACGAGGTGGTCCGTTACGCGTTCCGGGCCGTGCGCGCCTCCGGCGACGCGCTCGTCGCGGTCGACGCCTACGGCCGCGTGCTCGCCGCCAACGACGCGGCCGCGCGAGGGCGCATGCTCGAAGCGGGCGCCCTGCCGCTGGAGGTTCGCCAGGCGCTCGCCAGCGCGTTCCGGTCCACGCCCGCGCCGTCCGACGGCGACGTGCCGTTGGCGGGTTCTCCCGGAGGGCGGCCGGTGCTGGCCTCGATCGTCTGCTACGAGGGCGCGCCGGTGGGGGCGCTGGTGCGGGCCACCGCCGAGGTCGCGCGGCCCGCCCGCCCGGCACCGCCCCGGCTCTCCACCCACTACGACTTCGATCGGATCCTGGGGAGCTCGGCGGCGCTCCGGCGAGCAACGGAGCTCGCCCGGGTGGCGGCCCGCAACGACCTGCCGGTGGTCCTCACCGGCGAGTCGGGCACCGGGAAGGAGCTCTTCGCCCACGCCATCCACGCCGCGAGCGCGCGGCGCGAGCGGCCGTTCCTCGCCCTCAACTGCGGGTCCATCCCGGCGGACCTGCTGGAGGCGGAGCTCTTCGGGTACGAGAGCGGCGCCTTCACGGGCGGCCGCCGCGAGGGGCGGCCGGGCCGCTTCGAGGACGCCGACGGCGGGACGATGTTCCTCGACGAGGTGAGCGAGCTGTCGGGTCCGGCGCAGACGGCGCTCCTGCGCGTCCTGCAGGAGAAGGAGATCGTGCGCGTCGGCGCGAGCGTCCCGCGCCGCGTCGACGTGCGCGTCGTCGCCGCCACGAACAAGCCGCTCCCGCAGGAGATGGAGGCCCGCCGCTTCCGGCGCGACCTCTACTACCGGCTCTGCGTGCTCGCCGTGGTCGTCCCGCCGCTGCGGGAGCGCGGGGACGATCTGGAGTTGCTGGCGCACGTGTTCCTGCGCGAGGCGGAGCGCGAGGTCGGACGGAGCGGCCTCGCCCTCACCCCCGAAGCGCTCGAGGCGCTGCGCGCCCACGCCTGGCCGGGGAACGTGCGCGAGCTGCGCAACGTCCTCCTGCGGGCAGCGGCGACGACGCCGCGCGCCGAGATCCGCGCGGCGGATCTGGGGCTGGAGCAGCCGCCGTGCGCGCTCGCGTCCGCCAGCCCCGCGGCGCCGGTGGGACCGCTGCACGAGGCGCTGCTGGAGTCGGAGCGCGAGACGCTGCGCGCCGTGCTCGCCGGCTGCGGCTGGAACGTGGCGCAGGCCGCGGCCCAGCTCAAGGTGTCGCGGATGACGCTGTATCGCCGGCTGCGCCGGTGCGGGCTCTCCCGCGCTGCTGACGCAGGTCCCACCGTCTCATCTCTGTGACATGTCACGGGGGCGGTACGCCCCGCGGCATGGTGCGACCCTCGGTCGCGCACCGCAATCCGCCGTGGGCGCCCCCTCTCCCTGGCCCTCTCCCCCGGTGGGGGAGAGGGGCGATCACCCGTAGTGACGTGGCATTTCCTTCTCCCTCTCCCCCGCCGCCAGGCGGCGGTTCGCCGTCCTGTCGGAACTTGGTCCGGTCGTTGCTCCAGGGTGTCGCACCGCACGCGACGCTGCGTACGACCGGTCGGGCACCGGCCCCCCTCTGCCCGCAGGAGTTCCCCATGAAGGCCGCCGTGGTGAGAGACTTCAAGGCCCCGCTCCAGATCGAGAACCTTCCCAAGCCGACGCCGGGCCCGGGTGAGGTGGTGGTGAAGATCGAGGCCTCCGGCCTCTGTCACACCGACATCCACGCCGCCCACGGCGACTGGCCGGTGAAGCCCAAGCTGCCGCTCATCCCGGGCCACGAGGGCGTGGGCCTGGTCGAGTCGGTCGGCGCTGGCGTGAAGTCGGTGAAGGAGGGCGACCGCGTCTGCCTCCCCTGGCTGGGCCAGGCCTGCGGCACGTGCGAGTACTGCGCGTCCGGTCGGGAGACGCTCTGCGAGCAGCAGCTCAACACGGGGTACTTCATCGACGGCTCGTACGCGGAGTACGCCAAGGCCGCCGCCGCCTACGTCGGGAAGGTGCCGGCCGGCGTCGATCCGCGCGAGGCGGCGCCGCTCACCTGCGCCGGGGTCACCACCTACAAGGCGGTCAAGGTGGCGGGCACCCGCTCCTCCGACCTGACCGCCGTGTTCGGCATCGGTGGCCTCGGTCACATGGCGCTCCAGTACGCGAAGATCGCCGGCGCGACCGTCGTGGCGGTCGACCTGGTGGACGAGAAGCTCGAGCTCGCCAAGACGCTCGGCGCCGACTACGTCGTGAACGCCAAGCGTGAAGACCCGGTCGAGGCCATCCGCAAGCTGGGCGGGGCCGACCAGGCGATCTGCGTGGCCGTCTCGCCGCGCGCCTTCGAGCAGGCCTACCGCTCCCTGCGCCGGGGCGGGACGCTCGTCTTCGTGGCCCTGCCGGCCGACAACCACATGCAGCTGCCCATCTTCGAGACCGTCCTGAACGGCATCACGGTGGTCGGCTCGATCGTGGGCACGCGCGTCGACCTGCAGGAGTGCCTCGAGCTGCACGCCCGGAAGCGCACCCGGGTGATCTACGAGACGCGCCACCTCGAAGACGTGAACCACTGCTTCCACGAGGTCGAGGAAGCCAAGGTCCCGGCCCGCCTCGTCTTCACGTTCTGAGAAAGGAGACGACCATGCTCTACGCCGCTCCCGGAACCCCCGGCAGCAAGCTGTCGTTCAAGCCGCGGTACCAGAACTTCATCGGCGGCAAGTGGGTCGAGCCGAAGAAGGGCCGCTACTTCGAGAACGTCACCCCCGTCACCGGCGCGCCGTTCTGCGAGGTGCCCCGCTCGGACGCCGAGGACGTCGAGCGCGCCCTCGACGCCGCCCACCAGGCGAAGGCCGGCTGGGGGAAGACCGCGCCCGCCGCCCGCGCGGCCGTGCTGAACGCCATCGCCGACCGGATGGAGCAGAACCTCGAGGCGCTGGCCTTGGCCGAGACCTGGGACAACGGCAAGCCCATCCGCGAGACGCTGGCGGCCGACATCCCGCTCGCCATCGACCACTTCCGCTACTTCGCCGGCTGCATCCGCGCGCAGGAGGGGTCGATGGGGGAGCTCGACGAGACCACCGTCTCGTACCAGTTCCACGAGCCGCTCGGGGTGGTGGGACAGATCATCCCCTGGAACTTCCCCATCCTCATGGCCGCCTGGAAGCTCGCCCCGGCGCTGGCGGCCGGCAACTGCGTGGTGCTGAAGCCCGCCGAGCAGACCCCGGCGTCGATCCTGGTCCTGCTCGAGCTGGTCCAGGACCTCATCCCACCCGGCGTCCTCAACGTGGTGAACGGCTTCGGGCTCGAGGCGGGCAAGCCGCTCGCGTCGTCGAGCCGGATCGCCAAGATCGCGTTCACCGGCGAGACCACCACCGGGCGGCTCATCATGCAGTACGCCTCGCAGAACCTCATCCCGGTGTCGCTCGAGCTGGGGGGGAAGTCGCCCAACGTCTTCTTCGCCGACGTGGCGGCGGAGAAGGACGACTTCTTCGAC
>DATLJU010000255.1:0-34542 GCA_035538735.1 Anaeromyxobacteraceae bacterium | reverse complement strand
ATGCGATGCGACAAGCCTGTGGTGGTCGTGTCCGCGCACACGATGGGACTCGCGGTGGTACGCGCTCTCGGCGAGGCGGGGGTGCCGGTCCACGTCCTGCATCACGACGCGCGCGACTTCGCTCACCTGTCGCGCTACGTGCGCGGCGAGTGGGTGATCCCGCCGCCTCTCTGCGAGGAGCAGGCGTTCGTCGACGCCATCGTCCGGCACGCCGATCGGCTGAGCGGGGCCATGCTCGTCCCGACCTCCGACGACGCGGTGGCGGCGGTGTCGCGGCACAAGCCGGCGCTGGCGCGGCACTACGTGGTGGCGTGCCCGGACTGGGCGGTGACCCGCAACGTGATCGAGAAATCGAGGACGTACGCGCTGGCCGCGTGGGCGGGCGTGGCCACGCCGAAGACCGTCACGCCCGCGTCGCTCGAGGCGGCGGTCGAGGGAGGGGCCCGCATCGGCTATCCCCTCGTCCTGAAGCCGTCGCAGAGCCACCTCTTCTACGCTCGGTTCGGACGGAAGCTGGTGGTCGTCCGCGGCGAGCCCGAGCTGACGCGCCACTGGCGCGCGGCGCGGGACGCCGGCCTCGACGTCGTCCTGCAGGAGCTCGTGCCGGGTCCGGACTCGGCGGTGGTCAACTACAACGCCTACACGTGGGGCGATGGACCGGGGGTGGAGTTCACGGCCCGGCAGCTCCGCAAGGCGCCGCCGCACCTGGGCTCGCCCCGGGTCGTGGTGAGCGAACGCATCGACGAGGTGCTCGAGGCGGGGAGGAGCACGCTGGGCGCGCTCGGGTTCGAGGGCTTCGCCTGCACCGAGCTCAAGCGCGACGAGCGCGACGGACGGTACAAGGTCCTCGACGTGAATGGCCGCCACAACCTGAGCGGGCTCCTCGCCGTCCGCTGCGGCATCAATTTCCCGCTCTTGCAATACCGCCACCTCATGTACGGGGAGCTGCCGGAGCGGCGCGACTTCGAGCCGGGCGTGTGCTGGACCGACTTCTTCCGCGACGCGGGCTATGGGCTCCGCTACCTCCTCGAGGAGCGCCTCTCACCGTGGGAGCACCTCGCCCCGTACCTGGGCCGTGGGTGCGACGCCGTCTTCGACCGAGCGGATCTGCGGCCGTTCGTGGGACGGGGCCGCTCGCTCGCCGCTTCGGCGTTGGGGCGCTTCCGCGGCGCAGTTCGCCCCTTGAACGAGCCCGCGCCCGAGCCCGAAAGAAAGCCGGGCTGGAACTCGGGCACGGACTCGGGACTCGAATCGATCGAGCACCGCGCTCAGAGCGCGACGCCGAGCGCGGCTCCGGCGGTCTCGCGCAGGTAGCGCGCCGCCACGGCGAGGGTGCGCTCCGGCTCGCCGGCCCCGTGCGCGAGCGGCGGCGCCACCTCCATGACGTCGCCGCCGGCGAGCCGGAACTCGCGGCCGAGGCGCCGCACGAGCTGCACCACGACCTCCGTCGCGAGCCCGGCCGGCTCCGGCGTGCCGGTGGCGCCGGCCGCGCCGGAGTCGGTGCCGTCGATGTCGTTCGAGAAGTAGACGTCCGTCACGCCCGCCCGCCGGAGGTCACTGACCACGCGCTCGATCGCGGCGCCGGGATCGCGCCGGACCTCCTCCGCCCACAGCTGCCGGACGCCGTGGCGCCGCTCCCAGTGGTCGCGGTCGCGTCGCGAGGCGCGCACGCCGACCTGCACCAGGCGCCCGGTCCCCCCGAGCAGCGCGTTGGCGTGGAACGACCAGGTGCCGAAGCAGTACTTCACGCCCAGCCGCTCCTCGAGCAGGTCGGTGTGGGCGTCCACCTGCACGATCCCGAGCCCGGGCCGCCTCGCGGCGAGGACCTTCGCCGCCGGCCAGGCGCAGGAGTGATCGCCGCCGAGGAGGATCACCCGCGCGTCGCTCGCGAGGTCGAGCAGGAGCTCGAGCGCGCGCTCCCCCATCGAGAGCGGCGACACCGGCAGGCGATCGCGCTCCGCCGGCGGAACCCCCGGATAGAGGGCCGCGCGGCTCGCCGCCTTCTGCCCCTCGGAGAGCATCTCGTCGTGGAGCAGTTGCGGCACCGTGAAGACGTCGCCCACGTCCACGAGCCCCGCCGCGCGGGCACGGTCGAAGAAGCCGGGGTCCTCCTCGACGAGGCGCGATCGGATCGCCTGCGGGCCCATGTTGGCGCCGCGCAGGAAGCCCGCGCCCACGTCGGAGGGGATGCCGAGGAGGAAGGCGCGCGCGCCGCGCGCCTCGCCGAGCGCCGCCCGCCAGCGGGCCGCCACGTCGTTCTCCGTCGCGCCCCCGTAGATGCGGCGCTGCACCGCGAGCTGCTCCTCCTTGCCGGTCGAAACGACGTAGAGGCCGCCCGCGGCGGGGCGGAGGAGGAGCTCGAGCTCGGCCTGCGCGTCCACGCCCCTCGCCTAACGCCGCGCGCGCGCCCGCGCCCCGCCCCTGCGGCGGCCGCCCGCCCCAGCCTCGGCCTGCGGCTGCCACGCGCGGACCAGCTCGACCAGCGTCCGCACGCCCACCCCGGTCCCGCCCTTCGCGACGTAGCCGCGCTCCTTCGAGGCGTGCGCCGGGCCGGCGATGTCGAGGTGCGCCCACGGCGTCTGGCCCACGAAGGCGTGCAGGAAGTGAGCGGCGGAGATCGCGCCGCCCCAGCGCTCGCCGGTGTTCTTCATGTCCGCCACGTCCGACTTCAGGTTGTCCTTCACGGCGGGCACGAGCGGCATCCGCCAGGTGTCCTCGCCCGCGCGCGCCGCGGCCGTCAACACCGCGTCGATCGCGCCGCCGCCGGAGCCGAAGGCGCCCGTCGTGTAGTTGCCGAGCGCCACCACGCAAGCGCCCGTCAGCGTCGCGAGGTCCACCACCGCCGCGGGACGGAGCGTGTCGACCGCCCAGGCGAGCACGTCCCCCAGCACGAGCCGCCCCTCGGCGTCCGTGTTGGTGATCTCGACCGTCTGCCCGTCGTAGGCGGTGAGCACGTCCGACGGCTTGTAGGCGCGGCCGCCCGGCATGTTCTCGCAGGCGCCGAGCAGGGCGTGGACTGGGAACGGCGGGGCGAGCTCCGCCACGACCCGCATCGCGGCGAGCACGGCGGCGCTCCCCGCCATGTCGCCGTTCATCGTGACCATGCTGTCGGTGGGCTTGAGCGAGAGGCCGCCCGAGTCGAAGGTGATCGCCTTGCCGACGAGGACGAGCGGGGGCGCCTTGGCGCCGGCGCCGCGCGGCGTGTACGAGACCTTCACCAGGCGCGGCTCCTCGGCCGAGCCGCGCGTCACGCCGAGGAACATGCCCATGCCGAGCGCGCCGATCTCCTTGGGGCCGCGCACCTCGCACCGGAGGCCACCCGACTTCGCCACCTCGCGCGCGGCGCGGGCGAGCCGCTCCGGCGTGCAATCGGCCGGCGACTCGTTCACGAGGTCCCGCGCCCAGCACACCGCCGCCGCGACCTGCTCGCCGAGGCGGATCGCCTCCGCCGCGCCGTCCGCCTTCGCGGCCTGAGCCGGCACCGCCAGCGTGAGCTGCTTCAACGCCGGGCGCGGCTCGTCGTCCTTCTTCCGGTACCGGTCGAACCGGTAGGCGCCGAGGAGCGCGCCCTCGACGGCGGCGCGCATCGCCTCCGCCGCGGCCAGCGTCCCGTCGAGCGCGACCGCGAGCCGCGCCACGCCTGCCCTCTGCCCGGCGCGGGTGACCTTCCCGAGCGCCATGCGGAGCGGCTCGTACCCGTTGCGCGAGAGCGCCTCCGCGTCGGCGCGCCGGCCCAGGCCGAAGAGCGCCAGCCGCGCCGCGCCGATCCGTCCCAGCGTGTTGAGCTGCAACTGCTGATCGGCCTTGCCGCGGAAGCGCTCCGCCGCGGCGGCGCGGGCGAGGTGCCCCTCGAGGAGGCCGTCGAGCTCGGCCAGGAGCCCTTGCAGCCGGGGCTTGAGGTCCTCCTCGAAGACCGGCACCGCGAGCAGGTCCGACTCGATCTCGACCGGTGACGCCTGCGTGATTTCGACCGCCGCCATGCCCGTCCTCCTCGAGAGGGCCTCCGAAGCGCCCTCCCCGTCGGCGTGGCGCGCGATCCGCGCCGCATCGCCTCGAGGCGCGGGGTGTAGCACGCGGGCGCTGGCGTCGCACGCGCTATGCGCCCTGGCCCGAGACTTCGGGCCGCCGCTGCGCCGGAGGCCGCTCGCCGGCGCAGGACGCGCCCACGAGCTCGAGGATCCGGTAGAGCCCGAACTTGGGGAGCCGCGTGTAGCCCGCCCACGCCGCGGCTGCGAACACGCCGTCGTCGAGCATGTCGGCCAGCCACTCGCCGGCGAAGCGCGGGTCGCGCTGCTTCACGCCGGCGCCGCTCTCGCGGACCCAGCGCCGGTTCGCGCGCTCGTGGACTCCCACCGGTACGCCGAGCACGAGCGGCAGCCCGAGCGCGGCGTAGAAGCTCATCTCGGAAGGCTTCGTCCACAGCACGTCGGTCTCGGCCAGGAGCGCGTTCATCCGGTCCAGGTACTCGTCGACGCCGGCGGCGAAGAGGATCTCGACGCCGTTCCCCAGCGCGCCCGAGAGCCCGGCCCGGCGCAGCGCCTCCTCGAACGTCTGCTTGACGGATGGCTTCGTTCCGGCCACCAGCGCCAGCCGCAACCGGCCCGACTCGACGTGCCGACGCAGCGAGGGGAGGAAGGCCCGGGCCAGCCCGGCCTGGGCGCCGGCGCCGCCGACCGCGAACGTCAGGAGCGGAGGGCGCGCATCCTCCCCGTCAGGGAGCGGCCCCAGGAAGTGCGCCAGCTCCTCGCGGTGCTCGCGCTGGAAGGCGCGCGCCGGGTCGAGGCGCACGAGGCGAGCCGCCAGGTTCCGGCGCAGCGCGCCCAGGTTCGGGCCGCCCACCAGCTCGTCCGGCAGTGGAAAGCCGGTGCAGGTCACGCGCTCGGGCGGGACGCCGTACTGGACGAGCCGCCGCGCCGCGCGCGGGGTGGGGACGAGGTACCGGATGCGGGTGCGCTGCGCGTCGAGCGGGGCCCAGATGCGGTTCACGTCGGTGTCGGTGACCACGCACCAGACCTCGCCCACGCCGGCGCAGTCGGCCAGGATGGCTGGCGAATAGAAGGTGGTGAGGAGCGGGCGCCCGGTCCGGCGCAGCTCCTCGACCAGGCCGCGCCCCAGGTCGCGCTCGACGAGCCGGTGCAGCGCGTGGACCGCGCGCGTCGGCGCGGAGAGATCGCGGAAGGGATGGAGGTGCGGAATGGCGGTGGCCTCGTCGAGCGCCCAGCGCAGCGGCGCGCCGAGCACCGGGAGCTGCGAGAGCCGCGAGGTGGTCTCGTAGGTGGCGCGCACGCGCCGCCACAGCCGGTCCTCGGAGGGGCCGGTGAGGGGAGGGCGGTCGGCGTACACGACGGGCTCGCCGAGCGCGTCGGCGAGCGAGCGCGCCGCGCGCACGTGGCCGTAGCCCATCTCCACGGCGGCGACGATCGGCTTCGGGCGGAGGGTCTCCACGGGGACGAGCCTGCATCGCGCCCGTGACGGCGGCGCGGCGGAGCGGTGACGTCGCCGCGACGGCGCCGCGCGGACCGTGAGGCGCGGCTTCACGGAAAGGTCGGCCGCTCGCCCCACGCCCGTCACGCACCGCTGGTCAACTGCGCCCAGGTGGAGGGCGGCGTGAGCGAGACCCTGGCGCACATCTCGGATCTGCACCTCGGGCGCGACGCGGCCGCCTCCTCGGCGGCGGAGGCGCTGTGCGAGGCGCTCCTGGCGGCGAACGTCGACGCGGTACTGGTCACCGGCGACGTGACCCACCGCGGCCGGCGCGCCGAGCTGGCGCGCTTCGAGCAGATCTTCGCGCCGCTCGCCCCCCGGCTGCTGGTGGTCCCCGGCAACCACGACCGGCTGGGCGACGACGCGGGCGCGGCGCTCATGGCGGGCTCGCGCGTGCAGGCGGAGCAGCGCGGCGGGCTGTGGGCCGTGCGCGTGGACTCGACCGCCCACCACAACCGATCGCTCATCGCCAGCCACGGGGCGCTCGACGCCGAAGACCTGGCCGCGCTCGACGCGGCGCTCGACGCCGCTCCGCCGCGCGCGCTGACCGCCGTGATGCTGCACCATCACCTGCTGCCGCTGCCCGAGGAGAGCCTGGGCGAGCACCTCGCGGCGCTGCTGGGCTGGCCGCACGCGGACGAGGTCGCCGGGGGCGAGGAGCTGGTGGAGGAGCTGCGGGGCCGGTGCGACCTCGTCCTGCACGGGCACCGCCACCGCGCCGCCGAGGTGACGGTCCCGGCGCGCGCGGGTCGGGCGCTCCGCGTCCTCAACGCCGGCGCGACGCCGGAGCTGGGCCGGGCGCGCCTCATCACGCACGAGGCGGGGCAGGTGCTCGCGGAGCGCTGGCTCGCGATCGCCCCTCGTCGCCGGTCGGCCGTCGGCGCGGCGGCGCCGGCCCGCGCGGCGGCGTGATCGGCCGCCAATCTGTTCCACCCGCGTCGCAGGGCCGTCACCTCGGGTCCACGGCCGGGTCACGTCGCCATTGCACGCTGCGTTCAACGGTGCCGCTCCGGCGGCGCCCTCGGAGGAGCGCATGGCCCACCAGCTCGCCGTCCTTCTCTTCGCGGTGGCCGCCGTCGGGATCGTGCTCGTGGCGGCGCAGGGCCTGGCGCTGCGGCGCCACCTCGCCGGCGCGGCGCCCGCGGGAGTCCAGCGGCCGCCGATCTCGATCCTGAAGCCGCTCTGCGGCGTCGACGACGGGCTCCGGGAGAACCTGGCGCTCTTCGCCGCGCTCGAGTACCCGGAGTACGAGGTGGTGCTGGGCGTCAAGAGCGCCAGCGACCCGGCCTGGGAAGTCGCGCGCGCGGCGGCGCGCCGCTGGCCGCGCCGCTTCAAGGTCGTCGTGCAGCGCGGCGAGCCTGGCCTCAACCCCAAGGTGAACCAGCTCCTCACGCTGGCGCGAGCGGCACGGCACGACGTGCTCGTCATCTCGGACTCGAACGTGCGCGTCCAGCCCCGCTACCTCGCCGAGATCGCCGCCCTGCTCGAGGACGAGGGCGTCGGCCTCGTCACGCACCCGGTGGTCGGCGAGGGCGCGACACGCCTCGGCTCGCTCTTCGACCAGCTGCACCTGGCGGGCGCGATCGCGCCGGGGGTGGTGGCGGCGAAGCGGTTCTGCGGGCGAGACATCGTGGTGGGGAAGTCGATGGCCTTCCGACGCCGCGATCTCGTCGCGATGGGCGGCTTCGAGGCGGTGAAGGACGTGCTGGCCGAGGACTACGTCATGGGCCTGCTCGTGCCGGAGCGCCTCGGCAAGCGGGTGGCGCTCGCGCCGAGCGCGGTGCGGAACGTGAGCCAGCGGCAGGGCGTCTCCGCCTTCTCCGCGCGCTACTGCCGCTGGGCCGTGCTGCAGCGGCAGCTGGTCGGGCCCGGGCTCTACGCCGCCCAGGCCCTCCTGAACCCGGTGCTCCTGGCGGCGGCGGCGCTCGCGTGCGATCGCACCGCGCTGGCCGCGGCGGGGTTCGCGGGCACCTGCGTCGCGAAGAGCGCGCTCGACGGCGCCGCCGCGAGGGCCCTCGCGCCGGGCGGCCTCGCCACCTGGCAGCTCGCATTCGTCCCGTTGAAGGACGTCCTGTTCGGTGGCGCCTGGGCCTACGGCTTCGTCCGCCGCGAGGTGAGCTGGCGCGGCACGCGGCTCCTGGTGGGACCCGGCTCGCGCGTGCTCGGGGCGATCCCCGCCGAGGCGCCGTCCGGAGCTCACCCTCACGGTGAGAGCGCGCCCTCACTCACCGCGTGATCTCCCGCGCGGACGAGCTCGTCGGGCTCGTCCGTGATCTCCCGCGCGACGACCGGCGCGAGCCAGTCGGGCATGGGTACCTCCGCCGCCCGCGGAGGGAGGCGGACCTCGGCGATCCACCGGTCCCCTCCCGGCAGCTCCTCCACGCTCCAGGTGACGGCGCCCTCCGGAATGTCCCAGCGCCGCGAGCTGCGCCGCTCCTCGGCGAGCGCCCAGAGGACCTCGAACACGTCACGGCTCACTTCCTCCTCGAGCGTCAGCCACCAGGGTCCTGAGCCGCGCGCCAGGCCGCGGGAGCAGCGCTCCCCGGAGGGCCCGCGCTCGCGGCGGAGCCGCTCCCGCAGGCGCTTGCCCGGGAGCCACCCCTCGTCGACCTGGCGCGGCGCCAGGTCCGCCAGCGCGGGCGGGAACGCGCAGAGCAGCCAGCGCCGACGCGTCTCGAGCACGCCCTCCGCCCGCCCCTCCAGCGCCGTGACGAGCGTCGCCACGTCCGCGGCGACCGACTCCACACCGGCGCCGAGCCAGTCGCGCGTGAGCGCGTCGTAGGAGCCGTCACGCCGCTCGCGGACGCGCCGCGCCGCGGCCACCAGGCCCGGGCGCGGGCTGTCGCGCAGCTCCCGCGCCGCGCCGGGGCGGCCTTCGTCGACGAGCCGGCGCGCTCGCTCGCCCGAGACCTCGGCCAGCGCGCTCGCGATCTCGCCCGCGAGCACGTGGCTGTCGTGCAGCTCGCCGAGGACGTCCTGCAGCTTCTTGAGGTGCTTCACCGCCGGGCGCGGATCGACCGCCTCGCTCCCGCGCAGCGCCTCGAGCAGGTAGCGCAGGCGCTTCGCGTCGATGCGCGCGCGGTGGATCCGCGCCTCGTCACCCGCCCCGCGGACCGCCGCGAGCTGGGCGCGCACGGTCCCGACCTGTGCCGAGAGCAGCCCCGCCACCGCGGCGGAGAACGGCACGCGACCGTCGCCGTCGAGCCGCACCTCATACGCCGAGAGCCGGGGGCGCAGCCGCGTCGTCGCGTCGCGGTAGCGCGCGAGGAGCCGTGCCCGGCCCCGATCGGCCTCGCGGAGCCGCCCCCGCAGCCGCTCCTCCAGGTGCTCCAGCCCCGGGCGCCGCCGCGGGGCGGCGAGCGCCTCGCGCTCCGCGGCGAGCCAGGCGAGCTGCACCTCGGCGTCGCGCGCCGGGTTGGTCGCGCGGGTCAGGCGCTTCAGCCGCTTCTCGTGCTTGCGGCGGAGGCTCCCTTCGAGCCACGGGCGGAACGCGCGCAGCGCGCTCCTGAGGCGCCGCAGGGCGACGCGAAAGTCGTGGAGCGCCTCCTCGTCGTCCCGGCGCTCCAGCGCCCGTGCCGCCTCGTCGGCGTCCGAGAGGAGCCCCAACGCCACCACCCGCGCGCCCTCTTCGGCACGCAGGTCGACGAGCTCCGGGTCGCGCTGCATGATCTCCTCGCCGCGCCGCCGCGCGGACGGCCACGGTCCGATCATGTCCTCCGCAGCGCCACGCGGGCGGGCCTTGGCGGGGCCCTGGGCGGCGTGTCACGCGTGGGAGGGCGAGCGTGGGGTGGCGAGCGTGGGCTCAGCGCCGCGCCGTCAGCTTGCGGGCCGCGGCCTCCGCCTCGGCCGCGCCGCAGAGCGGCACCTCCTGCGGCAGCCCGAAGAGCCCCTTGATGCGGCGCCTCTCGTGGGCGAGCTCCTGGAGCTTCGGGGCCGCGTCGGGGTTGCCGATCTCGCCCAGGCGGCGGACGGCGGCCCGGCGGACCTCGCAGTCGGGGTCGGACAGCAGCGCGCCGTACACCGCCAGGCGGTCGACGCGCTCCTCGACCCCCATGTCGCGGGCCAGCTCGAGGACGCGCAGTCGCGCGGCGCCGGTCGTCTGCCCGATGGCCTCGAGCACGTACGGCACCGCGGGAGGACCCACCCGCGCCAGCAGCTTCGCCGAGCGCTCCGCGACCTTGCGCTCCGCGGCCAGGTTCTGGCTGAGGTCGGAGAGCGCGGTCGCGTCGAGCGCGCGCGGGTCGAGGTCGAGCGCGGCCGCGTAGGCGTCCATGGCGGCCTGGGCCTGCCCCTGGATGCGGTGGAGCGCCTGGCCCTGGAGGACGCGGAGCCGAGCGTCGCTCGGCCGGCGCAGCACGGCGGGCGTGATGGCGTCCCGGGCGGCCTCCGGCCGGTCGGCGGCGAGCAGCGCGCGGGCGCGCGCCACCGGACGCTCCTCCAGCCAGCGCGAGAACGAGAGAGACGTGGGGACGAGCACCGCCGCGAGGATCGCGAGCGCGAGCACGAGCCGGTGCCGCCGGGCGAAGCGGAGCGCACGCACCGGCCGCGGGGTGGGGACGGTGGCGTCGAGGGTCAGCGTCGCCTCGATCGTGGGCGCGGCGTCGATCGGGAGGGCGGCCGCGCCGGAGCCGGACGGGGTCCAGGCGCTCGCGCGGGGGCGGCTGTCCGAAGGCTTGGGAGCGACCGGCACGAGGTCGAGCGAGCCGAGGCAGGCCTCGAGCTCCGCGCGCAGCTCGGCCGCGCTCGGGTGTCGCTCGCGGACGTCCTTGGCGCAGGCGCGGCCGATGGCGGTCACGAGGCCCGGCCAGGCGGAGAGGTCCGGGCGCGCCTCGATGATCGACGGCACGGGCTGCGTCGCCTGCATCATGAGGAGGCCGCGCGCGTCGTCGGCGCGAAATGGGTGGCGGCCGGCCAGCATGCGCCACCCGATGAGCCCGACGGCGTAGACGTCGGCCCGCCCGTCGACGGCGCTCCCCATCGCCTGCTCCGGCGAGAGGTACTCCGGAGTGCCCACCACCATGCCGGCCTGGGTGTCGCTCGCGATCTGCGGGTCGGTCAGCTTGGCGATCCCGAAGTCGAGGATCTTGATCAGGCCGGCCGGGCGGGCGGTGAGGAAGATGTTCTCCGGCTTGAGATCGCGGTGGACCACCCCGCGCGCGTGCGCGGCCTCGAGCCCGCGGCACATCTGCACCAGGACGCTCACCGCCTCCTCCGGCGTGAGCGAGCCGGTGCGGCGCAACCGGTCGAAGAGGCTCTCGCCCTCGAGCAGCTCCATGGAGAGGAAGAGCCAGCCCTCCGGGCTCCGCCCGAAGTCGGTGACGCGGACGATGTTGTCGTGCTCGAGCGAGGCGGCGATCTCGGCCTCGCGGCGGAAGCGCTCGGCGATGTCCGGCAGCGAGGAGAGGTCGGGCCGGAGCACCTTCAGCGCCAGCTCTTTCCGCATGTAGACGTGCTCGGCGCGGAAGATGGCCCCCATGCCGCCGCTCGCGATGTGGGCGACCAGCCGGTACCGGCCGTCGAGGGTCGTCCCCACGAGCGACTCGGGGCGAAAGCTGGTGGGGGTCGGGAGCACGAGTCGTTCGAGCCTAAAAAAGATTCTACCTCTCGATCCCAGGCGGTCGAGCAGACGGCCGACCTGCTCCACCTGCTGCTCGACCACGCCGATGCGGTCCCTGGTCACTCACGGCTGGGCCCTCCGGAGCCTACATTCTCCCTCAGCGGATGCCTCTTCGGATGCCCCTCCGAATTCTCTACATCAATTATGGCTCCCAGTCCGGGGTGACCGACGCCGTGCTGCTGCGGCTCCGCCGCGCGGGGCACGAGGTGCGAATCTACGACCCCGTCGCGGGGTTCCTCTACAAGCGGCGGATCGGCTCGATCAAGGTGCCGAACTTCCGGGTCGACCCGGTGATCGCCACGGCGGCGGCGATGGCGCGCTTCCGGCGGCACTGGAAGGCCTGGTACGTCCACACCACGGTCGCCTTCGACCGCCTGACCGCCCGCTGCGAGCGAGCGGTCGCCGCGGAGACCCCGGACGTCGTCCTGCAATCGGGCGTCCTGTTCGCCCCGGTGAAGGATCTGGAGCACGGGCGGCATCCCCCCTACTACCTGTACTGCGATCACACCCGCGCCCTGAACGAGCGATACGATTCGCTCCCCGGGATCGATCCTCCCATCCCCTTCGAGGAGGGGTGGCGGCGTCGCGAGGTGCTCGTCTACCAGCGGGCCGGCGCGATCTTCGTCATGAGCGAGAACGTCCGGCGGTCGCTCCTCGCGGATTACGCCGTCCCTCCGGAGAAGGTGCACATCGTGGGGGCGGGCGCGAACGTGGTGCCGCAAGCGCCGGCGCGACCGCGCGAGAAGGCGTTCCTCTTCGTGGGGCGCAACTTCGTCGCCAAGGGTGGCCCGGAGACGCTCGATGCGTTCGCGACCGTGCGCGCGCGGCACGCCGACGCAGAGCTCTGGATGGTGGGCGGGCGGCAGCCCGCTCGCTCGCCAACCGGGGTCCGTCTGCTCGGTCTGCGGACGCCCGGCGAGCTCGCGCCCCTGTACGCGCGAGCGGCGGTGTTCGTGCTGCCGACCCTGCGCGAGGCGTTCGGCCTCTCGTTCCTCGAGGCGATGAGCCACGGCCTGCCGTGCATCGGCACGCGCATCGAGGCCATCCCCGAGATCGTCGCCGAGGGCGAGACCGGCCTGCTCGTGCCGGTGAGGGATCGCGAGGCGCTGGCGGCGGCCATGCTCGCTCTCATCGGCGATCCGGCGCGGGCGCGCTCCATGGGCGACGCGGGCCAGCGGCGCGCGGCGGAGCGCTTCGGCTGGGACCGCGCGGTGCGGCTCATGCTCGACGTCATCGAGCGCCACGCGGCGGAGCGCGCCCGCGGATCGCCTGCGGCCGCGGCCGGCGTCTGATCGGTCTCGCGCGACGGGTGCGTCGCAGCGTCGCACCGGACGAGGCGCGCGGCGTTCGCGGGTGCTCTCGCGACGCGACCCGACGAGGGAATTGGACCGGTACCGCGTTAGGCGCAGACTCGAGGTCCCCGCCCGCCACGGCCGGCGGGGGACGAGCCCCCGCCCTACAACCCTCACCGATTGTCCCACCAGCGAGGTCCACCGATGTCGCCGTCCCTGAACAGCGCCTCACCCCCGCACTCCACCCCCGTTCCCACCCCCGTCCCGGCCCCGCCCGAGGCCCGGCCGGAGGTGAAGGTCCGCGCGCGCAAGCGCGTCGCGCACCTCCTCGCGTCCGGAACCGCCGGCCTCCGCTCCTTCGATCGCCGGCTCGAGGCGCTCGCCGCGCGCGACTGGAGTCTCTCGGCGCTCGCCAAGGAGCTCGAGGGCGTCGCGCACGAGGCGACCGCGACCCTCGGGAAGCGCGCCCGCGAGCGGCTCCGCGAGATCGATCGCCTGCCCGTCGACGCCGCGGCGGTCACGCTCGGACGGTCCCGCTCGGCGGTGCACGCGCTCTCGAGCGCGCTCGAGCGCGCCGCGGGGCGCGTCGGCGGCGAGACGGGCGCCGAGGCGGCAGCGCGCTAGTGGCGCGCGTCGGAAGAAGTGACCCCACGGTGCGCGCGCCACGCGGGTGGGGGTTCGGGGGACGGGGCACCCATCGGCGCGCGACGATCGATCGCGCCGATGGGTCGACCCCGCCTCCCCCGGTAGGGCCCGCGGGGAGGGCCCGGGGCTTGCGGCTTTCCTGCAAGCCCCGGAGCCTTCTTCGCGAAGTGCCGCGGAGCAGACCTACAGTGAACTGGCTCTTCACTCCTGCGGAGCGGCACTAGCGCGAGCGCAGGACGATCCGGATCGCCTGTGCCTTGATCAGAGCCGCCAGCGCGCGGCCCGGGGCGACTCCCAGCCGTTCCGCGCTGTCCCGCGTGACGAGCGCCACCAGGCGGAAACCGCAGTCGAGGGTCGCGCGCACCAGCGGCCCCTCGGCGGCGACCGACACCACCGCGCCGGAGAGCTCGTTGCGCGCGCTCGTCGCCGCGGCGGGCGCCGCCTCCAGCACGACGTCCTCGGCGCGCACGCAGGCGTAGGCCTCGGGCTCGCCGGCGTGCCCGGGATCGAGCGCCCACAGGACCGCCTTCCCCACCTCGACCCGCGCCAGCCCGTCCCGCCGGTCGATCACCCGCGCCGGCAGGACGTTCTCCGTCCCGACCACGCGCGCCACGACCAGGTCGGCCGGCGCGCTGAAGACCTCGTGCACCGGCCCCACCTGTCGCACCGCGCCGTCGGCCAGCACCGCCAGCCGATCGCCCAGCGCGAGCGCTTCGACGCGGTCGTGGGTCACCACGATCGAGGGCAGCCCGGCGCGCTCCAGCGTCCCCCGCAGCTCGCCGCGGAGCGCTTCGCGGGTGGGCGTGTCGAGCGAGGAGAGCGGCTCGTCGAGCAGCAGCAGCCGAGGGCGCGCCGCGAGCGCGCGCGCAAGCGCGACGCGCTGGCGCTCCCCGCCCGAGAGCTGGCCGGGGCGGCGCGGGAGGAGCGCCGCGATCCCGAGCCGCGACGCCACCGCCGCGACCTGCTGCGCCCGCTCCGCGCGATCGACGCCGCGCACGCCGTACCCGACGTTCTCCTCCACGGTGAGGTGTGGGAAGAGCGCGTGGTCCTGGAAGAGCAGGCCGACCCGGCGGCGCCCCGGCGGGAGATCGACCTCCGCGGCGGAGTCGAACCAGGTCTCGCCTCCGAAGCGGATCGTGCCTGCGTCGGGGCGCTCGAGCCCGGCCAGGCAGCGCAGGATCGTCGTCTTGCCCGCGCCGGAGGGGCCGAACAGCACCGTGACCGGGGCCTCGCCGAGCGGCAGCGTCAGGCGCGCTCGCACCGCCGGGCCGCCCGCGAACCGCCGCTCCAGATCGACCTCGAGCGCGCTCATCGCGAGGTCGAGCTCCGCGGCTGCAGCGCGTGCGTCGCGACGAGCGCTGCGAAGGAGAGGGCGAGCAGGACGAGCGAGGTGCGGTGTGCCGCGGCCCAGTCGAGCTGCTCGACCGCGTCGAAGAGCGCGATCGAGAGCGTGCGCGTCTGGCCCGGCACGTTGCCTCCCACCATGAGCACGACGCCGAATTCACCGATCGTGTGAGCGAAGGCGAGCACGGCTCCGGCCACCACGCCGGGCCGCGCCAGGGGGAGCGAGACGCGGAAGAAGGTCTCGAGGCGCCCGGCGCCGAGCGCGTACGACGCCTCCACCAGCCGGGGGTCGACCCTCGACAGCGCCGCCGCGAATGGCTGCACCGCGAAGGGCAAACTGTAGAGGACCGAGGCGAGGAGGAGCCCCTCGAAGCTGAAGGCGAGCGGGTGTCCGAGCAGCGCTGCGAAGCCTCGGCCGAGCGGGGCGCGAGGCGCGAACGCCACCAGGAGATAGAAGCCGAGCACCGTCGGGGGCAGGACCAGCGGCAGCGACACCACCGCCTCCACCACCGGCCGCGCGCGGCTCCGCGAGGTGGCGAGCCATTGCGCCAGCGGAAGCCCCAGCGCGAGCAGGGCGACCGTGGTCAGCGCGGCGAGGGCGAAGCTGAGGCGGAGGGCGGCGAGATCCAACCGTCACCTCGTGGCGCGCGTCGGAGAAGGTGAGCCCATCGTGCGCGCGCCACCCGGGTGGGGGTTCGGGGGAGGCGGCGGTCCGCCTCCCCCGGTAGGGCACGCGGGGAGGGCCCGTGCCTTGCGGCTTTCCTGCAAGGCACGGAGCCTTCCCCGCGAAGTGCCGCGGAGCATGCTTGTGGTTAACCGGATCATCGCTTCTGCGGAGCGGCACTCGGGGGCCGGTAGCCATGCCGCGCCAGGATCGCCCGGGCGCCGTCCGAGGCGAGGAACGCGGCGAACGCCCGCGCGAGCTCGGGCTGGCGCGCGGACGTGAGGACGACCCCGGCCTGCACGATGGGGGCGTGGCTCGCCTCCGGGACCGTCCAGAACCGGCCGGTCGTCGAGAGCGGCGCCGCGGCGGCAAGCGATCGGGGCAGGAACGCCGCCTGGGCGTTGCCGCTGGCGGCGAAGCTGGCCGCCTGCGACACGCTCTGGCCGATGACGAGCCGCGGCCTCGCGATCTCCCACAGCCCCTCCCGCACGAGCGCCTCTCGCGCGGCGCGGCCGTAGGGGGCGGTCTCCGGGTTCGGCAACGCGATCCGCTCGACGCCCGGGTCCGAGAGCGCGGACAGTCCGCGCCGCGCGAGATCGAGCCGCGAGCCCGCGGGGACCCACACGACGAGCTCGCCCAGCGCGTAGGTGAAAGCGTCACCGGCGGCGAGCCCGCGCGCGACCGCCTGCGCTGGGTACTCGGCGTCCGCCGACAGGAAGACGTCGAAGGGTGCCCCGTTCGCGATCTGGGTGAACAGCAAGCCGGAGGCGCCGTAGGTGGCGCGCACGTCGGTCTCCGGGTGCTGTTCACGGAACGTCGCCGCAAGCTCGTCGAGCGCCGGCTTCAAGTTCGCGGCGGCGGCGACCGCGAGCGGGCGGGGCGCGTCCGCGGCGGCGAGCGCGGCGAGGAGCAGGGCGGCCGCGGGAGAGAGCGAGAGCACGTCCGAAGATTAGGCCAGTGGCGCGCGTTGGAGAAGGTATAGGGCACTACGCCGATGAGGTCCCCGCGCGCGCCGAGCTTGCCGACAGGTTCTCCCCGCTCTCCGGATCGAAGAGCTGCATCCGCCGCGGGTCGAGCCAGAGCTCGGCCTCGGCGCCGGCTCGGAGCCGGCTCGCCGGATCGAGCGAGACGACGAGCTGCGGGCGGAGGACCTCGGTGTCCTGCTCGCGGGCGAGGCTCCTCAGCTGGACAGCCTCCGCCGGCGGCACGTCCAACCGCAGGTAGGCGAACTGCTCGCTCCCGAGCCATTCGGTCGCGTCCACCCGGGCCCGGAAGATCAGGCCCCGCCCGCGCGCCTCCGCGGGGACGAGCGCCGCGTCCTCGAAGTGCTCGGGGCGGAGGCCGGCCACGACGAGCGCCCCCGCGCCGAGCCGCGGCGCCACCTCCGGCGCGAGCGCGACGCGAGCGAAGGGCAGGACCAGCTCCCCGCCCTCCGGCCGCGCCGGCAGGAAGTTCATGGGGGGCGAGCCGATGAAGCCGGCCACGAAGATGTTCGCCGGGTGCTCGTAAAGCTCGCGTGGCGTGGCCACCTGCTGGACGGTACCCCGCCGCAGCACCGCCACCCGGTCCCCGAGCGTCAGGGCCTCGGTCTGGTCGTGCGTGACATAGACGGTGGTGACGCCGAGCCGGCGCTGCAGGCGAGCGATCTCGGTCCGCATCTGCCCGCGCAGCTTCGCGTCGAGGTTCGAGAGTGGTTCGTCGAAGAGGAAGGCACGCGCCTCGCGCACGATGGCGCGCCCCATCGCGACCCGCTGCCGCTGACCGCCCGAGAGCTGGCTCGGGCGGCGGGCCAGGAGCTCTCCGAGATCGAGGAGCCGCGCCGTCTCCTCGACCCGGCGCCGGATCTCCGCCTCCGGGCGGCCGGCGATGCGGAGCGGGAAGGCGATGTTCTCGAAGGCCGTCAGGTGCGGGTAGAGCGCGTAGCTCTGGAACACCATGGCGAGGCCGCGCTCGCGCGGCGTCTGCTCGTTCGCGCGCTCGCCGTCGATGAGGAGCTCGCCGGACGAGATGTCCTCCAGCCCCGCGATCATGCGGAGCAGGGTCGACTTTCCGCAGCCGGAGGGCCCCACCAGGATGAGCAGCTCGCCGTCCTGGACCTCGAGGCTCACCCCGTCCACCCCGGTCGCGCCGCCGGGGTAGCGCTTCGTCAGTTGACGCAGCGTCAGCGTCGCCATGGGGGTCAGCCCTTCACCGCGCCGGCGGTCAGGCCGGCCACGATGCGCCGCTGGAAGAGGAGAACGAGCACCACCACCGGCACCGTCACCACCACCGCCGCCGCCGAGATGGGGCCGGCGGGCTGCTCGAACTGCGAGGCCCCGGTGAAGAAGGCCAGCGCGGCCGGCACGGTGCGAGCGCGGTCGGTGGAGGTGAGCGAGATGCCGAAGACGAAGTCGTTCCAGGCGAAGAAGAAGGTGAGGATGGCGGCCGTGAAGACCCCCGGCGCGGCGAGCGGGACGATCACCTTCCGGAACGCCTGCCAGGGCGTCGCGCCGTCCATGAGCGCCGCCTGTTCCAGCTCCCACGGGATCTCGTGGAGGAACGAGGCGAGGACCCACAGCGAGAGCGGCAGGGTGAAGGAGAGGTCGGGCAGGATGAGCCCGGGCCAGGTATCGTACAGCCCGACCTTCCGCCACAGATCGAAGAGTGGCCCGACCAGCGACACCACCGGGAACATGGCGATGGCGAGCGCGGTGGCGAGGACGAGCCGCTTGCCGCGAAACTCGAGCCGAGCGATGGCGTAGGCGGCGAGCGTCGCCAGCGTCACGGAGAGCGCGGTCGCGACGAGAGCGATCCCCACCGAGTTGCGCAGCGCATGCGTGAAGAGCGGGGTCGCGAAGACGGTCCGGTAGTGCTCGAGCGTGAAGGTCGACGGCAAGAAGCGGCCGCTGCGCAGCTCCGGGCCGGGCCTGAGCGAGAGCGAGACGATCCACGCCACCGGCAGGAGCGCCCAGAGCACGATGGCCGCCGCCCCGGCCACCCAGCCCGGCCCGCGACCCCGCGCGCGCGTGCTCACCGCCCGGCTCCCGCCGGCACCAGCTCCAGCCGGAACAGCTTCACGAAGCCGGCCGCGAACAGCACCACGGTGAGGAAGAGCAGCACCGAGACGGACGAGCCGAGCCCGAGCGCGGTCCGGCCGATCATCTGCCGGTAGGCGAGGAAGGAGACCGTCTCGGTGCGCTGCGCCCCCGCGGTCATGACGAAGACGGTGTCGAACACCCGGTAGGCGTCGAGCGCGCGGAACAGGACCGCCACCAGCAGGGTCGACCGCATCGCGGGGAGCGTGACGCGGAGGAAGCGCTGCCCGGCGGTGGCCCCGTCCATGCGTGCCGCCTCCTGCAGCTCCTCCGGAACCTGCGCCAGCCCGGCCAGGAGGAGGAGGGACATGAACGGGGTCGTCTTCCAGATCTCCGCCAGACAGATGGCGAGGAGCGCCGTCCCCCGGAGGCCGAACCAGGCGAGGTCGCCCAGGCCGAGCCAGCGATTCACGAAGCCAGTGTCGAGCGCGAAGGCGTAGCGCCAGGCGAACCCCGAGACGACGGTGACCACGCCGTACGGCACGAGCAACGCCGTGCGGACGAGCCGCCGCCCGAAGACGATGCGGTGCATGACGAGCGCGAAGGCCATCCCCAGCACGAGCTCCACCACCACCGTGACGACCGTGATGGTGACCGTGGTCACGACGTCCTCCCACCACAGCCGGTCGCCGAGCACGACGGCGTAGTTCCGCAGCCCGACCCACTCGCGGCCGGCCGGGTCGGTCAGCCGGTAGCTGAAGAGGGAGAGCCAAACCGCCCGCAACATGGGGTAGGCGGTGACGGCCAGCATGACGGCGAAGGCCGGCGCCGTGAGGAGCCAGCCCAGCTCGCGCTCACGCTCGACCCTGGACTTCGGTACGCCGCGCGCACCGCCGCTCGCGGTGAACGGTCCAGGCCCGTTCACAGCAGCACGCGGTCGTCGAGCACGTCCACGATGAGCCGCGCCGCGGCGGCCGGGGTGCGCTCGGGATCGACGGCGCGCGGCGGATGGAAGGTGCGCACCACCGACGTGCTCACGTCGGTGTAGTAGGGCGTCCTCGGCCGCGGCGCCGCCTCGTCGATCGACTGGCGGATGAGGTCCGCCATGGGGAAGACCCGTCTCACCTCGCGATCCTCGTACACCGCCGCCCGCGCCGCGGGGTTGCGGGCGTCCAGCATGTAGACGGTCTGGCTCTCCAGCGAGGTGAGGCAGCGCGCCGCCTCCACCGCGAGCGCCGGGTGACGGGTGAACGCGCCGACGGCGAGGTCGATCCCGCCCAGCGGCGGCCGGCTCGGCGCGTCGGGGAGCACGCGCGGGTAGCGCGCCCATCCGATGTCCTCCAGCACGGCGTGGTCGAGCGCGCCCGCCCCGACCGCGGCCTGCGCCGCGCCGTACACGTACGGCCAGTTGACCATGAACCCGCCGCGGCGGCCCTGGAAGGCGGCGCGGGTCGCTTCTTCGTCGGCGGTGGAGAGCGCCGGATCGGCTGCCGGCGAGCGCGCCAGCGCACGGATCACCGCGGCCGCCCGCCGGCCGGCGGCGCCGTCGATGGCCGGCCGCGCCGCCTTGCCCGCCTCCGGATCGGCCAGGATCGAGCCGCCGGCCGAGGCGACGAGCGCCGAGATCCACACCATGTAGCCCTCGTACCGGTTCGCCTGCACCTCGACGGTGGTGCCCGTCCGCTCCGCCGCGGCCAGGAGCTCGTCCCATGTGACCGGCCGCGCCGCGATGGGCAGCCGTGCGCGCGCCGCGACCGAGCGCCGGTACCAGAGGAGCTGGGAGCTGGCGGTGAAGGGCGCCGCCACCAGCTTGCCGCGCCAGGTGGCGGACTCGAGCGCACCGCGCAGGACACCGTGCGTGAAGGGCGCCGCCTCGGCTTGCGTGAAGGGGCGGAGAAAGCCTGCGGTCGCCAGCTCGGGCACGAAGGGCACGTCGACGCTCATGAGGTCGATCGACCCGTCGCGGGCGGCCAGCCGGCGCACCAGTTGCTCGCGCTGCTGGCTCGCGTCGGCCGGGAGCGGCAGCGTCTCGATGCTGTAGCGAGCGCCGGCGGCGGCGCTGCACCGGGCGGCGAGGCGCGCCTGCCCGCCGTTATCGGGGTTCACGTACCAGTGGAGCGTGGGGGCGCCCGCCTCGTCGGCGCAGGCGCCCAACGCCAGCAGGAGCGCCGCCCACCTCGGCCCGGTCGCCCTCATCACCTCGCGTGTCTGGTCGAATTCGGCCCGTGTCCGCACGTCCCATAGATGTCGTGATCACTCGCCGTGCTTGGTGCGCTCACGTGTTCGAGAATCGAGCTGGCTCGTTCAGGGCACCCCGGCGGTGCTCAACAGCTCGACGGTGAGCTCGCCCGTCGCCGGGTCGAAGGTCGACGAATAGGCGAAGAGCGAGACAGGCGCCGGCGGGTGCGTGACGTTGCCCTGGAGGTCGAAGCGCGAGGCGTGGCACGGGCAGACGACCTCGAAGCCCTCCGTGCCGAGCGGGCAACTCTTGTGCGTGCAGATGCTCGACAGGGCGGCGAACCCGCCGTCCGGCCGGCGCACGAGAAGGATGGGCGGGGAGATCCCCGGCCCCTGGATGCGCGCTGCGCCGTGGGTCTGGTTCAGCTGGGGGTAGCTGCCGATCGCCAGCGTCACCCGGCCGTTCACCGGTGCGGGGACGTCGACCAGCGGCGCCGGGTCGACACCCGGAGCGCAGCCGCCGAGCGCCGCCACGGCGGCCGCGGCGCCCCCGCAGGCCGCGCAGCGGAGGAAGTCGCGCCGCGTGCTGCTCACGGCGCGGCTCCGAGCGTGAGCTGCGCGTCGATCTCGATCTTGTCGTCCACCTTGACGAACATGAGCGAGGGCCGCTCCACCCCGTGCTCCTCCAGGCTCACCGGGAAGGTGGTCTTCACCGACGCTCGGTCGGGCGACTCGAACCGGACCTCGGTCGGGACCTCCACCGGTTTCGTCGTCTTGAGCGTCAGCTCGCCGCGGAGCGACACCTTCTCGTCCGCCGGGTAGTGGTCGGGCGGGTTCATCCGCCCGACCCCCTTGAACGCGACATAGGGGTTCGTCCCGGACCCGGTCGCCTCGCGCATGTGCGCGTCGCGGTTCGAGTTGCCCGAGTCGAACGAGTCGAGGGGCGCGCGCACCGCGACTTGCACCGTGCCGTCGGGGAGCAGCCGCGCCTTGCCCTCGACCGAGCGGGAGACGCCAGTCACGGTGTGGAACTTATGCACGAGGCGGTAGGTCAGCGTGCTGCCGGGCAGCACGTCGAACGTCCGCGGGCCGGCTGCGGGCGCGGCGAGCAGGAGGACAGCGAGGAGTCGGACGAGCATGACGGACCTCAGAACACGAACACGACCATACCGGCGCTATAGATGCCGAGCGTGGTGTAACCGATGATCTGGTGGGCGGTGGCGATGGAGCGCTCGGACGTGCTGCCGGTCTGGCCGCGCGCGACGACCCCGAGGACGATCTGCGTCACCATCCCCGCCGTGGCGGCCCCCATCAGGATCTTGTGGAGGGTCGCGGTGTCGAGCCGTCCCGGGGTGGGGTAGGGCTTCGGCGCGAGCAGCGCCAGCAGCCCGGTGCCGGCGAAGAGCGCGCTCGTGCCGGCGGCGAGGCCGACGTGCCAGGTGTTGTACTTGCCGGTGTCTCCGCCCCCTCGGAAGCGGTCGTTGAAGTTGAGCTGCCCGACGATGACGGTGGCGGTGAGCGCCGCCCAGGTGGCGAAGCCGGCCGCCTGGTGCAGCTCGAGCATCTGGCGTCGCGTCTTCACCTGCCGCTCGAGCTCGGGGTTCCCCTTCTCCTTCGGTGGAGGCAGGAGCTCGAACCCGAGCCCTTCCTGGCCCGGCTCGGCCTTGGGTTGCTCCTTCTCCGGCGGACCCTCGGGCTTCTTCGGCGCCTCCTCCGCGGGCTGGGCCGCTGGCTCCCCGCTCTCGCCGGGTGACGCCGTTCCACCGGCAGGTGGGGCGAGCGTGACGGCGAGCGTGAGCGCGAGCGCAAGCATGCTGGATCCCTCCGTCAGGACGTTTCACACCCGCCGAGGGCCGCATGGGATTGACCAGTTGGGGAGGGACCCGTGTGACTGTGGGAGATTCACTCATTCCGGGGGCAGGGCGGCCATGACGCGCGCGACGACGCGGTCGCAGCGCGGCGCGAAGAACGGGAAGGCGCGCGACGCCTCGCGCGCCAGGTCCTCCGACATCGCGCGCCTCAGCGAAAGGCGGGCGCGGTGGAGGCGGATGCGCACCGTCTCCTCCGTGACGCCCAGCGTCTCGGCGGTCTCGGAGGTGGTGAGCTGATCGATGTCGCGCAGGATGACGACCGTCCGATAGAGGGCGGGGAGGCGGTCGATGCCGCGCTCGAGGTAGCGCACCGCCTCGGCGGAAGCGGCGCGGTCTTCCGGGCTCTCGGGTGGCGGCGTCACGGTGTCCTCCGGCAGCTCGGCCTCGCCCACCGGGACGAGGCGCACGGGCCGGCGCGCGCGCCCGAGCGCCTCGTGGAGGGCGATGCGCGTCAGCCAGGTGGAGAACGAGGAGGCGCCCACGAACTCAGACAGGTGGGCGTAGGCGAGGAGGTACGTCTGCTGCATCGCGTCCTCGACCTCCGCCTCGTCGCGCAGGATGGAGCGGATCGCGTGGTAGACGCGCGCGTTGTGGCGATGCATCAGGATCTCGAACGACGCGCGGTCGCCCGCCACTACTCTCCTCACCAGCTCGCCATCCGGCAGGGTGCTCCCGCCGCCCGTCGCCGGGCTGGTCCCCCACCGTGGCACCGTCCGCGTTCGTTCCATGCCGTGCGCCTCCACGTGTTGATGGACGTCGGCCCGGCCGCGTCCGTTTCATGTCACGCGGGTCTCGCGTCCACCATCGAACGAACCAGCGTGTGAAGGAGCCCGTCGGGGACGCGCCCTCGCGCCTGGCGCGCCGGCTGTCCCACCGCGCCGGGCTCGGGTGTGGAGACGTTGGACGCCCTGGACGACCCGACCGGACGCGCGCACGCCCGGTCCGGGCCGTAAAAGAAAGAATCGAACCTCACGGCGGAGGTCGTCGCACCGGGGATGCAAGCAGCGCGCGCGTCCAGCCACGAGCAGCAGGTGGTCAGCCTGTACCGCGAGTACGGGCCAGCCGTGTACCGCCGCTGCCTGCGCTTGCTGCGCGACAGCGAGGCCGCGCGCGACGCGACGCAGGAGGTGTTCGTGAAGCTCTTGCGCGACATCGGGAAGCTCGCGGCCCGCGACACGGCGCTGCCCTGGATCTACCGCGTCGCGACGAATCACTGCCTGAACCTCCGGCGCGACGCGCGCCGGCGCGGCGAGCAGCGGGGCGACGACGCGCTCGAGCTCGCGCCGGCGGCGCTGCACCCCTACCCGGAGCGGCGGCTCGCGCGCGAGGTGCTGGCGCGCTTCGACTCGCAGACGCAGGCGGTCGCGGTGGGGGTGCTCGTCGATGGCATGGAGCACGAGGAGCTGGCGGCGGCGCTGGGGATCTCGCGCCGGACCGTCCACCGTAAGCTGACCCGGTTCCTGGCGCGGGCGAGGGCGCTCCTCGCGGGAGCCGAGCCGTGAGGCGGTGCCCTTCCGACCTCGAGCTCGAGCGCCATCTCCTCGGCGAGGTTCCGGCCGTGACGGCACACCTCGCAGAGTGCCCGCTCTGCGCGGGGAGGCTCGAGGAGATGGAGCGCGAGGGCGAGACGTTCCGGCGCGAGGTGTTCCCCGCGACGGTGGGCGAGGTGGTGGCGCGGTCCCGGCCCGCGGTCATCCACCTGCGGCGCCGGTGGGGGCTCTTGATCGCCCCCCTGTCGGCGGCGGCGGCGGCCGTCATCGTGTTCCTGGCGTCGCGTCCGGCGCCCGACTACGTGGGGCTCAAGGGTGGAGCGCTCGCCCTCGCGGTCTACGTGCAGACGCCGGACGGCGCCCACGCCGCGCGCGACGGCGAAGCGGTGGACGCCGCCGCGAACGTCCGGTTCCAGGTGCGCCCGGCGCGCGCGTGTGGGCTCTGGATCCTGTCGGTCGACGCCTCCGGCCAGGTCTCGCGGCTCTATCCTGCGGAGGGAGACGCGGCGGGCGAGCTGGGCGAGGCGACGACGCTCCCCGGCGGCGCTCGCCTCGACGGCCGCGCCGGCCCCGAGCGCGTGTACGCCGTGTGCTCGCCGCGGCCGCTCCCCTACGCGGAGGTCGAGCGCGCCGTCCGCGCCGCTGCCGGCGGCGGCGCGGAGGCGGTGCGCGCCGCCCGTGCGCTCCCAGGACTGCCTTCCGAGGCGGCGCAGGCGACGTTGCTGCTCGAGAAACGCTCGTGATCGCGCTCACCGCCGCCGCGGTCTCCCTCGCGCTCCTCGCGCCCGCCGCCGCATCGGCCGAGCCGGGGCGGTACGCGGTGCTGGTGGGCTCGAACGACGGCGGCGCGGGGAGGCCGCGGCTCTGGTACGCCGAGAAGGACGCCGAGCGCTTTAGCCACACGCTCGTCGAGCTGGGCGACTTCCCGGAGGACCACGTGGTGTTGCTGCGCGGCGCGCGCGTGGCGCAGGTCCGCGACGCGCTGCGGTCCACGGAGGCGCAGCTCGCCGCCGCGCGCCGGAGCGGGCGCCACACGCTGCTCGTCTTCTACTACTCCGGCCACGCCGGCTCGGACGGGCTCGAGCTCGGGGACGAGAAGCTGTCGTTCGACGAGCTGCGCGCGACCGTCGCCGGCGCCTCCGCCGACGCCAAGGTCGCCATCGTGGACGCGTGCGAGGCGGGCCTGCTCACGCAGGTGAAGGGCGCCAGCGCCGCGCCCGCCCTGGACTTCCCCCTCCCCCAGGGCGAGGAGGTGCGGGGGACCGCCTTCGTCGCCTCCACCGCGGTCGGCGAGGCGGCGCAGGAGTCTGCCGCCATCGGCGGCAGCTTCTTCACCCATCACCTCGAGGTGGCGCTGCGCGGCGCCGGCGACGCCGACGGCGACGGGCTCGTCACGCTGGCGGAGGCGTTCCGCTACACGGCGGCGCAGACGCTGGCCGGCACCGTCACCACCGCCACCGGCGCGCAGCACGCCACCTACGAGATGAAGATGTCCGGCCGGGGCGACGTGGTGCTCTCGGACCTGCGCCGCGCCGACGCGAGGCTGACGCTGCCGCGCGATCCGGGCGCGGCGTTCACCGTCCGCGGGCCGATGTCGATCCTCGCCGAGGTGGCGGGGCGCGAGCGCCCCATCACGCTCGCGCTGCCCGCCGGCCACTACCGGGTCGAGCGGCGCTCCCCGGAGGGTCGGGCCGGCGCCGACCTCGACCTCGAGCGGGGCGCGACGCAGCAGTTGCCGCCGCTCTCCCCGACCCGGTACGAGCTGGCGCGATCGAAGGGCGGTCCGAAGCCGGGTCTCCTCTTCGCGGGCGCCGGGGTGGGCACGCTCGCGCTGTCGAACTTCGGCGTCGCGCCTTCCTTCGACGTCGGCGTCCGGAAGGAGTTCGGGCCGTTCGGGCTGCGCATCCGCCTCGACTACCTCGGCAAGTCGGTGGACGACGCGGGCCTGCACTACGACGCGTGGTACGTGGGCGGCGCGGTGGCCGGGCTGTATCCGCTCAATGCGTCGCGCATCCTCGTCGAGGTGGGGCCGCAGCTGGGCTTCGGGTACGCCTGGCAGCGGCTCTCCTCGAACCGGAAGAGCTTCGGGTCGGGCGTGCTCACGATGGGCGCGGCCGCGATGGCGACCGCGCCGGTCGGCCCGCTCCGCATCGGCCTCGACCTCGGCCTGGGCGTGCAGGGCCTGCGCATCAACGACAGCCTCTCCGTGGGCCCGGCCGTCTCGCTCTCGCTCCTCGCGCTGTGGGGGTTCTGATGGCGACCCTCCGACGGATCCTCTTCGCCGCCCTCGCCGCTGCCGCGGCGCTGTGGTGGTCGGCGTGCGGCGACACCCTCGTCGATCACGGCGCCTCCCCCACGCTGCTCGCCACGGGCTGCGTCGCGGGCGAGGTGAGCTGCGGCGGGGCGTGCATGGCTGAGGACGCGGCGCACTGCGGCGGGACGTGCCAGGCGTGCGCCGCCGCCGCCGATCCGCACGCCATCCCCGCCTGCGTCGCTCACGCCTGCGCCCTGGCCTGCGCCCCGGGCTGGCTGCGGAGCGGCGACGCGTGCCGCCGCGCCACCGCCGTTGCCGCGGGGTTCGCGCACACCTGCGCGCTCCTCGACGACGGCGCCGTGCACTGCTGGGGCGGCAACGAGCACGGCCAGCTCGGCGACGGCACGATGCAGAACAGCTCCGTGCCGGTCACGGTCGCGCTGCCCGGGCCCGCGAGCGCCGTCATGGCCGGCTTCGTCCACGGCTGCGCCGTGCTCGCCCAGGGCGGCGCGGTGTACTGCTGGGGCGACAACACCACGGGCGCGCTCGGCGACGGGACGCACGTCCAGCGGGCGCTCCCCGTGCCCGTGCAGGGGCTGCCCGGGCCGGCGGCGCTCCTCGCGGCGGGCGGCGGCGAGACCGCGGGGGCGGTGCCCACCTACTACGGACACACCTGCGCGGTCGTCGGCGGCGCGGTCTGGTGCTGGGGGAGCGACGACTCCGGCCAGCTCGGCGACGGGGCGTTCACCAACCGGCCTGCGCCGGGCCAGGCCTCCGACCTCGGGGCCGCTCCGACGGCGCTCGCGGCCGGCGACCGCCACACGTGCGCGATCGTCTCGGGCGCGGTCTGGTGCTGGGGCGCCGGCGGCTCGTGGCAGCTCGGGAACGGCGGCACCTCCGATCAGTCGAAGCCGGTCCAGGCTCAGGGGCTGCAGCAGGGCGCCACCGCACTCGCGGCGGGCGCCGGCCACACCTGCGCGGTCGTCTCGGGGGCGCTCCAGTGCTGGGGCGCGAACGCGTCCGGGCAGGCGGCCGGCGGAGACAACGCCCAGCTCAGCATCCAGCGGCCCGCGCCGGTGTCGCTCCCCGGCGTCGCGCCGGCGGCGCTCGCGGCGGGCGACCGGCACACCTGCGTCGTGGGGACGGCCGGCGAGGTGGTCTGCTTCGGGGCCAACGACCAGGCGCAGCTCGCCGCGCCCGCGACGCCGCGCGGCCTCTTCACCGTGTCGCTCGCGCCGGCGCGGTCGATCACGGCCGGCTTCGACCACAGCTGCGCGCTCCTCACCGACGGCGGGGTCGCCTGCTGGGGCGCCAATGATCGGGGGCAGCTCGGCACCGGCGCGCCGGGCGGCGCCGCCGCGACGCCCGCTTCCGTCTCCGGGCGTTGACCTCGCGCAGTTGCCGCACTGCGTCTCACCCTTCCGGGACGCGAAGCCCCTTGCCCGACCCCACCGAAGTTTGTCAGTATTTCACGTTCCGTTTTTCGCCAACCCCTCACAGGGCCCGCCAAACGGCGGGCCCGGGCGACTCGCACGCTCTGCACCCGGACGACCACCGTCCACCGTCCTCGGAGGATCGCGTCGATGGCCACCAAAGCGCTGAAGCCCATCCTGACGAACCCACTCGACCCGCCTGAGAAGGTGGAATTCAACATCCCGGGCGAGATCGCGCGCGCCACCGGCCCGTACGAGGAGGTGATGAAGGAGGGGCACGACCTCATCCAGCGCCCGATCCGCTCGGTCCCTATCGAGCAGATCGAGAAGCAGCACGCCAAGCAGCGAATGACGGTCTGGGAGCGCATCCGCCTGCTCACGGACGAGGAGCCGATCGTCCTCTACCGGAACTGGGGCAAGAACCTCGACGGCGCCTCCCTCGTCACGGCCATCCTGAAGATCCGCGGCCGCGACGTCGCCTGCTACGGGCACGACTTCACCGTGCGGGCCGGGTCGATGGACGCCACGAACGGCAACAAGCTCGCGCGCCTCTTCCGGCTGGCGGGCGAGAAGGGCATCCCGCTCATCGGCATGAACGACTCGGCGGGCGCGTTCGTGCCGGCCGGCGTGGGCGGGCTCGACGGCTACGCCGAGGCGTTCACGGCGCTGCGCAAGATCAGCGGCGTCGTGCCGTCGATCATGTGCATGTTCGGCTTCAACGCCGGCGGCGGATCCTACCTGCCGCGCCAGGGCAGCTTCGTCATCCAGCCCGCGGACACGTTCTTCGGGCTGACCGGGCCGGGCGTCGTGAAGTCGGTGCTGGGGGAGGACATCACGCCCGAGGAGCTGGGCGGGCCCAAGGTGCACGGCGCGTCGGGCGTGGCCGACCTCACGGTCGCGGACGAGCTGGCGGCGCTCCGGCAGGCGGTGCGCGTGCTCGGGTACATCCCGGACAACAACTCCGTCTCGCCGCCGTACCAGCCGACGACGGATCCCGTCTCGCGCAAGACCTGGGAGATCAACACCCTCCTCAAGAAGGCGTTCAACTCGCCGACCGGTTTCAACACCCCGTTCGACGTCTCGATCATCATCCAGCAGGTGTGCGACTACGGCGACTTCTTCGAGATGCAGCCCGAGCGCGCCCGCGAGGTGGTGACGGCCTTCGGCCGGCTGGGCGGGCACGTGGTGGGCTTCGTCGCGAACAACAGCGCCGTCGCCTCCGGCCAGATCGACTGCGACTCGGCCACGAAGATCGCCAGGTTCGTGCGGTTCTGCAACATCTACAACATCCCGCTCATCTTCATGGAGGACACGACCGGCTTCCTGCCCGGCCGCGAGCAAGAGTCGCGCGGCATCGTGCAGGCGGGCCGCGCCATGCTCGACTCCATCGTCGACGTGCGCACGCCACGCATCCTGCTCATCCTGCGGAATGCGTTCGGCGGAGCGTACGCGTCCTACAACAACTACCCGACCGGCGCCGACGTGGTGCTGGCGCTCCCCACCACCCGGCTGGCGGTGATGGGGCCGGCCGGCAAGGAGTTCGTCTACAAGGACGAGCTGCGCAAGATGCGCAGCGCCAAGGCGGAGCGCGTGAAGAAGGGCGTCGAGCAGCGCATCGCAGCCGGCGTCGAGCCGCCGGAGGCGAAGAAGGACGCCGAGCGCGAGGCCGCCGAGTGGCTGAAGCAGGAGGAGGGGGCGCTGTCGCGCCGCTACGAGCGCGAGCTCATGAACCCGAAGGAAGGTCTGGCGCTCGGCTCGATCTCGCAGCTCGTCATGCCGACCGACCTGCGCGAGGAGCTCGGCAAGCACCTCCACTTCCTCCTCCGCCACTACAAGCCGTCGCCCATGACGGGCCCGCAGCGCGAGTTCCACTAGGCCCCGAAGGCACGATCCACTCGATCCACGACCGGAGACCCACCCGATGACTGCCCCCATCGACTGGTACAACGGCAACCCGCTCACCCACCGCGATCGGCGCCTCGCGCAGAGTGCCTCCGCCTGGGCGCGCTCCTTCGACTGCGAGGACCTGAAGCCGCTCATCGTCTGCCGCGGCCCGATCCGCAAGGAAGCGATGGACGTCTTCGAGGAGATGGGGATCACCCACTACGGGATCCTGCTCTCGGAGAAGGACTCGATCGTCTACGCCAACGCGCTCGCGCCCGAGCTGCGCCAGCTCAGCGACAACCGCCGCGTCCACCGCGTGCCGGACTACACCGGCGCGAGCAAGGAGGAGCGCGTCGAGCGGATGCACCAGATCGTGCAGATCGCGAAGGACAACGGCTACGACTCGATCTTCGCCGGCTACGGCTTCATGGCCGAGGACGAGGAGTTCGTCGCCACCATCGAGAAGGCCGGCCTGACGTTCATCGGCCCGAACTCGACGGTGCAGGCGCGCGCCGGGAAGAAGGACGAGGCGAAGCGCACCGCGGTCGAGGTGGGCGTCTCGGTGACGCCGGGCGTGAACAACGTCGCCGCCCGCACCCTCCTCAAGAAGTTCGACACGCGCAAGAAGCTGCAGCTCGTCGACGAGGCGCGCGAGTTCCACATCGACGCGAAGATCCTGGAGGAGGCTCCCCTCGAGGACCTGGCCGAGCACGTGCTGGCCGGGTCGTACGCGAAGGGGATGGACCTCTTCTCGATCGAGGAGCTCGCCACCCAGGTGCAGCACGAGGTGGCGGAGATGTTCCGCAAGTACCCGGGGAGCCGCGTCCGCCTCAAGGCCATCGGCGGCGGCGGCGGCAAGGGCCAGCGCATCCTGGGCGGGAAGCTGCTCACCGCGCGCACCCCCGACGAGAGGATGATCGAGGAGGCCGCGGCCGAGACCCCCGCCATGGTGCGCGAGGTGCTCTCGGAGGTGAAGGCGACCGGGATCGGCGACAACAAGAACGTCCTCATCGAGCTCAACATCGAGCAGACGCGCCACAACGAGATCCAGCTCCTCGGCAACGGGCGCTGGTGCATCTCGCTCGGCGGCCGCGACTGCTCGCTGCAGATGCACGAGCAGAAGCTGCTCGAGGTCTCCGTGACGCAGGAGGGGCTCGCCGCCGCGATCGCCGCCGCCGACGAGGCCGGCCGCGCCGAGGAGGCGAAGGCGCTCCGCACGGACCTCGAGATCCTGAAGCGGATGGAGGACGACGCCGCCCGCTTCGGCGAGGCGGTCGGGCTCGACTCTGCCTCGACCTTCGAGTGCATCGTCGATCGCGACCGGTACTACTTCATGGAGGTCAACACCCGGATCCAGGTCGAGCACCGGGTGACCGAGCTCTGCTATCGCCTCGAGTTCACGAACCCCGACGATTCGTCGGATACGTTCGTGGTCGAGTCGCTGGTCGAGGCGATGGCGCTCCTCGCCCGGCACGGCGAGCGGCTGCCCAAGCCGCGGCGGCTGCCGCGCTTCGCGGCCTCGGTCGAGGCGCGCCTCAACGCCACCGACGCCTCGCTCTCGCCGCACGCCGGCGGGCTCATCCGTCACTGGTCGAGCCCGATCGAGGGCGAGATCCGCGACGACCAGGGCATCAGCCTGCCCAACCCCGACACCCGCATGTTCATGCGCTACAAGGTGGCGGGCGCCTACGACTCGAACCTGGCGCTGCTGCTCACGATCGGAGAGGCCCGGCTCGCCAGCTACCGCAAGCTCGCCGAGGTGCTGGGGCAGATGAGCCTGCGCGGCGTGAACCTCGCCACGAACCTCGAGTTCCACTACGGGCTCGTCAACTGGTTCATCGGCCAGAACGTCCTGGCGAAGCCGACCACCCGCTTCGTCGTGCCGTACCTCACCCTCGCCGGCCGCCTCAAGGAGGAGGCGAACAAGATCGACCTCGCCTTCGCGTTCGCCGAGATGAAGAAGCACTACGCGAACGAGATCGCGGCCGCGTCCGGCGGTGACGGGGCGATCGCGAGGGCCATGGCCGAGGTGCTCGACCGGAAGCAGACGCTCCTGCTCCGGCCGATGGAGCGGCTGCTCGAGGATCCGCACCTGTTCGCCGGATGGCTGTCGCTCAACCGCAAGCAGTACCAGCTGCAGGACGGCCGCGTCGTCTGGATCCGCAACCCGCTCGGCGTCCTCAACGACACCTACCAGTACCTCAACATGGTCTACGACCCGGAGCGGCCCGCCTCCGAGGTCATCTGGCACCACGACCACGAGCTGCTGCAGAGGTCGATCCGCTTCTACCAGTCGCTGCGCGGGACGTTCGGGCTCGAGAAGGAGGAGTTCTACAAGCTGAACGACATCCTGAAGAGCGAGACGCCGCGCGGCGGCTACGACGCCGAGACGTGGCAGCAGATCCGCGCCGCGCACCTCGGCTACGAGGCCGGCAACGAGCTGCTCGGCATGCTCTTCATGATCGCGGAGAAGGTGCGCTTCTTCGAGTTCCGGGTCGAGGACGACCTCGAGGTGACCATCCCGGCGCACCTCGCCGATCCGGAGCTGCAGGCGCGCATGAAGAAGGTGCTCGTGCCGCCGCCGGCGACGAAGGCCGACGAGATCGTGGCCGTGTGCGGCGGCATGTACTACGGGCAGGAGGCGCCCGGGAAGCCGACCTTCGTCCACGAGGGCATGCACTTCCAGAAGGGCCAGGCGCTCTACATCGTGGAGGTCATGAAGATGTTCAACACGATCCGGGCGCCGTTCTCCGGCCGGATCGACAAGATCCTGATGCAGGGCGCCGACGGGACGGTGGTGCAGAAGGGCCAGCCGCTCTTCAAGATCACGCCCGACGAAAAGTTCGTCGCGCGCGATCCCAAGGAGGTCGAGCGCGAGCGGCGCACCACGACCGGGGAGCACCTGCACGGTGTCCTCATGACGCTCGACGAGAAGTTGGATCCGCTCGAGGTGGAGCGCGTCCGGCGCGTGCGGAGCGGCTACCTGAAGGCCGTCCCGAGCTAGCTTCACTCGATCTGATTGCGGTCACGCCGCCCCCGCCTTTCGGGGGCGGCGTTTTCACGCATGCCGTTCATTGTCGCATGTGACAACGTTTCGCTTGATTGCCCGAGCTCAGCGACATTCACGCCCGCATCCTGCGGTGGGTGCTAGAGCGCCTGCCCGCCTCGGCCCGTGGCGACGTGTGCTGGTTCACCGTCGGCTCGAGCGCGAGGGCGGTGGCCGTCTGCCCGCTCGAGCCGGCCGGCACCGGGCACGCCCTCTTCACCCTGGGCCAGGGCCGGCGCGTCCTCGTCACGGTGACCGATGCTGAGCCCACCGCGGTCGCGGAGCTGCTCGCGCAGCTCGAGGCGCAGGACTTCGGCGGGGAGGCGATCGAGGCCGCCGGCCGGTACGACCACCCCACGATGCGCGCCGCCGGCCGGTTCGGCGTGGCGCTGCTCCCCCCGAGCGCCAACCGTTTCCACGACGGCCTGCGAGACCGCGTCCGCGTCGACGCGCTCGCCTTCCCCGTCTCCGTCGTCCACTTCCTCGACGCCGAGGAGCTGGCGCTCGCCGAGGCGCACGGGGTCGCGGCGCTGCGGGAGCGCTTCCTCGGCTGCGGGCGCAACCTGCTGCGCTTCGCCAGCGCACGACGCGCGGGCCGCGACGCCGCGGCGCCCGAGCTGCCCGCCGGAGCACCCGCGCGGCCGCGCGCGGATCGCACACTTTCACGACCACGCGCCGTCTCGCCCGACCGGGCGGCGGCGCCCACCCAACGGAGGACCTCCATGAAGCAACGCGGATGGCTCGTGACGCTGGCCGGGACCGGCCTCAACCTCGCGCTCGGCATCTTGTACGCCTGGAGCGTCTTCTCGAAGGCGCTCGTCGAGCCGGTGGCGCGCGGCGGCTTCGGCTGGACGAAGACCCAGGCGACGCTCCCCTACACGCTCGCGATCGCCTTCTTCGCGCTCATGATGATCCCGGCCGGCCGGCTCCAGGACCGCTTCGGCCCTCGGGTGGTGGCGTCCGCGGGCGCAGTCCTCACCGGCATCGGCCTCATCGTGGCGAGCCTGGCCGGGCCGACGGCGATGCTGCCGGCGCTCCTCGGCTTCGGTGTGCTGGGGGGGGCCGGCTTCGGCCTCGGCTACGCCGCCGCCACGCCCGCCGCCGTGAAGTGGTTCCCGCCCGAGAAGAAGGGCCTCATCACCGGGCTCGTGGTGGCGGGCTTCGGGCTGGCGCCGGTCTACATCGCGCCGCTCTCGAAGTACCTCCTCGCCGCGCAGGGCGTGACGGGCTCCTTCCGCATCCTCGGGATCGCGTTCCTCGTCACCGCCACGCTCTGCGCGCAGTTCATCACGAACCCGAGCGAGCCGCAGCTCGCCAAGAAGAGCGCCGTCGCGAACGCGCTCGCCGCGGCGCGACCCGACCGCACCTGGCGCGAGATGATCCGGACGACGACCTTCTGGTCGCTCTGGCTGCAGTACGCCTGCGCCGCGACCGCCGGCCTCATGATCATCGGCCACATGGCGCGCATCGTGGCGGTGCAGTCCGGCAACACCGTCAGCATCGGGTTCGTGTTCGTGGCGCTGCTCGCCTGCTTCAACGCCGGCGGCAGGGTCGTGGCGGGCGTGGTGTCCGACTACGTGGGGCGGGTGGTGACCATCGGCCTCGTCTGCGTGCTGCAGGCGCTCGCGATGTTCCTGTTCTCGAGCTTCACCACGGTCGCGGGCTTCGTGGTGGGCGCGGCGGTGGTCGGCTTCAGCTACGGCGCCTGCCTCTCCCTCTTCCCCTCCACCGCCGCCGACAAGTGGGGCACGAAGAACCTGGGCCTCAACTACGGCATCCTGTTCACGGCCTGGGGCGTGGGCGGCGTGGTCGGCCCCATCCTGGCGGGCAAGATCGCCGACGCGACCGGATCGTACGCTGGCGCCTACAACGTCGCGGGTGCGCTGGTCGCGTTCGCCTTCCTCCTCGCCTCGTTCAGCTACGTCGACGTCTCGGTCCGCCTCCCGCAGCGCGAGATCACGATCCGGATCGGGGCGAAGGTGGACTCGGAGGCGGCCTGATGTCGGTCAGAGGGGGGGCTCGCACCCTGCGGTGCCCCCTCTCCCTGCCGGCGGCAGCGCCTTCGGCGCCTCCGCTCGATGTCGCGAGCGGCCGCCGGCTACGCCGCCTTCTGGGTCGGGGGCCCGCCCCCGACACCCCCGGCCCGGTGGGGGAGACGGGCGGGAACCCTCGACGCTCAGCGCGTCCCGGTCGCGGGCTGCCGGTCGAGCTCCGGCACGAAGCTCGCCAGCGTGTCGACGAGCGTCTCCAGCGAGAAGGGCTTCTGCAGGGTCGCGTCGACCGCGAGGCGGGGGTCGGGCCGGCCGGACATGACCACCACCGGGAT
>DATLJU010000254.1:0-9272 GCA_035538735.1 Anaeromyxobacteraceae bacterium | reverse complement strand
TTCGGGCTGACCCGGCGCCTCATCGTCGGGAGCCGACTCACCGGCAAGCACGCCATCGGCTACCGCGCCCGCGAGATCGGCATCACCTTCGGAGAGGGCGAGCTCAAGGCCATCACCCAGCGCATCAAGGAGATGGCGGATCGGGGCAGCCTGTCGGAGGAGCAGATCGACGAGGTCCTGCGCGAGTGGGTGACCGCGTGAAGAACGACGCGCGAGTCGCGCGCGATGCCCCCTCTCCCTGCCCTCTACCCCGGTGAGGGAGAGGGTTCGTCACTAACAGTGATGGAGAGCGGTACTCCCTCTCCCCGTCACTGCGGGGAGAGGGGCGGTGTACCAGGGTGACAGCACTACGGCCCGGTCCAGCTCCGCTGCTGCCGCTCCTGCGCGTCCTGGCTACCGTCAGCGGCCCCTAGCGGCGTCGAAAGTGACGCCGAGCCTCTCGCGCTGGCGGGGCCGCGCGGCACGGCGGAGTCGTCGCCCGAGCCAGACCCTGTCCCGGAAAGCCCCAAGGACTGCTCCTCGTCGTTGGGCTGTACGCCGTCGGTCGACCTGGGATCGGGCGAGGCCCGCGGGTCCGTCTGCCCCGTGTCCGGCGCCGCCACCGACTCGTCGGCGCGTCCTTCCGCCCAGGTGGACAGCGGAGCCACCGCCGTCCCCGCCAGCATGATCAGGCTCACCGCTCGCCTCAGTCGCATCCTGTGCTCCCTTCATCGTTGGAAAAAGGACGATCGCGATCGCGTCGTCCGTCGGCGCGGGTAGATGCCGCGACCGGCGAGCCGTGACACGCGCCGCCGGCGAGCCGGCTGAGGGGTTGGTGGGACGCTCGGCGGCGCGGCGCTGGCGCAGCGCCGGCCCTGGCGTTAGCCAGGGGGTCCCATGCAGCAGCGAGATGCAACACCCGCCTCTGGCGGGCGGATCGAGGAGCCCGACTGGCGTCTCCGGCTGTACGTCGAGCAGTTGCCGGCCCTGGCGTGGGCGACGGACACCGAGATGCGGATCGTGTGGACGCTCGGCGCCGGGTCTGAGGCGCTGAGGCTCTCTGGCGCGGCTCCGGTGGGGGCCACCGTCCCCACGCTCGCCCGCCAGCTCGACGTGAACGCGGACGCGGTCGAGGCGCACCGCTCCGCGCTCCGGGGCCGATCGAGCCGCTACGAGATCAGCTGGGGCGGCTCTGCCTTCGAGGCGCACGTCCATCCGCTGCGCGACGACGCCGGCGAGGTGACCGGCGCGGTCGCCATCGCGCTCGACGTGACCAGCCGCAAGCGGGCGGAGGAGGAGCTCCAGCGTAAAGAGCGCCAGCTCGCGGACGCGCAGGCGGTGGCGCACGTGGGGAGCTGGGAGTGGGACATCGCGAGCGGGAGGGTGACCTGGTCCGAGGAGCTCTTCCGCATGCTCGGGCTCGACCCGGGGGAGTGCCAGTCCACGCGCGAGCGCTTCCTGCGGCTCGTCCACCCGGATGACCGTGAGCGGCAGCGGGCCCGGGGTGAGGCGGCCATCGCGGGGCGGGAGGGCTACGGCGAGGACGAGTACCGGATCGTGCGCCGCGACGGCGTCGAGCGCGTCATGCACAGCCGCGGGATCGTCTTGCGCGACGACCAGGGCAAGCCGACGCGGATCGTCGGAGCGACGATCGACGTCACCGAGCGCAAGCGCGCGGAGGCGGAGCTGGCGCGGCGCCTGAGGCAGCAGGCGGCGGTGGCCGAGCTGGGCATGCGCGCGCTCGCGGGCGTCGAGTTGCAGGCGCTCCTCGACCACGCCGTGGCCGTCGTGGCCGAGGGACTCGGCGTCGAGTGCTGCAAGGTGATGGAGTTCCTCCCCGACGGCACGGTCGTGATGCGGGCCGGCGTCGGATGGCGCCACGGCCTCGTCGGGCGGGTGGTGCCCGGCGACGTCGCGAGCGTGTGCGGATACGAGGTGCACGCGGACGGTCCGGTGGTGGTCGAGGACTTCGCGACGGACGGCCGCTTTCCGGCGTCGCCGCTCGTCGCCGAGCACGGCCTGGTGAGCGGGCTCAGCGTGCTCCTCGCCGGGCGCGAGCGCCCGTTCGGCGTGATCGGCGCCTACGACCGCTCCCGGCGCAGCTACACCCAGGACGACCTCAACTTCATCCAGTCGGTGGCGAGCGTGCTCGCGCTCACGGTGGAGCAGCACCGCTCGGCGGAGGGCCTGCGCGAGCACCGGGCCCGCCTGCGGGCGCTCTCGGCGCGCCTCCAGCGCGTGCGCGAGGAGGAGAAGTCGCGCGTCGCGCGCGATCTCCACGACGACCTCGGGCAGCTGCTCACCGGGCTCAAGATGGAGCTGCGCTCGATCGAGCGTCACCTGGGAGAGGGCGAGCTCAGCCAGGCCGCCGGCGGGGTCCTCGACGAGGTCGTCGCCGCGTCGGAGCTGGTGGATCGGACGAGCGAGACCGTGCGGCGCATCGCCGCCGACCTGCGGCCCGTGACGCTCGACCACCTCGGTCTCGGGCCGGCGCTGGGGGAGGAGAGCCGCACCTTCCAGGAGCGCACCGGGATCGCGACGGAGGTGCGGATCGACGAAGGCTTCCCCATGCTGCAGCGGGAGGCCGCCACGGCGCTGTACCGGATCGCGCAGGAGGCGCTCACGAACGTGGCCCGCCACGCGGACGCGGCGAGGGTCGACATGTCGCTGCAAGCCGATGCGAGCGTCGTCGCCCTCCGCGTCGCCGACGACGGGCGCGGGGTACCGGCCGGCGGCGCTGGCCCGCTGTCGCTCGGGATCCTGGGGATGAAGGAGCGCGCCGCGATCTTCGGCGGCGACGTGACCGTCCGCCCGGGCGAGGTCGGAGGGACGGTGGTCCGTGCCGCGCTCCCGCGCACCTCCGTCGTCTGCGTGGGCGGAACACCTTGCCTATGACCCGCATCCTCATCGTCGACGATCACGAGGTGGTGCGCCGTGGCCTGCACCAGATCCTCGTCGAGCGGCTGCCCGGCGCCCACGTCGGCGCGGCGGAGCGGTACGAGGCGGCGATCGACCTGCTGACCCGCGAGCCGTGGGACCTGGCGCTGGTGGACGTCAACCTTCCGGGGCGCAGCGGGCTCGAGCTGCTCGAGGAGACGAAGCGCCGCTGGCCGCGGCTGCCGGTGCTCATGGTGAGCGCCTACCCGGAGCAGGAGCTTGCGCTGAGGAGCATCCGCCTCGGCGCCTCGGCCTACGTGACGAAGGACAGCGCCTCGGACGAGCTCGTCGCGGCGGCGCGCAAGGCGCTGGCGGGGGGTCGCTACGTCACCGCGGCCGTGGCGGAGAAGCTCGCGAGCTACCTCGGAGGGGACGAGACGGACGCGCCGCACGAGCTCCTGTCCGCGAGGGAGCTGCAGGTCCTGCGCCTCGTGGCGAGCGCGCGCACGCTGAAGGAGATCGGCGCCGAGCTCCACCTGAGCGAGAAGACGATCGCCACCTACCGCTCCCGTATCTCGCGCAAGCTCGGGCTCTCCACGAACGTCGAGCTCACGCGCTACGCGCTGCAGCACAAGCTCGTCACCTGAAACGTGGCTGTGCCCGCCGGGCGTGTGTCGGAGGAACGCCCTACGAGCCGGTCGGGCCATCCTCCGACCGAGGCCGCGCGCCAGGCCGACGGCAACTTCGATGGATCGCCCGGGTGTGGTCGCGCCACGCGGCCCGCATCTCTTCGGGCGTGCGACCCGATACGACTCCGAGCCCTGCCACAGCCTTCATTCGCCGCGCGCCGTGTGCGCACCCACCCCTCGACCGCACCGCGCGATCACCCGATGACGTCTTGGTCGCGCGCGCGCGTGCCGGGGACCCGTGCGCGTTCGGAGAGCTCGTCGAGCGACACCGGCCGGAGGTGCACCGCCACGCATTGCGGATGGAGACCAACCGCAGCGACGCGGAGGAGATCGTCCAGGAGACGTTCCTCCACGCCTTCCGGGCGCTGGCGGCCTACCGCGGCGAGGCGAGCTTCC
Source organism: Anaeromyxobacteraceae bacterium (assembly GCA_035538735.1). GTDB lineage: Bacteria > Myxococcota > Myxococcia > Myxococcales > Anaeromyxobacteraceae > Anaeromyxobacter_A. The sequence goes on along the minus strand of DATLJU010000254.1, from coordinate 5,331 downwards.
GGACCTGGCTCTATCGCATCGCGCTCCGGGCCGCGCTCGTGCGCCGGCGCGCCGCGCGGCGGCGGCCCACCGAGCCGCTCACCGCGGACCCGCCGCAGGCCGACGGCTCCCCGCTCTCGCCCGGCGGCGCATCTCAGCCCACGCGCGCCGACGTTCTGCTCGAGCGCAAGGAGCTCGCCCAGACCGTCCACGACGCGCTCGATCGGCTGGGCGGCGCCTACCGGCCCGTCGTCCAGATGCGCGACCTCGAGGGGCGGTCCTCGGGCGACGCGGCGCGAGCGCTGGGGCTCTCGAACGACGTCGTGCGCCAGCGTCTCCGTCGCGCGCACCTCATGTTGCGCAGCGACCTGGCGCGCGCTCGGGGGGCGTGATGGCGCTCAGCGCTCAGCGCGTCACCCACCGCGTCCTGACCCGCGCCAGCTCCTTGCCGTCCGCCTCGCGGAGCACCGCGTGCGCGCGCTCCCCGCCGCTGCCGCCCGTGCGCACCACCACCGAGTCCCCGAGGCGCCCCTCCGCGAGGTAATGCACCTCGACCGCGCAGGCGCGCTCGGCGACCCAGCTCGCCTCGGATACGCTCTCCAGGGCCCACCCGAGATAGCTCGTGTTCGTGACGTGTCGATTCAAGTCGATGTCGGCGTAGCGGACCTCGAAGCGCCGCGACGTCGCGTCCGGGCCCGGCGCCGGGAGGCGCGGCGGGATGGCCGCCACCGGGTCGAGGTGCGGCCGCAGGGCCGCGTCGAGCACTTCGCCGGGCCTCACCGGGCGCCGCGTGGCGAGGTCGAGGACGAGCCAGGCCGTTGAGGCGCGCGCCACCTCTCCACCGCTTCCGCTGACGGTGAACTCGCGCGTCACCATCAGCGGGTGCAGCCCGGACGGCCAGGTGGTGATCTCGAGCTCCTCGCCGAGCGCGATCGGGCGCGGCGACTCGACGCGCTGGCGCACCAGCACCCACGTCAGGCCGCGCGCGCGGAGCGCGTCGAGCCCGCAGCCGAGCGCGGTCGCGTGGTGGCCCGCCACCTCCTGCAGGTAGGCCGCCAGCGCCGGGAGGGCCAGCTCGCCGAACGCATCGACGTCGTAGCCGTGGACGGGAATGCGCTCGACGTGGCGGAGCATCGGCGCCGCTTATACACCGGGTGCATGCGCCATGTCGCCCTCGCCTTCGCCGCGCTCACCTCGCTCGCCACGGCTCCCGCGCGAGCCGCCGCCCCGCCGACCGCGCCCGAGCCGCTGGGCATCGCCCTGGAGGGCTATCCGTACCCGTTCCCCGTGCACCTCCTGCCGCTCACGGTGCAGGGGCAGGACGTGCGGCTCGCTTACATGGACGTCGCGCCGTCGCGCGCGCCCAACGGGCGAACCGTCCTCCTCCTGCACGGCAAGAACTTCTTCGGCGCGTACTGGGAGGGCACCATCCGCGCCCTCACGCAGGCGGGCTTCCGCGTCGTCGTGCCCGATCAGCTCGGCTTCGGGAAGTCGTCGAAGCCCGATCTGCACTACAGCTTCGAGCTCCTCGCCTCGACCACGAGGCACCTCCTCGAGACGCTGAAGGTCGAGAAGGTCTCGGTGGTCGGCCACTCCATGGGAGGGATGCTGGCGGTGCGCTTCGCGCTCATGTACCCGGAGGCGACCGAGCGGCTCTTGCTCGAGAATCCGATCGGACTCGAGGACTACCGGGAGAAGGTGCCTTACCAGACCATCGAGCAGCAGTACCAGGGCGCGCTCGGCCAGACCGAGGAGAGCCTGAGGAAGTTCATCGGGAGCTACTTCGTCACCTGGCGGCCGGACTACGAGCCGCTCGTCATGGCGCAATACCGCTGGACGCTCTCCGCGGAGTATCCGCGGTACGCGCTCGCCTCGGCGCTCACGTATCAGATGATCTACACGCAGCCGGTGGTGCAGGACCTGCCGCGGCTCCGCCTCCCCACCCTGCTCGTCATCGGCCAGTCGGACCGCACCTTCGTGGGCCGCGGCAGCGTGCCGAACGAGGTGGCGGCGACGCTCGGCCGCTATCCCGAGCTCGGCCGCCGCGCCGCCGCCGCGATCCCGGGGTCGAAGCTGGTCGAGATCCCCGCCTGCGGCCACATCCCACACCTCGAGGCGCCGGCGCGCTTCCACGAAACCCTGCTCGACTTCCTGCGCAGGTAACGGCGCCCCCATTCCCTGAGGGTGAACCGACACCCATCCCAAGCGGCACCGCGTTTCCTGGGTCGCGATCAAATCCCGCGTGTAGGGTCCGGGTGTCTCCGCTGTGGGCGAACACGTACCTTGTGCGCGATGGAGACAGAAGGCCTCGCCTGGCTCGCCGCGTGCGCCGCGCTCGCCGCCGTCTGGGTGATCGCGGTGTCGTGGCAGCCCGGACGCACCGTCGCGACGGCCGTGCGCGGTGTGCTCGGCGGCGGCATCGCGCTCGCGACGGCCTGGTTCGGCTATCGCGTCATGGACGCAGCTGGCGTGGATCTCCGCTGGGAGTGGCTCTCCGCCCGGGCCTGGCCTGCCCTGGGCGCGGCGGCGGCGATCGGGATCATCGAGGAGGGCTCGAAGCTCCTCGGTATCGCCCTGGTGGTCTCCCCCCCGCGCCGCGGGCTCCGCCGGCGCAACGTGCTCGGGACGAGCGCGGCTGCGGCGGCGGTGTTCGCGGTGGCCGAGGCGGCGCTGGCGCTGCGAGGCGCGAGCTGGCCGCTCGCGCTGTCGCGCGCCGCGCTGGGTCCGGTGGCGCACGCGCTGCTCGCCGCCCCGTTCGCGGTGGCGCTGGCCGAGGCGACTGGTGCAACCCCTGGACGGCTCGCGCTGCGGGTGACGGCGGCGGCGGCGATCGCCGCCGCGCTGCACGGCCTCGGCGACTTCTGCGTCGCGCGCACAGGCTGGGGCCGGCTCGGCTTCGCCGCCGCGCTCCTCGTCCCGGCGCTCTGGCTGTTCGCGCGCGCGCGGTTCCGCCCCGCACCTGCGCCCGCGGTTCAGATGGGCGGCCGGCTGCGCGGGCCGTAGCCGGTCAGCTCGACGTAGCCCTCCCCCGCCGGCGCGCCGTCCGGACCCGCCGCCCGCACCGCCCCCTCCCAGTAGTGGACGCCGCCGGACAGCGCGCCCCGGTTCTCCTGGTCCGCCAGCGCCGGGGTCACCGTGAGCGCGATCCCGGCGGACGGGACGGCCACCTTCCAGCGAGCCGGATAGGTCGCGCCGGTGGCGGGGCTCTGCCAGGTGCGATCGGATTCGACCGAGAGCTCGACCGCGGCGAGCCAGCGTGTCGCCCCGTCCGGCGCCACCACCGTGCCGCGCGCGAAGTCGACGCTCCCGTCGCCACGCCGCAGCAGGTACAGCATGAGGTCCCGTCCGTCGGCGAGGTGGAGCGCGAACCAGTCCCAGCCCACCTGCGCTGGCGCGAGCTGGGACGAGCCGATCTCGCGGTCCATCCAGCTGAGCCCCCGGACCCGCCAGGTCGTCCCGGCCATGGTGACGGTGCCCTCGGTGTCGAGCCGCGTGAGGCTGTAGTACAGGCTCGCGAACCCCTCCTGCGACGACTTGCGCGACAGGCCGCCCGGGCCCTGGAAGACGATCGGCTTCACGGGGCGGGCGCGCAGCCGGTAGGCGAGGCCGCGGGCGCGATCCTCCACCGCCAGCTCGAAGGCGTCACCGGCGAGGTCGAGCGTCCAGCGCCCCGAGGTGCCGGGTGCCGCGCGCACCCAAGCGAGCGGGTGGCGAGGGAACGAGGCGAGCTCTCCCAGGTAGGGCACCTCGCGCCAGAGCACCTCCGAGAACGCGTGCGCACCGCCCGTCAGATCCGAGACCGCGGCGTGCACCATGACCAGGTTGTCCATGGTCCACGGCGAATCGAGGGCTGGCTTCTCCGGCAAGATCCCGACGCGGAAGAACGTGAGCTGGTAGCCCAGCTCCCGGCCCGGCGGATCCACCGAGCTGAGCCGGCCGGTGAAGTACCACCACTCGGTGCGGTACCCGTCGTGCTTCCAGTGATCGCGGGGGAAGGACCACGCGTACCCGGGCGCCGCGGGGCGGAAGCCGTCGGTCGCGGCCGAAGCGAGACCGCACAGGAGCAGGGCGAGCCCGACCGGGATCCTAGAGCGCATCGCGCGAGAGCTCCGTGACCGGGGTGCGGCTGGCGCGCGCCGCGGGGTAGAACCCGGCCGCGACCGCGGCGGCCAGGAGGATCACGGCCTGACCCGCGAGCACACCCCACGGCCAGTGCAGGGCGATGCTCCAGCCGAACCAGGCCGGGTTGATGACGTCCACGAGCAGCAGCGCCAGCCCCGCGCCGCCGGCCGCGCCGAGCACGAGCCCCGCCAGCGCGATCCCGAGGGCGCGGCCCACGAAGACACGGAAGACCTGCCCGCGCGTCGCCCCGAGGGCCCGGACGAGCGCGATCTCCGCCGACCGCTCTCGCGCCAGCACGAGCAGGCCCAGCGCGACGCCCGACACCGCGACGAGCAGGGCCATCGCCTGCAGCAGGCGCGTCACCGCGAAGGTCTGCTCGAAGATGGCGAGCACCTCGCTCCGCAGCGCGCGGTTCGAGCGCACGACGAGCGCCGCGCCGGCGAGGTCGCTCCGGAGCCGGGCGACGGTGCCTTCGACGTCCTCGCCGGACGCGAGATCCAGCGCGACGTGGGTGAGCGGCCCCGGCCCGACGGCGGCCTCGAGCGTCGCGAGATCCATCATGACCGCGCCGCCCTCGCTACCGTAGTCGCGGTAGACGCCGGCGACTGTGAAGCGATGACCGCCCCTCCTCTCCCCTGCCCTCTCCCCCTGAGGGGGAGAGGGGGTCGGGTGGGGCACGCCAGTGTCCTTCCCTCCCTCGCCCCGCGCCAGCGGGGAGAGGGGCAGCGCAGCCGAGAAGTCGATGTCGATGACGTCGCCCCGACCGATCCCGGCTTTGCGCGCCAGCGGTTCCGAGAGGAGCACCTGCCCCGCGCCGGCGACCTTCGAGAGGGCGACCGCCACGTCGCCGGTCACGAGCTGGACGCGCCCGCGACCCATCGCTCCCGCCGCGTCGAAGCCGGAGACCGGCACGCGCCGACCCCCGACCTCGCCCGCCACCTGCCGCAGCGGATCCATGCGCCGCACGCCCGGCTCGGCGGCGAGCCGCGCCACGACCTCCGGCGCGAGCACGGCGTCGCTCCGGCCGCGCCGCCACGAGGGAGACGTCACGTAGACGTCGGCGCGCAGCGTGCCCGAGATCCACTCCTCGACGGTCTGGCGGAAGCTGCCGATCATGACCGTGATGCCGACGAGCATGCTCACCGCCACCGCCAGCGCGCCGGCCGCGACGGCGGTGGCCCTCAAGTGTGCGGCGAGGTCGCGCGCGCCGAACGCGACGCCGAGCCGGCG
>DATLJU010000253.1:0-3575 GCA_035538735.1 Anaeromyxobacteraceae bacterium | reverse complement strand
GTGAGGAGCGTCACCGTGCCCGGCGACCGCAAGGAGCACTTCGAGGCGGAGACGAACATTTGGTCCCTCGTGCGGCGCGTCCTCGCCGAGCGCGAGCGCCGCGCCATCGACTCGGCGCTCGCCACCGTGGAGTCGGCGCTGCGCGAGGTGAAGGGCGCGCTCGCCGACGTCGATCCCAAGGTCAAGGCCGCCGCGCGGTTCCGGCTACAGCGGCTCGAGCAGCTCGCCCAGCTCTGCCGCGTGGGGCAGAACCTGCTCAAGATCCTGCTCGACAGCGCTCGCGTCGACATCGCGCCGCTGAAGCTCATCAGCGAGGTGCTCACGCGGCGGAGCTAGGGGCGGGGAGCGGCAGCTCGACCTTGAACGTCGCGCCCTCGCCAGGTGTGCTCTCGACGGCGATGCTCCCGCCGCTGGCGCGGACGATCTCGCGCGAGATCCACAGCCCCAGCCCGAGCCCGCCATACTGGCGCGAGCTCGACGCGCGCTCGAACCGGTCGAAGATGCGCGCCAGGTCGCCCGCCGCGATGCCGATGCCGCGATCGCTCACGGTGAGGACCGCGCGCTCGCCGTCCCGCCCCAGCCGCACCACGATCGGCGAACCCTTGCCGTACCTGATCGCGTTCGCGACCAGGTTCGTGACGACCTGCTCGATGCGCAGCCGGTCGGCCATGCCACGCACGCCGGGCGCCACCTCCAGCCGCAGCTCCGAGCCGTGCAGCCGGGCCGCCTGGACGAGCCGGCCGGCCGCCTCGCTCACGGTCTCGGAGAGATCTACCGGGACACGTTTCGCGACGAGGCTCCCGGACGCGACGCGCGACACGTCGAGCAGCGCGTCCACGAGCGCGCCCAGCCTCACGATGCTCGCCTCGGTCGACTCCACCTGCGCGAGGAGCCTCACGCGGTCCGCCTCCCCGCGCCGGAGCTGGCGGCGGAGCCGCTGGACCTGCAGCTGCGCCAGCATGATCGGCGTCCTGAGCTCGTGGCTCGCCACCGAGAGGAAATCGTCGCGCGCCCGGAGCGCCTCGCTCTGCACGTGAACGCGCTCACGGTAGCCCGCCTGCAGCGCGGCGCTGAGGAACGTGACGACGATCGCCGCGCCCACGAAGATCCCCGTCGTCATCAGGGCGGAGTGCGAGGCGCTGAAGGTGCCTCGCGGCTCGATGAAGAAGACGTTCACCAGCACGGCGGAGAGCGCGCTGGCGAGGAGCCCGCCGGGGAACCCGCCCAGCCAGGCCGAAACGAACACCGCCCCTAAGAACGCGAAGTACGGCCCGGTGTAGAGGATGGGTCCCAGCACGAGCTGGAGCAGGAGCGCCAGCATCACGAACGCCATGGCCAGCACCGACCCGGCGACGGGGCCGATCGGCGGGGGCGGCGGGATGCGGAGCCGAGGCATGTGGGCGAGCCCTCGATCTCAACGGCCGCGCCTCGCGCGTTATGCCGCTTGCGAGGCGGCCGACCTTGCCGGGACGGGGAGAGAGCGGTTAAAGAAGCCGTTCCATGCTCTCCCCCGAGGTCCTGAAGAAGCTCGAGGCGATCGAGTCGCGGTTCGAGGAGCTGACGCAGCAGCTCTCCGACCCGGCGGTCGTCTCCTCGGGCGAGCGCTACCGCAAGGTCGCGAAGGAGCGGGCCGGGCTCGAGTCCACGGTCACCGCGCTCCGCGCGTACCGGAAGCTCCAGCAGGACCTCGTCGACAACGAGGCCCTCCTCGCCGAGAAGGACCCGGAGCTGCGCGACATGGCGAAGGAGGAGCTGGCGAGCCTGCGACCGCTCGTCGCGCCGTCGGAAGAGCAGCTCAAGCTGTACCTCGTCCCTCGCGACCCGAACGACGAGAAGGACGTCATCCTCGAGGTCCGGGCCGGCGCCGGCGGCGACGAGGCGGGGCTCTTCGCGGCCGAGGTGCTGCGGATGTACCTGCGCTACGCCGAGCGGCGCGGCTGGCGCTGCGAGGTGGTCGACTCCTCGCCGGGCGCGCTGGGCGGTGTGAAGGACGTCACCGTCACCATCTCGGGCGACGCCGTCTACTCCTCGCTCAAGTACGAATCGGGCGTGCACCGCGTGCAGCGCGTGCCGGCCACCGAGGCGCAGGGGCGCATCCATACGTCGACCGTGACGGTGGCGGTCATGCCGGAGGCCGAGGAGATCGACGTCCAGATCAACCCGGCCGACCTGGAGATGGACGTCTTCCGCTCCACCGGCTCGGGCGGACAGTCGGTCAACACGACGGACTCCGCGGTGCGCCTCACCCACAAGCCGACCGGCGTGGTGGTGAAGTGCCAGCAGGAGAAGTCGCAGCTCAAGAACCGCTCCATGGCGTTGAAGATGCTGCGCGCCAAGCTCTACGAGATGGAGCTCGAGAAGCAGCAGAGCGCCCGCGACGCGACGCGCAAGAGCCAGGTCGGCACCGGCGATCGGTCCGAGAAGATCCGCACCTACAACTTCGCGCAGGACCGCCTCACCGATCACCGCATCAACCACACGCGCCACAACCTCCCGGCGGTGATGGACGGCGACGTGCAGGACGTCATCGACGCGTGCCGGACGCACTACGCCGCCGAGGCGCTCCGCGAGGCGTCGCGGGAGCAGGCGGCGGCGCCGATGGCGGAGCGGCGGGCGTGACACCTCGCCCTCCGACTACGCGCCCATCGCTTCCGTTCGCGCTGAGCCCTTCGACAAGCTCAGGGCGGGCTCCGGCCCGCGCGGCGGCCGTAGTCGAAGCGCGCAGGTCATGACCGAGACCTGGACCCCGCTCAAGCTCCTCGCCTGGACGCAGGGTTACTTCTCCCGCACCGGCGTGGACGCGCCCCGGCTCACCGCCGAGCTGTTGCTCGCGCACGCGCTCGGCTGCGACAGGGTCCGGCTCTACCTCGACTTCGACAAGCCGCTCGGCCCCGAGGAGCTGGCCCGCTACCGCGAGCTCGTGAAGCGGCGCGGGGAGGGCGAGCCGACGGCCTACCTCACCGGCGCGAAGGAGTTCTACGGCCACGCCCTCCGCGTCGACGCGCGCGCGCTCATCCCGCGCCCGGAGACGGAGCTGCTCGTCGAGACCGCGCTGGCGGCGCTGCCGGACGAGGGCGCCGCCCTCGACCTCTGCACCGGCAGCGGCTGCGTCGCCGTCGCGCTCGCCCTGGCGCGGCCGCGCGCCCGCGTCACCGCGGTGGACCTCTCCGCGGAGGCCCTGCAGCTGGCGCGGGAGAACGCCGAAGGCCTCGGCGCGCAGGTGACGCTCCTCGAGGGTGATCTCTTCGCGCCGGTGCCGGCCGAGGCCCGCTTCGACGTGGTGACCGCCAACGCGCCGTACGTCCCGACGGGCGAGCTCGCTGGCCTCGCCCGCGAGCTGCGCCGCGAGCCCCGGCTCGCGCTCGACGGCGGCCCCGACGGGCTCGCCGTGCTGCGGCGGCTGGTCCGTGACGCACCGCCCTTCCTGCGGCCGGGCGGAGCGCTCCTCCTCGAGATGCACGAGTCGCACGCGGCGCCGCTGCCGGCGCTGTGCCGGGAGGCGGGGTTCGCGAGCGCCGAGGTGCGCCGCGATCTCGCTGGCCTCCCGCGGCTGGTCGTGGCGCGCGCGATGGGGT
>DATLJU010000252.1:0-10473 GCA_035538735.1 Anaeromyxobacteraceae bacterium | reverse complement strand
GGGCGGCGCGGTCTCGGCGGGTCCCGGTGAGCCGGAGCCGAACCCAGGCGCGCGGCCCAGCCCGCCCACTCCCCCCGCCCCCGCCGGACCGGGCCCGGTCCCGCCCGCGACGCCGAACTAGGCCGAGTCCGAGCCCGAGGCCGGCATTCTTTCGGGCGCGGGCTCGGGCGCGTTCACGGCCTGCGCTACATCCGGCTCGCGGCGGGCTCCACTGGCGCCGGCGTCTTCGCCGTCGCGGTCGCGTTTCCGGGGATGAGCCGCTCGAGGCCCTGGTCGAGCAGGAAGTGGCGGATCTTGGCGGCGGGGGCGACGAAGGTCTCGCCCGGCATCGGCACGTCGAGCGCGTAACCCTCGTCCTTGCCGAACGCGACGCGCGCGGTGCGGTAGCCCTCGACGAGCCCCACCAGCCTCCCCGCCGGGACGTCGAACACGCCCGCGCCCGAGCTGCCGTACCCGATCGCCGCGTCGGTCTTGAGCGACCTCGGCCGTCCCGCGGTCGCGGCCGACTCGGCGTGCTCGTACTCCACCTGCGAGACGATGCCGGCCGCGACCGAGAGGCCCTTCCCGAACGGCGCACCGATCACGACCAGGTCGTCCCCCAGCTCGAGCGCGTCGGTCGCGGCGAGCGGCGTCACCGGGATCGCCGCGCCGCGCACCGCCACCACCGCGACGTCGAGATCCGGGACGCGGCCACGGGCCACGACCTTCCCGGCGAGCGGCTGATCCACGCCGGCGACGAGGATACGGAGCTCGATCGGCTGCTTCCACGCGGGGTTCGGCTCGACCACGTGCGCATTCGTGAGGACATAGGTCTCGTCGCCGTCTCGGGCGAAGGCGACGCCGGACGCGCTGCGCAACACCTCGCGCCCGATCGCCAGCTGGATCCGGACCGCGCTCGGGAACACCTTCTGCACCGTGGCGGCGCGCGGGTTGCTCGCATGCGCGACGCCGATCCCAGGCGCCACGGTGAGGAGGACCGCGGTCAAGACCGCGGCCGCGACAGCGAGGAGTCGGTTCATGCGCACGCCGGGGGAACCGGGGACGAGGGAACCACTATTCCGAGGGCTGCCGGTGGAACTTCCGACGATCGGCCGGACCCCTGCTAGGCTGCACCGCCGATGGCGCGCGCGATGACGCAGATCTTCGGGGCGGCACAGGCGGCGCTCGACCGCTCGCGCCGTTTCCGAGCCACCGACCTCGCGCTCGTCGCGGCGGTCCCGGCCGCGGTGTTCGCGGTCGTGCGGCTGGCGCAGCAGTGGACGGGCACGCTGCGGCCCACTACCGAGATCGACCTGTCGCTGCGGGCGCTGCCCGGCTACGCGGCGCTGTCGCTGTCGCGCGGGCTCGCCGCGTACGCGCTCTCGCTCGGGTTCACGCTCGTGTACGGGTACTGGGCGGCCAAGGACCGCGTGGCGGAGCGCGTCCTCATCCCGGCGCTCGACATCCTCCAGAGCATCCCCGTCCTGAGCTTCATGCCCGGGCTCGTGCTCGGCCTGGTGGCGCTCTTCCCACACTCGAACGCCGGCCTCGAGCTCGCCTCGGTCATCATGATCTTCACCGGGCAGGCGTGGAACATGACGTTCAGCTTCTACCACGCGCTGCGCTCGATCCCCCGCGACCTCACCGAGGTCGCGACGCTGAACCGCTTCGGCTGGTGGCAGCGTTTCCGATGGGTGGAGCTGCCCTTCAGCGCGATCGGACTCGTCTGGAACAGCATGATGAGCATGGCCGGCGGGTGGTTCTTCCTCATGGTGAGCGAGGCCTTCGTGCTCGGAGACCACGACTTCCGGCTGCCCGGCCTCGGGGCCTACATGAGCGTCGCGGTGGCGCGCGGCGATGGGCGCGCGATGGCCGCGGCGGTCGCGGCGATGACGCTCATGATCGTCGCGCTCGACCAGCTCCTGTGGCGGCCGGTGGTGGTCTGGGCGCAGAAGTTCCGCGTCGAGGAGAGCGGCCAGACCGAGGCGATGGAGTCGTGGTTCCTCGACGTGCTCCGGCGCTCGCGGATCCTCCCGTGGCTCGGCGCGCGCGCGCACGCGCTGGGGGCGCTGCCGAGCGAGTGGCTCCGGCGCCGCGCCGAGGCCGCGCGGGCGCACCCGCCCCGCCCCCACTCGCGCACGGCGAACCGAGCCTCGGCCCTCCTCTTCGCGGCCCTGCTGGCGCTCCTCGCCGCCGGGGCGGTGGGGCTCGTGCACCTGCTCCGGCCGATCGGCGGGTCGACCTGGCTCTCCATCGCGGGCGCAGCGGTGCTCACCCTCCTGCGCGTCCTCGCCGCGACCGCGCTCGGGACCGCCTGGGCGCTCCCGGCAGGGCTCGCCATCGGCCTGTCGCCGCGCCTCTCGCGCGTCCTGCAGCCGATCGTCCAGGTGGTGGCCTCGTTCCCGGCGCCGATGCTCTTCCCGGCCGTCGTGGCGGTACTGACGGCGGCCGGCGTCGGACTCGGAACGGGCAGCGTCGTCCTCATGCTGCTCGGGACGCAATGGTACGTCCTGTTCAACGTCGTGGCCGGCGCGACCGCCATCCCGGCCGACCTCCGCGAGGCGGCGCGGCTCTACCGGATGCCGCTGTGGCAGAGGTTCCGGGCGCTCTACCTCCCGGCGGTGTTCCCCTACCTCGTGACCGGGTGGGTCACCGCCGCCGGTGGCGCCTGGAACGCCAGCATCGTCTCCGAGTACGTCGCGTTCCGGGGGACCGTGCTCTCCACGCACGGGCTCGGGGCGCGCATCAGCCTGGCCGCCAGCGCCGGTGACTTCTCCGCCCTGGCGGCCTCCTCGACCGTCATGGCGCTCATGGTCGTCCTCTTCAACCGCGTCGTCTGGCGGCGGCTGCACCGCGTCGCCGAAGAACGCTTCTCCCTCGCCCGTTAGGACCCGCCCATGGCGTACCCCGTCCTCGCCCGCACCCCCGTCGCACCGGTCCTGTGCGAGCTGCGCCAAGTCGACAAGGAGTTCCCGCAGGCGAACGGGCCGGCGCTGCGCGTCCTGCAGGACATCTCGATGGCGATCCGCCCGCGCGAGGTCGTCGCCCTGCTCGGGCCCTCCGGCTGCGGCAAGTCCACCATCCTGCGCATCCTCGCCGGCCTCACCGCGCCGACCCGCGGCACGGCGCTGTACCACGGCGAGCCGCTCCGGGACCTCAACCCCGGCGTCGGGTTCGTCTTCCAGAGCTTCGCGCTCTACCCGTGGATGACCGTGAGCGAGAACGTGGAGGCGGTACTCGTCGCGAAGGGCCTGCCGCGCGCGGAGGTGCGGGAGCGCGCCGCGCGTGCCATCCGCACCGTCGGGCTGGCGGGGTTCGAGGAGGCGTTCCCGCGCGAGCTCTCCGGCGGCATGAAGCAGCGGGTGGGGATGGCGCGCGCCTTCTCGCTCGACCCCGAGCTGCTCTTCATGGACGAGCCCTTCAGCCAGGTGGACGCGCTCACCGCCGAGAGCCTCCGGGCCGAGGTCCTCGACATCTGGGCTTCGCAGGACAAGAACCCCTCCTCGATCGTGATGGTGAGCCACGACATCAAGGAGGTCGTCTACATGGCCGACCGGATCGTGCTGCTGGACGCCAACCCGGGCCGGGTGCGCACCGTGGTGGAGAACGGGCTCCCGCGGCCGCGCGACTATCGCTCCCCGGGCCTGCTCCAGCTCGTCGATCGCCTGCACGACATCATCACCGGCATGGAGATGCCGGACGTCCCCGCGCCGGCCGCCCCCACCTTCGAGACCATCCCGGTGGCCCGGACCAGCGAGATCATCGGCCTCCTCGAATACCTCGACGCGCGCGGCGGGAAGGAAGACGTGTTCCGGATCGCCTCCGACACGAACCGCGAATACGGCCGGCTCATCACCGTGGTGAACGCCGCGGAGCTCCTCGAGCTCGTCGATACCCCGCGGCGCACGGTGGTCCTGTCGCCGGAGGGCCTCCGCTTCGTCCGCGCCAGCCCGGCCGAGCGCAAGGTGCTCTGGCGCGACAGGCTCCTCGAGCTGCAGCTGTTCCGCCAGGTCAAGGCGGCGCTCGACCAGGAGCCGGACCATCGGCTCTCGCGCGAGTTCGTCCTGGAGCTGATTGCGCTCAACATGCCGAACGAGAGCTCCGAGGATCTCTTCGAGGTCTTCGTGAGCTGGTCGCGCTTCGGCGATCTCTTCTCGTACGAAGAGGACACCGAGACGGTGGCACTCCAGCACTAGGATGGCGGATCGGGCGGTGTCACCCACGCACCTACCGGACGCGCGCGCCGCCTGGTTTCTCCCGGTCCGGCCGCACCCGTAGTACCCTCGGCGCCGTGGAGAAGCTCTCGCCCGACACGATCGTCGGGATCGACCTCGGAACCACCAACTCGTGCGCCGCCGTCGCCACCGGCGACGGCCAGGCGAAGCTCATCCCGTACCGTGGGGGCGAGTTCACCATCCCCTCGATCTTCGCGATCGACGACAAGGGCCGCGAGCTCATCGGGCACGAGGCGAAGCGCCAGTGGCAGCTCAACCCGCGCAACACGCTCTACGCCACGAAGCGGCTCATCGGCCGCTCACCCAGGGACGAGGTGGTGGACACCGTGCAGCGCTCGGTCCAGTACCGGCTGCACAGCGGGGCCCGCAACGACGTCGAGCTCGACTGCCACGGCCGCACGTTCCAGGTGCAGGACGTGGCGGCGAAGCTGCTTGCCAAGATCCGCGACATCGCATCGGACCACCTGGGCTTCAAGGTACGGCGGGCGATCGTGACGGTGCCCGCCTACTTCACGGACCGGCAGCGCCAGGCCGTGAAGGAGGCCGGCCGGCTCGTCGAGCTCGAGGTGGTGCGCATCATCAACGAGCCCACCGCGGCCGCCCTCGCCTACGGCATCGGCAAGAAGCTGCACGAGCGCGTGCTCGTGTACGATCTCGGCGGCGGCACGTTCGACGTCTCGATCATCGAGATCCGCGACCGGGTCTTCGAGGTGAAGGCCACCGGGGGGGACATCTTCCTCGGCGGCCTCGACTTCGACGACGCCATCATCCGCCACGTGCTCGACGACTTCCGGAAGAAGCACGGCGTCGAGCTCGACTCGGACCCGGTGGCAATGCAGCGGGTGCGGGACCTCGCCGAGCGGACGAAGATCGACCTGTCCGCGCGCGCCGAGGTCCCCTTCTCGATCCCGTTCATCACGATGACGCCGCAGGGGCAGCCCCTCGACTTGGAGCTGCGCTTCTCGCGCGAGCTGCTCGACGAGCTGACACGGGGGCTCGTCCAGCGCACCCTCCACCTGGTCGAGCAGGTGATGGCGGACGCTGGCGTCGAGCCGAAGGACATCGATCAGGTCATGCTGGTGGGCGGCCAGACGCGCATGCCGCTCGTGCAGCAGGCGCTCACCCGATACTTCGAGAAGCCGCCGTCGAAGGGCGTCCACCCCGACGAGGCGGTCGCCATCGGGGCCGCGCTGTACGGCTGGTCGCTGCAGGACTGCTCGGATCTCAAGCTGCAGCTCCTCGACGTCATCCCGATGGCGATCGGGCTCGAGGCCGCCGGCGGCGCCATGCACGTCGTGCTGCCGCGCAACGCGGCCATCCCCAACGCGAAAGCGCTCGCCGCGACGAGCTCGATCGACGGCCAGCGAGAGCTCATGGTCCGGGTCTTCCAGGGGGACCAAGCAGAGGTGGCCGGCAACGAGCTGCTCGGCGAATTCACCTTCAGTGACGTCCGGCCCGCGCCGGCGGGCGCGGTCCGGCTCGAGGTGCTCTTCGAGGTGAACGTCGAGGGCATCCTCACGGTGAGCGCGAGCGATCTCGACAGCGGGAAGCAGATGAAGCGCACGATGCGGGTGGCCCAGAACTGAAGAGCAAGCTCTGATCGGTCACCGCCGCTGCGGCGCCGGCGAGGCCTGCCGCGGTCCGCCGCCCCCGGTCCGCGGAGCGGTCCCGCCACCCTGCGGCGCGTAGGGCCGCGGCACAGGAGCGTAGTGCTGCGGCGCCGGGCCCGGGCCGTACTGACGAGGCGCGGGTGCGTTCTGACGAGGCGCGGGTGCGTTCTGACGTGGCGGGGGTGCGTACTGACGTGGCGCGGAGGGCTGCGCGGCTCCGCCGTGCCAGTTGACTCCCGAGGGGCGCGGCGTCGGCTGCGCGGCCACGCCGGGGCGAGCCGGAGCGACCGCTCCGGCGGATGGGCTGCCCCACGGCCGCGAGGGTGCGGCCGCGTGGGGCCATCCCGCGGGCGAGGGCCTCACATCCGGGCGGTAGATCGAGACGACCCCGGTGCGCGCGGGCGCCGCCATCGCCGCCGGCGAGCCCACCGGCTGGACGCGGACGGGCGCGATGGGGTGTCCGATGGCGCGCTCGACGAGGGGGCGCGCCGGGCCGCCCCAGGCCGGCGCCACCGCGCCGTACGCGGCGGCGCGCGGCGGAGCTGGTCGCGTCCCGCGGTAGATGTTCTGCACGTACGGTCCGCTGTACGCGACCGAGTAGACCGGCACGCCCACGAACCTCTGGCAGGGCACGAAGCTCCACCACGAAAACGCGACGGGGTAGCTCGAGACGTACACCGAGAAGCCCGGCGCGAGCGGCGCCCAACCGATGTACTCGGGCCCGTATCGCCACGTCACCCAGGCCGGCGCCCACTGGTAGCCCGGCACCCAGATCCACCCGTAGTACGGGTCATGGGCCCAGCGGCCGTAGTGGTAGGTCGCCCATCCCCACGACTCGTCGGAGACCCACAGCCAGCCTTCATCCGTCCACTCCCAACGGCCGTAGTAGTAGGGGCGCCACCCGGCGGCGACGTGCAGCGGTCGCCATACGTACCCGTAAGGGCCGACGCTGACCCACTCCCCGTAGGGCGCCAGCCCATCGCGGAAGGTGTCGAACGTGACGCCGGGACCCGACGCTCCCATGTCGACGTTCACGTCGACGCGCGCGCCATTCTCGTCGGGCGGTGGCGCCTCGGGCCGGTACGTGTCGTCCCACGCGGGCCCATCCTCGCCCTGGCCGTCGTAGCCGTCGACCTGGGCGAAGGCGGGCACCGCGAGGGCAGCGAGGCCGAGCGCGAGCGCGACGTGGCGGGTCATGCGTCCAGTTCCTCCGAGGTTCCGCTCGATGAGACGCTCGGCGGTCCCTCTTCCTTCACCTGGGCGCATAGCAAGGCCGGTGCCGTCCGGAGCAACTGAATATTACAACGCTTTTAGGCTGATGGCCGTGAAGGAGGGCCACAGTGTGAGGCGGATCCTGGGGGCGCTTTCCGAGCGGCGGGGTCCTGCGGTGACGCTCCGGATCGGGCGGGGAAGCGGTTCCTGTACTGGTGACCGGTTCCTGTAGGCGACCGAATGCCTGCGCGGCCGCTTGCGCGGCCTTGCTATCAGGCGAGCTTCTTTTCCTTCTCGAACGAGAGCAGCGGCGGCTCCTTGTTCAGGATGACGCCCTCCGTGATCTTGCACTCCTTCACGCCTTCCCGGTACGGGACGTCGTACATGATGTCGAGCATCGCCTGCTCGAGGATCGCGCGGAGCCCGCGCGCGCCCGACTTGCGTCGCATCGCCTCGCGAGCGCACGCGCGCAGCGCCTCGCGCGTGAAGGAGAGCTTCACCTTCTCCATGTCGAAGAGCTTCACGTACTGCTTCGTGAGGGCGTTCTTCGGCTGGGTGAGGATCGTGACGAGGTCGTCCTCGGAAAGGTCCGACAGCGTCGCGACGATCGGGACCCGGCCCACGAACTCGGGGATCATCCCGAACTTGACGAGGTCGGCCGGCTCCACCTTCGCGAGCAGCTCGCCGAGCGAGTACTCCTCCTTCCGCTCGATGCGGGCCCCGAAGCCGAGCCCGCGCACCCCGACCCGACGCCGGATGGCCTGCTCGATCCCGCAGAACGCGCCCCCGACGACGAAGAGGATGTTCGAGGTGTCGACCTGGATGTACTCCTGCTGGTTGTACTTCTTGCCGCCGCGCGGAGTGACGTTGGCGCGCGTGCCCTCGATGATCTTGAGGAGCGCTTGCTGAACGCCTTCGCCGCCCACGTCCCGCGTCGGCGACGGCGTGTCGCCCTTGCGGGCGATCTTGTCGATCTCGTCGATGTAGACGATGCCGCGGGCGGCCTTCTCCACGTCGTAGTCGGCGTTGTGCAGCAGGTTCTGAATGATGTTCTCGACATCCTCGCCCACGTAACCGGCCTCGGTGAGGCTGGTCGCGTCCGCGATCGTGAACGGGACATTGAGGAAGCGCGCCAGCGACTGGGCGAGCAGCGTCTTGCCGGAGCCGGTGGGGCCGATGAGGAGGATGTTGGACTTCTGCAGCTCGACGTCCTCGGCGCCCGGTCGGCCCTGTCCGGGCCTCGCCGGCCGGGCCGGCTTCTTCGAGTAGACGCGCTTGTAGTGGTTGTAGACGGCGACCGACAGGACCTTCTTCGCCCTGTCCTGGCCCACCACGTAATCGTCGAGGAAGCTCTTGATCTCGGCTGGCGTCGGCAGCGAGACGGCGGGACGACCCTCGTCGCGCTCCGCCTCCTCCGCGATGATGTCGTTGCAGAGGCGGATGCACTCGTCGCAGATGTACACCGTCGGGCCGGCGATGAGCTTGCGCACCTCGCGCTGGCCCTTCCCGCAGAAAGAGCAGCTCAAGTTCCCGTGGTGGTGCTCTTTCCGGCTCACGCGTCCCTCGCAGCTGCTGATCTTACACCAAGACTGCCGCCCTCCCCAGTCGGCGCTCCCGTTCGAATATAGCCAGGGTCGTCCTGGGCCGCCTGCCGGCGAACCCGACCGGACCGCGACGGTACCGTGTCGGGAAGCCCGGCTTGGCCGTGCCGCGCCGGCGCGCCGGCGGCAGCTCCGCCGCGCAGGCGAGCGCGGGGTAAGTCCTAGGCCTCGACGAGCTCGCCCAGATCCTCGGCGAGCGCGCGGGCGCGCTCCGCCACGGCGCCGGGCACGCCGTCCTCGGCGGCGCACGCCGAGGCCAAGCGGTGCGCCAGCGCGGCGAGCTTCCGCAGCCGCTCCGATTCGGGCGCCGGCTCCGGTCGGGGCGCCGGACCGTAACGTTCGCTGAGTTGACGGTTCAGCGCGGCCGGCGTCGGCGGGCGCTCCAGGATCTCCTCGCGCAGCTCCCCCCACCCGCTCTCCGGCAGCCGGCCTGCGGCTTCCGCGCGAGAGAGCACCTCGATGACCTCGAACGAGGGGGCGGGCCGCGGGGTGGCCTCGCGCACCAGCGCAGGCTCGTGCCGCTCGATGAAGCCGTAGCTGGCGGTGAGCTTGTCCGCCGTCTGCTTGCGGATGAAGAGCTCCTTCGTACAGTACGCGTCGAAGCTCGCGTACCCCCACTCGCGCCAGATCCCGTCGCGCTTCACCTCCGAAAGCATCCGGCCCAGCTCGACCCAGGACGACTTGAAGCGGCGCGCGCTCTCCAGGACGCGGCGGCGCAGGGACCCCTCGGGCATATCCTCCAGGCGCTCCTGGAGCTTCTGGGCGGTGGCGGTCATCGTGCCGGTTGTAGCGCCGGACCCTGACAGATCGCGTCCCGCCCCGCTCGCAGGGACGCCTACAGCGGCGAGATGCGGAACGAGAGCGACACGACGGGGCGCTGCCCGGGGAACTTGTCGAAGCTCCACTCGCGCAGCCGCGTGAAGAGGCAGTCGCGCAGCGGACCCGACTTGAAGCGCGGCTCGTCGATCCACAGCGCGGCCACTCGCCCGTCGTTGCCGACCGCGAACTCGATGGGGATGTCACCCGCGAACTCCGGGGAGCGCTTCGCCTCGTCCCGGAGGCACGGCGCCAGCGACCCCTGACTGCGCGCCACGACCTCCTGGATCCTGCGCGCGTCGTACTGCGCCAGGACGAGATCGCCACCTTCGGCCGAGCCCGTCGCGGGCCCTGGCCGCGCCGGCCGGGCCGCACCCGGACCGCGCTGCCTAGCGCTGGCGCCCGCCGACTCGGGATGCAGATCGGGGACGGCGATCTCGTCGTCTCCCGCGGTCGCGCGGGCGCCACCCCCCACGCGAGCGGTGGTCACCGCGATGCCGTCGCCCAGGTCGTCGAGCAGCGCGTTGCGCCGCTCCCACCGGCGGGTCGCGAGGAGGAACGCGCCCGTGCCGACGAGCGCGACGAGGAGCAAGATCCCGACCACGAGCACGGCACCCCGCAGCGCGGTGCGCCGCCGCGCGATGCGGGCCGCGCCCGTGACCTCGGCCTCGACGCGCGCCCGCGCCTCGGCCTTGCGGAGGTGGACGAGGAAGCCCGGCACCTCGCGGAGCGAGCGCCAGGTGCCGTCCTCGCCAGCGACCAGCGTGCTGGCGTTGACGCGTCCGTCGAGGAGCAGCTCGACGAGCCGCGCCTCGGGCACCGGGCCATAGACCTGGACGCCGTCCTTGAAGAGCCACTCGCGAGTCGTCGAGATGTCGAGCGCGTCGGGCATGAGGAGAAGATTCGTGCTGGAAGGGCGCGAGGGAAGCGTGCTCAAGTTAGCATGCGATGGAAAAGCGCCGCTACGCGCTGCGCCTCTCCTACGAGGGCGACGCCTTCCGCGGCTGGCAGCGCCAACCT
>DATLJU010000251.1:0-21332 GCA_035538735.1 Anaeromyxobacteraceae bacterium | reverse complement strand
CGGACCTTCCCTGACGAGAAGGCGCCAGCTCACGCCCCGGCGCGCGCCGGCGGGCGGATGCCGCCCGGCGGTCCGTTGACTCCGAGGAAGACGAGCGGCTGGATGCTCATGTCGCGCTCCTACACCACTTGTGGGCGGCCGCCTCGTGGAACCACGCGGCGCTCTGGGCGTGCGCTTCCTTTCAACGACGGGACACCTCCTTCGCCCTCTCGCTCACCGTGCGAGCGCGCCCTCGTCGTTCACGGTCTGTGTCAGATCCCCATGCCAAGATCCGATCGATGGACGCCGGATCGTCACGGGTCGCAGGCGCGCTCACGGGCGCCAGCGCGCGCCTCGGCGCGGCGCCTCCGGATCCGCCGGAGCCGTGCGCCCCAGCGGAGCTCCGAGCGCTGGTCTACGCCGGTCTGACCGACTCCGACGCCTGCGAGACGCTGCTCGCCCAGGTGGCGCGCATCCAGGGGGCGCTCGAGGTCGAGATCGGGGACGGCCTGGCCGCCCTCTCCGTCGGAGACCGGCTCATCAGTCTCGGCTTCTCGTGCCTGCGCGACTACGCGCGAGAGATCCTGGACGTCGAGGAGCGGACGGCGCAGGCGATGGCTCGGCTCTCGCGCGAGCTGCGCTTGCGCCCGCTCCTCCGGGCGGCGGTCCGGGCGGGCGAGGTCCGACCCCGCAACGCCCAGACGGTGTTGCCCGTCGCGATCGGCGACAGCGAGGCCGCGTGGGTGGAGCGGGCTCGCGCCGAGACGGTCCGTGCGCTCGAGAAGGCGGTTCGCGCGGCGCGGGCCGGCGGCGAGGACGACGAGGCGTGGACGCGCTTCCGCGTCCGACTCTCGCCGGAGGACCGCGCCACGGTCGACGAGGCGCTCGCCATCGCCGGCAAGCTCATGCCCGGCTCGACGCGGCCGCAGCGGCTCGAGGCCATGGCGCAGGAATACCTGGCGGAGCACGCCCTCGAGGCCGGGGATGACGGCGGCGGCGGGGCCGGCGGCGCCTTTCGCCTGGAGAGCGACCGCCTCGAGCGGCGGAAGGACCAGCTCGAGCTGGAGACCGATCGCTGGTCGTTCCTCCCGCGCGCGCCGACCGTCCCGGCGCCCGGCGCGGGCTCCGTCGGCTTCGACGAGACGACGTCGGCCCTCGAGATCGACCGCGCGCTGCAGGACCTCGCGGCGCAGCGCCGCGCCTGGGATCGCCTGCTGGGCTACGCCGCGCACGTGGTCCGGCGGAGCGGCCTCTGGCACATCGCCGGGTTCGCGTCGTTCGAGCACTACTGCTCCGAGCGCCTCGGACTCTCGCCTCGCGCGGTGGAGCAGCGCGCTGCAGTCGAGAAGCGGATCTGGCAGGTCCCGGCGCTGCGGGCCGCCCGCGACGGCGGGCTCTCGTACGAGAAGACCCGCCGCCTCTCGCGGCTCCCCGATCGCGAGATCGAGGCGTGGATCCCGCGGGCGAGGGAGCTGACCTGCGTCGCGCTCGAGGCGGAACTGGAGGAGCACGACGAGGCGCAGCTGCGTGCGGCGAGCGAGCTGCGCGCCAGGGTACCCGTCCGGATCGCGCTGGTCCTCCAGGCCGCCTTCCGCGCGGTGCGGGCCTCCGAAGGGCGGCTCCTCGACGACGGGAGGTGCCTCGTCCGGGTGGCCCGGCACTTCCTCGAGACGTGGAAACCGTTCGTGAAGAGGGCGCGGACCCTCTCGCAGAAAGTCCGCGAGCGCGACCTCGGCCGATGCCAGGTGCCCGGGTGCAGCCGGAGGGCCGCGCACGCGCATCACGTGGATTTCCGCTCGCGCGGGGGCGCCGACAGCGAGGAGAACATGGTGGCGCTCTGCGCCTGCCATCACCTGCGTGGAATTCACGGCGGGTACATCCGGGTACGGGGGCGCGCGCCGGACGAGCTCGTCTGGGAGGTGGGTGGCGGGGTGTGGGGAGGCGGGCTGCTGCGGCAGCACTCGGCGTCAGGACCGTTCCGGCCCGCGCCGCAGGATCCGACGCTTGTCTCCTGCTTCCCCTCCGCATAGAAGTTGCGGCCATGCCGGAGAACGCCTGGGACGTCGTCGCGGCACGGATGGCTGATCTGCGCGCCCTGCAGGGCGCGGTGACGCTGCTCACCTGGGATCAGGAGACCTACCTCCCCAAGGCGGGCGCCGAGGCGCGCGGCGAGCAGCTCGCGACGCTCCAGGGGCTCTATCACGAGAAGCTCACCGCGCCGGAGCTGGGCGACGCGATGGAGAAGGCGGAGGACCGCCCCTTCTCCCCGGCCCTCTCCCCCGCTGGGGGAGAGGGTGAAGAAGCCGCGTGGCGCGCCGCGCTGCGCGCGCTCCGCTTCGACCGGGACCGCGCCGTGAAGGTCCCGGCGCGCCTCGTGCGCGAGCTCGCGCGCCGCCAGTCGTCGGCGCTCGTCGCCTGGCGCGAGGCGCGCGAGGAGAGCCGGTTCGAGCGCTTCGCGCCCGAGCTGGAGCAGCTGCTGGCGCTCAGGCGGGAGCAGGCGCAGGCCATCGGCGTGCCGGAGGGCGGCGAGCTCTACGACGCCCTCCTCGACGGCTACGAGGAAGGGATGCGGGTGGCGCGGCTCGAGCCGCTCTTCCGTCGCCTCCAGGGCTGGCTCGCCCCGCTCGTCGAGCGGCTCGCGGCCCGGCCGCCGCCGCCGGACCCGTTCGCGGGGCGCCGCTTCGACAGCGAGCAGCAGTGGCAGCTCACGCTCGAGGTCCTCGGCGCCATGGGGTTCGACCTCGAGGCCGGGCGCCAGGACCGCTCGATCCACCCCTTCACCCTCGGCGTCGATCCGCGCGACGTGCGGCTCACCACGCGCCTGCTGGAGGACGCGCCGCTCTCCGCGCTCTTCTCGACGCTCCACGAGGGTGGGCACGGACTGTACGAGCAGGGGCTGCCCGCCGCGCAGCGGCGCACGTTCGTCTGCGCCGCCGCGTCGCTCGGACTGCACGAGTCGCAGTCGCGGCTCTGGGAGAACCTGGTCGGCCGCTCGCGGCCGTTCTGGTCCCACCTCCTGCCGCGGCTGCGGGCGCGCTTCCCCGCGCTGGCCGACGTCGATCTCGACACGTTCCTCCGCGCCGTGAACCGGGTCGAGCGCACGCTCATCCGCACCGAGTCGGACGAGGTCACCTACAACCTCCACATCGCGCTGCGGTTCGAGCTCGAGCTGGGGATGCTGCGGGGCGAGCTCTCGGTGAAGGACCTCCCCCAGGCCTGGGACGACGCGATGGAGCGGCTGCTCGGCGTCCGCCCCCAGCGCGTCGCCGAGGGGGTCCTGCAGGACATCCACTGGGCGTGGGGGGAGCTCGGGTACTTCCCGACCTACACCATCGGCAACCTCTACTCGGCGAGCCTCTTCGCCGCCGCGCGCGCCGCGCTGCCGCGGCTCGACGACGACCTCGCCGCGGGACGGCTCCTGCCGCTGCGCGACTGGCTCCGCGAGCACGTGCACCGCCACGGCCGGGCGCTGCCGGCCGAGGAGATCGTCCGGCGCGCGACCGGCCGCGGCCTCTCCGACGACGACTTCCGCGCCTACCTCGAGACCAAGTACGGAGCGCCCCAGCCGTGATCGAGACCTACCGCGTCCGCGCGCCGGCCAAGGTGAACCTCGTGCTGCGGGTCGGGCCGCTGCGGGCCGACGGCTACCACGAGCTGTCGACGCTCATGGTCCCGCTCGACCTCGCCGATCGCGTCGAGGTCAGGATCACGCGCGGTCGGCGGGGCGGCGTCGCGTGCCGGGTGCCGGGCCGACCCGAGCTCGACGGAGCGTCGAACCTGGCGGCGCGCGCGGCGGAGGCGTTCCGGCGGCGGTTCGGGTCGACCGACGGCGTCGCGCTCACCATCGACAAGCGCATCCCGGTGACGGCCGGGCTGGGCGGCGGCAGCTCGGATGCGGCGGCGGTCCTCCGCGCGCTCGCCCGCGCCTACCAGGTCCGTGACCGGGCGGCGCTGGCGGCGGTCGCGCTCGAGGTCGGCTCCGACGTCCCGTTCTTCCTCGGCCCGGGTCCGGCCTGGGCGGGGGGGCGCGGCGAGCAGCTCACGCCGGCGATCGTGCGGCCGCTCGACCTCGTGCTCGTCTTCCCAACGGACCCGTCCATGGCCATCCGTGCGGGGGAGGCGTACGCGTGGCTCGACGCAGCGCGTGAAGGCGGGCCCGGGGCGAAAACCGGGGCGCGGCGAGGCGCCTGGCGCCCCTCGCTGGCGGAGAACGACCTCCAGGAGCCGTGCTTCGAGCGGCGCCCGGCGCTGCGCGACCTGGCGGCGCGCCTTGTGGGAGAGGGGGCGAAGGCGGCTATAATGTCGGGGAGCGGTCCGACCGTCTTCGGGATCTTCGGACACCGTGCGGCAGCGCGCCGCGCGGCGCTGGCCGCGGGGGAAGGGGCGAGGCACAGCATCGAGGTTCACGTCGTCCGCACCTTGGCACGGCATCCGGGGGTCCTTCGATGGAAATCACCGAGGTCCGGGTCTTTCCCGTCAGCGAAGACAAGCTGAAGGCGTACGTGACGATCACCCTCGACCGCTGCTTCGTCGTACGCGACCTCAAGATCATCCACGGCTCGACCGGCCTCTTCATCGCGATGCCGGCCAAGCGGCGCAAGGACGGGACGTTCAAGGACATCGCGCACCCGCTCAACTCGGAGACGCGCGAGAAGATGGAGAAGGTGATCCTGGCCGAGTACGAACGCGAGCTCGCGAAGGGCGAGCCACGGCCGACCGGGACCGACGCGGGCTGACCTGGCGCTGAGCCACGGTCGCGGACCGGCCCTAGGGCCGCCCTCGACGCCGTCAGACCGCTTCTGTATAACGCGCCGGTCTGGACGCCCCCCGGACGCCCAGTCTCGACTCGTTTACATCATGAACGCTCGCAGCGGGACCGCGATGGTTCCGCCACTGGGAGGCATCGCGATGTCCGCCAACGGGAACGGCTACAAGATCTTCGCCGGCAACTCGAACCTGCCGCTCGCCCAGGCGGTGTGCACGCAGCTCGAGCGCCCGCTCTCCAAGGCAACGGTGAGCCGCTTCTCCGACGGCGAGATCCAGGTCGAGATCGGCGAGAACGTCCGCGGCGCCGACACGTTCGTCCTCCAATCGACCTCCTGCGACGCCAACCAGAACCTCATGGAGCTGCTCATCATGATCGACGCGCTGAAGCGCGCGTCGGCCGGCTCCATCGTGGCGGTCCTGCCGTACTACGGGTACGCGCGGCAGGACCGGAAGGTCGCGCCGCGTACGCCGATCACCGCCAAGCTGGTGGCCGATCTCATCGAGACCGCCGGCGCCACCCGCGTCGTCTCGATGGACATGCACGCCGGGCAGATCCAGGGGTTCTTCAACATCCCGTTCGACCACCTGTACGCCATGCCGGTGCTGCTCGACGACCTGCGGAAGCGGTTCGGCGGGAACACCGAGGACGTGGTGGTGGTCTCGCCCGACGCGGGCGGCGTGGAGCGCGCGCGCGCCTACTCGAAGCGGCTCGGCGCCGGCCTGGGCATCGTCGACAAGCGCCGCACGAAGCCGAACGTGGCCGAGGTGCTGAACGTGATCGGCGACGTGACGGGCAAGACGGCGGTCCTCCTCGACGACATGATCGACACCGCCGGCACGCTGACGCTGGCCGCCAACGCCCTCGTCGACAAGGGCGCCTCCCGCGTCTTCGCGTACGCCACCCACGCCGTGCTCTCCGGTCCGGCGGTGGAGCGCATCCAGAAGAGCCCGATCGAGGAGATCGTGGTGACGGACACCATCCCGCTCGGCGAGGCGGCCCGCGGACTCAGCAAGATCAAGCAGCTCCCCACGGCCCGCCTGTTCGCCGAGGCCGTGAAGCGCATCCACAGCGCCGACTCGCTCAGCTCGCTGTTCGTCTAGAGCGTGGCGCGCCGCGACGTGCCGCGAAGACACCACGTCGTCCTCGTCCCGGGGTTCTTCGGGTTCGCGAACCTCGGCGACTTCGCCTACTTCACGCACGTTCACGACCACCTCGTCGAGGTGGGGCCGCCGCTCGGGCTCGACGGCGAGGTGCGGGTCGTCCACACCGAGCCCACGGCGTCGCTCCCTCGCCGCGCCGCACTCCTCGCCGAGGCGGTCTCGTCGCTCCTCGACCAGCGAGACGGCGACGTCACCGTGATCGGCCACTCGAGCGGCGGGCTCGACGCGCGGCTCCTCGTCGAGCCGAACGTCTCGCTCCCCACCTCGGCCGACGTCGAGCGCTGCGCACGCCGCGTGCGGACGGTGGTGACCGTGTCCACGCCCCACTACGGCACGCCGCTCGCGCACCTCTTCGGCAGCATGCTCGGGCAGCAGCTCCTGGCGCTGCTCTCGCTCGCCACCATCCACGTCCTGCGCACGGGGCGGCTCCCGCTGGCCGCCGCGCTGCGGCTGGCGCGCCTCGTGCGCCGGCCGGGCGCGAAGCCGCAGGGCGTGCTGGATCAGCTCTTCCTGCAGCTCCTGGCCGACTTCTCGGGAGCGCGCCGCCGCGCCATCGAGAACTTCTTCGACGCAGTCCGCAGCGATCAGGCGCTCGTCCCGCAGATCACGCCGGCCGGGATGGACGTGTTCAACACCTCCACCCGGGGGCGGGAGGGTGTGCGCTACGGGTGCGTGGTGAGCCGCGCCCGCCCGCCCGGCCTGCGCTCCCTGGCGCGGGCGGGGCTCGACCCCTACGCGCAGGCGACGCACGCGCTGTACCTCGGCCTGTACCGCTTCGCCTCGCGCACGCCGCGCGAGCAGCAGCTCCGGCTCACCGCCGGGCAGGCCTCCGCGCTGCGTAGGGCCTACGGCCGGCTCCCGGACGCCGGGGCCAACGACGGCATCGTCCCCACGCTGTCCCAGGTCTGGGGCGACGTCGTCGCGGCGGTGTGGGCGGACCACCACGACGTGATCGGGCACTTCCACCAGCCCACCCACGTCCCGCCGCACTTCGACTGGGTCGCCTCCGGCACTGGCTTCGACCGCCCGCAGTTCGAGGCCACCTGGCGGGCGGTGGCGGCCTACGCCGCGGCCTCCCGCTCTTGACGGCGCTCCGGATCTCCGCTAATAGCCCCGCCCTCATTTCAGTGTTCCCCAGGGCTTGAGCCGTTCCTGCACGGGCCCCTCGCCGCGACTCGCGGACGAGTCCACTGGGAGGAAGACATGACGCAGTCCACGAACATCCTCAGCGCAACCGCGCGCGGCGACAAGGGCAAGGGCCCGGCGCGCCGCCTGCGCGCCAAGGGGCTCATCCCCGCGGTCGTCTACGGTCAGAAGAAGGAGCCGACGCACATCGCCGTCGACCCCAGCCTGATCGAGAAGGCGATCGCCACCCCGCACAAGTTCAACACGCTCCTCACGCTGCAGCTCGACGGCGCGGAGAAGCGCGTCCTCTTCCGCGAGTACGAGGTCGACCCCGTCAGCCGCCGCCTCCTCCACGCCGACTTCCTCGAGGTCGACCTGGCGAAGCCGGTGAAGGTCGAGGTCCCGCTCGTCACGACCGGCAAGGCCGAGGGCGTCACCGCCGGCGGCATCCTCACCGTCTCCGCGCACGACATCACGGTCGAGGCGCTGCCCGAGAGCATCCCGGTGCGCATCGAGGTGGACGTCACGCCGCTCAAGATCGGCGGCTCGCTCCACATCGCCGACGTGAAGGCGCCCGAGGGCGTCAAGATCAAGTACGCCACCAACTTCACCGTCGCCGTCGTCTCGGCCCCGGAGAAGGAGGAGGTCGTCGTCCCGGCCGCCGCCGCGGGTGCGGCTCCGGCCGAGGGCGCGGCTCCGGCGGCGGGCGCTGCTGCGGCTCCGGCCGCGGGCGCAGCCCCGGCGGCTGGCGCCAAGGGCGCGGCCCCGGCCGCGGCCGCGAAGGCCGACACCAAGGCGGGCGGGAAGAAGTAGTCCCCGTGAAGCTCGTCGTCGGCCTGGGCAACCCCGGCGAGACGTACGCGCGCACCCGCCACAACGTCGGATTCTTCGTAGCCGACGGCGTGGCGGAGGCGTGCCGGGCGTCCTTCTCGACCCGGAAGTTCGGGGCCGAGATCGCCGAGGCGAGCGTGGGCCAGGAGCGGGTCTGGATCGTGAAGCCGCGGACCTACATGAACCACTCGGGCGAGGCGGTCGGCGCCGCCCTGCGGTTCTGGAAGCTCGGCCTCGAAGACCTGGTCGTCGTCCACGACGACCTCGAGCTCGAGCCGTTCCGGCTGCAGGTCAAGGTCGGCGGCGGGCACGGCGGCCACAATGGCCTGAAGAGCGTGAACGCCCACGTCGGCAGCCCCGACTACGTCAGGGTCCGCTTCGGCATCGGGCGGCCTCCCCCGCGCATGGACCCGGCCGACTTCGTGCTGGGCCGGTTCGCCAAGGGCGAGGAGGGGGCGCTGTCGGACGGCGTGGCGCGGGCGGTGGCGGCGACGCGAGCGATCTGCGAGCTGGGCGCGGTGAAGGCGATGAACGAGTTCAACCGGCGCTGATTCTGGCCGGACGTGGTGCCACCCGGCGGCATGGGGCCGGCGGGCGGAGACGAAGGCTCCTCGCGGCGGGCGAACCGCCGCTACATGAACCCGAGGGGAGTGACATGGCGGAAGCGCAGAAGCGTCTCGTGCGTGAGTACGAGACCATCTACCTGATCAAGGCGGACACGCCGGACGAGCAGGTGGACGAGATCAAGGAGCGGCTCCGCGCGGTGGTCGCGCGCGAGGGCGGCAAGGTCATCCGGTTC
Source organism: Anaeromyxobacteraceae bacterium (assembly GCA_035538735.1). Taxonomy (GTDB): domain Bacteria; phylum Myxococcota; class Myxococcia; order Myxococcales; family Anaeromyxobacteraceae; genus Anaeromyxobacter_A. The sequence continues at coordinate 12,670 of DATLJU010000251.1, read as the reverse complement.
ACGAACCAGGGGAAGCGGAAGACCGCCTTCCCGGTCTCGAAGAACCCGCGGGCGGTCTTCATGCACTGCCTGTACCTCGGCGAGGCCGGGCTCGTGGCCGAGCTCGAGCGCAACCTGAAGATGATCGACACCGTGACGAAGTTCCAGTCCATCCGGCTCGCCGACGGCGTCGACTTCGACGCGCGCCAGGTCGAGCAGGACGTCAAGGTGGCGCCAACCGAGGAGGACACGGCCCGCCCGCGCGAGGAGCGCTCCGGCGAGTTCGGCGATCGCGGCGAAGGCGAGGGCTTCGAGGCCCCTGCCGAGACGGGAGAGGAGTGAGCCATGGCACGTCCTGGTGAAGCGGGCGCGAAGTTCGGCGGTGGGTTCGGCGGCGGCGGCTTCGGCCGCGGCGGCGGGCGCGACGACCGCGGCGGCGATCGCGGCGCGCGCGACGACCGCGGCGGCGAGGAGATGGGCGGCCGCGGGCGCGGCTTCGGCCGGCGGAAGGTGTGCCGGTTCTGCGCCGACAAGACGCTCAAGGTCGACTACAAGGACCAGGGGCAGCTCAAGTACTTCCTCACCGAGCGCGGCAAGATCATCCCGCGGCGGATCAGCGGCAACTGCGCGCTCCACCAGCGCCAGGTCGCGACCGCCATCAAGCGCGCGCGGATGCTGGCCATCCTGCCCTACACGGTGGCGAGCGCCTAAGGAGACGCCATGAAGCTCATCCTCCGTGAAGATGTCGAGAACCTGGGCAAGGGCGGCGAGCTCGTCGACGTGAAGCCGGGCTACGGCCGCAACTACCTGCTCCCCCGCGGGCTGGCGGTGGTGGCGAACCCGAAGAACGTCCGCGAGCTCGAGCACCAGAAGAAGATCGCCGAGGCCAAGGCCGCCAAGATGAAGGCGAGCGCCGAGGCCGTCGCGAAGCGGCTGGCCGAGACCCCCGTCGGGCTGAAGCGGAAGGTCGGCGAGCAGGAGAAGCTCTACGGATCGGTGACGGCCCTCGACATCGTCGAGGCGCTCGCCGCCCGCGGCCTCCAGCTCGACCGGCGCACCATCGACCTCGCCGAGCCCATCAAGACGCTGGGCGACTTCGAGGTCGCGGTGAAGCTCCACCGCGAGGTGATCGGGAAGGTGAAGGTGAAGGTCGAGGCCGAGCTGGCGTAGCCGGTCGCGAGCCGAAGCTCTTCGGGAAGGGGCGCGGGCACGAGCCAGGCGCCCCTTCTCGTTTTTTTCCCCGTCGGCGTGGGACAAGCCCCCCCTACGAAGCGGGTTCCCGTCCGTTCGTCCTGAGCGTAGGCGCGCAGCGCCGAAGTCGAAGGACGAACGCGCACCCCCCTGAGGAGCTCCACCTCATGCTCACCCCGCTCCTCGCCTCGCTCGCGCTCCTCGCCGCGGCGCCGCCCGCGGAGAGGCACCCCTTCGGCGTCGACGATCTCCTCGCGGTGCCGCGCGTCGGCGCGCCGGCGATCTCGCCCGACGGAAAGCTGGTCGCCTTCACGGTGGGACGGGTGAGCGCCGACGAGTCCACCGTCGAGTCGTCGCTGTGGGTGGTCCCGGCGGCCGGTGGAGATCCCCGGCGGCTCACCTCGACGCCCGGCGAGAAGGTGAGCTCGGTGCGCTTCTCGCCCGACGGCAAGCGGCTCGCCTTCGCGGCGGCGCGCGGCGGCGAGGCGCAGGTGTTCGTCTTGTCGCTCGACGGCGGCGCGGAGGCGCAGCTGACTCGCCTGCCCAGGGGCGTCGGCGATCTCCTGTGGGCCCCGGACGGCCAGGCGCTCCTCGTCACGACGGACGTGGATCCCGCATGCGGACTGGACGCCGCCTGCGCCGACGCCCGGGCCAAGGCGGGCGACGGGGCGCCCCGGCTCGCGACGCGACTCCTCTTCCGCCACTGGAATGCCTGGCGCGAGCGGCTGCGCACCCACGTCGTACGCGTGCCGCTGGCGGGAGGCGCGGCGGAGGACCTGACGCCGGGCGACCGCGACGTGCCGCCGTACCAGCGCGGCGAGGCGGGCGACCTCGCCGTCTCCGCGGACGGACGGGCGCTGCTCTACACCATGGTCTCCGATCCGGTGGAGGCCATCTCGACCAACGCCGACCTGTATGCGGTGCCGCTCCAGGGCGGCCAGCCGGCGCGCCTCACCGAGGGTCCGGGGTGGGACGGCTCGCCGCGCCCTTCCCCCTCGGGAAAGATGCTCGCGTGGCGCTCGCAGGCGCGCGGAGGGTATGAGTCGGACCGTTTCCGCCTGCTCGTCGGCGGCCCCGCCGGGGAGGCACCGCGCGACGTGACGGCGCGGATCGACCTCTCGGTGAACGAGCTCTTCTGGGCCTCGGAGGGGCGGCTCGTCTTCACCGCCGACGAGGGCGGCCTCGCGAACGTGTACGAGGCGGACGTCCGATCGGGGGAGGTCCGGCGCGTCCTCGCCGGCGCCAACCTCCACGCGCTCTCGGCCTCCCGGGACGGGCGGACGGCGGCGGCGCTCGTGGACGGCTTCCTGCGGCCGCCGGAGGTCGCGGTGTTGCAGGGCGGCAAGGTCAAGGTCCTCACCCGGTTCGGCGACGAGGTCATGGCGAAGGTCGCCCTGCCGACGTTCCGCCCGCTCGAGGCGAAGGGGAAGGACGGCGCGGCCGTCCACGGCTGGATCATGACGCCGAGCGGCCACCGGGCAGGCGAACGTCACCCCAGCGTCGTGCTCGTCCACGGCGGGCCGCAGGGGGCGTGGAAGGACGGCTGGAGCTTCCGCTGGAATCCGCTCCTGTACGCGGCGCGCGGGTGGACGGTCGTGATGCCGAACCCGCGAGGCTCTTCGGGGTTCGGGCAGGCCTACCAGGACGCCGTCCGGATGAGCTGGGGCGGCACGCCGTTCGACGACATCATGGCCCTCACCGACGCGGCCCTCGCAGGGGGTGAGGCGGACGGAGCGCGACTCTGCGCGGCGGGCGCGAGCTACGGCGGGTACATGGTGAACTGGATGAACGGCCACACCGACCGGTTCCGCTGCCTCGTCACCCACGCCGGCGACTTCGATCTCGAGGCCGCTTACTACGACACGGAGGAGCTGTGGTTCCCGGAGTGGGAGCTCGGCCGGCCGTGGGAGGACCGGGCGGCCTATGATCGCTGGTCCCCTCACCGCTTCGTCCAGCGCTGGCACACGCCGACGCTCGTCACGCATGGTGAACTAGACTATCGGGTCACCGTCGCGCAGGCCCTCTCCACCTACACCGCCCTGCAACGGCTCGGGGTCGAGTCGAAGCTGCTCGTGTTCCCCGACGAGGGGCACTGGATCCTGCGGCCGAAGAATTCGCGCGTGTTCCACGATGTTGTGCTGGGGTGGCTCTCGGACCACCTCGGCGCGCCATCGGCCGCGGTCCGCCCCGAACGCCCTTGAGATTCTCGGCGGGAAGCGTTCATATCCCCGGACTCTCCCGCCCTCTCTTCTCCGGACGAAAAGACCGTGCTCGACTGGCTCCACAACGTGCTGTCCCGTGATCTCGCGATCGACCTCGGGACGGCGAACACCCTCATCTACATCCGCGGCATGGGCATCGTCTCGAACGAGCCCAGCGTGGTGGCCGTCCAGCAGGACGCGCGCGGCGGACGCCGCGTGCTCGCGGTGGGCAAGGAGGCGAAGGAGATGCTGGGCCGGACGCCCGGCAACATCGTCGCCATCCAGCCGATGAAGGATGGCGTCATCGCCGACTTTGAGATCACGGCGGCGATGCTCAAGTACTTCATCAACTCGGCCCACAACCGGAAGAAGTTCGTCCGGCCGCGCATCATCATCGGGATCCCGTCGGGGATCACCGAGGTGGAGAAGCGCGCGGTGCGCGAGGCGGCGGAGAGCGCGGGCGCGCGCGAGGTCTACCTCATCGAGCAGCCCATGGCGGCCGCCATCGGCGCCGGGCTCCCCATCACCGAGCCGTCGGGCAACATGATCGTCGACATCGGCGGCGGCACCTCCGACGTGGCGGTCATCTCGCTGGGCGGGATCGTCTACAGCCGCTCGGTCCGCATCGCCGGCGACAAGATGGACGAGGCGATCATCCAGCACATCAAGCGCAAGTACAACCTCCTCATCGGCGAGCGCACGGCCGAGCTCATCAAGATGGGCATCGGCACCGCCTATCCGACCGAGGAGGAGCTGACGATGGACATCAAGGGCCGCGACCTCGTGGCCGGCGTCCCGCGCACCCTCACCGTCACCTCGAGCGAGATCCGCGAGGCGCTCAGCGAGCCCATCAACGGCATCGTCGAGGCGGTGAAGGTCACGCTCGAGCGCACGCCGCCCGAGCTCGCCGGCGACATCGCCGACCGCGGCATCGTCCTCGCCGGCGGCGGCGCGCTGCTCAAGAACCTCGACACGCTGCTGCGCGAGGAGACCGGCCTGCCGGTGTTCCTGGCCGAGGATCCCCTCTCGGCGGTCGTGATCGGCGCCGGCAAGGCGCTGGAGGAGCTCGACATCCTCCGGCAGGTCGCGGCGCATTCGTAGACTGCGGCGGGGGACAAGCCCCCGCCCTACAACCGCGACGCCCCGAAGACGAGCGTACCGACGGTAGGCGGCGCGTGTCGGACGACCGCGATCCCTTCCGGTCGTCCTGAGCGTAGCGCCGCCTCAGGCGGCGCGAAGTCGAAGGGCGACCGCAGTCGGGTTCCCGACCTCGACCTCGACTTTCGAGTAGGACCGGGTCTTGCGCCCCGCCGCGGACTTCACTGCGCCGGACACGGCCGCAGCGTGGCGGCCGCGAGCACGGCGCCCTTCGCCTGCGCGGCGCGAGCGAGCTGCTGCTCCTTCGCGGCGCCGGCGCAGTCGCCGCGCGCGGTGAGCACCTCGGCGAGGACGGTGTGCGGCTCCGGCGCCTGCGGCGCGAGCGCCGCGGCCGCCTTCGCGAGCGCCAGCGCCTGCTCGACCTGACCCGCCTCGAGGAGCTTCCGCGCGAAGCGCGCCTGGAGCGCCGCCTTCACGGCGTCGGACTCGTCGACGGGCGCGCTCGGCGGGTCGAGCACCTGCGCCAGCTCGCTCCGGCCGATCTCGCCGAGGAGCAGGCGGATCTGCGCCAGCACGCGTGCCTCCAGGTTCACCTTCCGGAAGGGCTCGTAGGCGGCGAGCCGGTGGCCTTCGTCGACGATCCCCACCACCGGATGGAGACGCACGCCCAGCTTGCCGTAGAGCACGTCGCCGCGATCGAGCAACACCGGCATCTGGATGCCCGCTTGCTTGGCCAAGCGGCGCACCTCCGCCTCGGGCTCGTCGCCGGACGCCACCGCGACGAAGCGCACCGGCCGGCCGGCGAGCTCCTTCTCGAGCCGCGCCAGCCGCGTCAGCACGTCGAGCGAGTGCTCCTGGCCGGTACGGAAGAAGACGAACACGCTCACGCGCACCGGGGCGAGGAGGTGAGCCTTGCCACCGCCCAGCACCGGAAGCTCGTCATCGGGGACGTGCTCGCCAACCTCGACCGCGAAAGCGCCGGCCGCCGCCGGCGTGGCCAGCGTGAGCGCGAGCGTGAACATGGCGGTCACGGCCAGGATCCTCGAGCGCGACATTCCGCCGCAGTCCACTCTCCCCTGCGTCATCCGGCCGTCCTCCGATCCCGTGGCAATCCGCCGCACCTTCGTGACCCAGCGTCAAAGAGACGCGTATTTTGCCGCAGCTCCCCCGAGTTGTCGCGTCTCCCCGTCGAAAGCGCAAGAAATGCCGTCCTCCTCGGCGGCCGTCAGGCGTTCCTTCGGCGCGGATGTCGGGTCATCTCGCCGCACCATCGGAAAATGCCGACAATGTTTGCCGGAAATTGCCGACGCTTCCGCACCGATCCAAAGGGCCCGATCCATGCAATTGCGGCTACGTTGGAACGGATATCCGCTGGATTTTCCGCCTGGATGATCTGGCGCAAGTTCCGATCCAGTCGGCGACGGCCGACATCGACTTTTCCGCTCCACCTACCACGGGGCTCTTAAGCGCATGCGATCCACCCTCCTCCTGATTGCACTCACTCTCTCATCCACGGCGCGCGCCGCGGTGCCCGCCCCCGGCGCTCCCGCGGCGGCCGCCCAACCGGCGACCCCGACCAACCAGGACTGCCTCGCCTGCCACGAGTCGGCGAAACACGGCGAGCAGGACATGGTCGGCCGGCAGGGCGTCGTGACGGCTCTGTTCGGACAGTCCGTGCACGCCTCGCTCGACTGCGTCGCCTGCCACGCCGGCTACACGGCCCCCGGGCCGCACGAGCTCGCGGAGCCGACCGACCCCGCCGAGAAGGCGCTCCTCGCCCGCCTGCGCGCGGGCAAGACCCCCGGAGGTGAGCCCCGCGTGAAGTCGCCGCGCGCGTACCTCGCCTGCGGCGGGTGCCACGGCGACACGGTCGAGAGCTTCCAGGGCTCGAGCCACGCCAAGTGGCTCGCGGCCGACGCCCCGGTGGCCGGGCCCTCCTGTTCCAGCTGCCACGGGACGCCGCACGAGGTCGCGGCGGCTCCGAAGCGCGGCACGCCGGAGTTCCGGCCCTACTGGGCCAAGCTCTCGCGCGCGTGCGAGGGCTGCCACAACGACCCCAAGTTCGTCGCCGCCGCCAAGCTCGACGAGGAGGTCGCGGTCAACTACCACGACTCGATCCACGGCCGGCTCGTCGCGATCGGCAGCCAGCGCGCCCCGCTCTGCACCGACTGCCACGCCTGGTCGGTGCGCCCGCCGGAGGGCGCGCGCAAGGACGTCATCGGGGGCGGCCACGCCACCCTGTCCGGCAAGGGCGTCGCGGCCTCGACGGTGGCGTTCAGCGAGCCGCCGAAGGACTCCGATCACCGCGTCCAGACCTGCGCGCAGTGCCACAAGGGCGCGTCGGCCGGCTTCGCCGCCCTCATCGCGCACAAGCCGATGCAGGAGACGGGGCCCATCCCGCACTTCGTCCACGTGATGTTCTCGTACCTGACGACGCTGACGCTGCTCTTCTTCGCCTTCCACGTCCTCATCGACTTCCTCTACGAGCTGCGCCGCCGGTTCGGGAAGAAGCACCACCCGGTGGACGCGAGCCTCCTCACGCGCACCGTCCTGCGCTTCGACATCCACCAGCGGATCCAGCACTGGCTCATGCTGGCCGGCGTCATCCTGCTCGCCATCACCGGCTGGCCGCTGCGCGGCGCGGGCGCCGTCGAGTCCATCGGCATGAGCGACTTCGCCCAGCGCGTGGAGTCGTCGCGGAAGTTCCTCGCCCTCTTCGGCGGGCCGCACGGGGCGGGCATCGTCCACCGCCTCGCGGCGGTGATGATCATCCTCTCCGGCGTCTATCACCTCTTCTACCTGACGTTCCTCGCCAAGAAGAAGACGCTGCCGCTCTCGATGGTGCCGACGCTGAAGGACGCCTTCGACATCCGCGACAACATCGCCTTCATGCTCGGGCTCAGGAAGGAGCGGCCGAAGTTCGAGCGCTACAACTACCTGGAGAAGTTCGATTACTGGGCGGTGTTCTGGGGCATCATCATGATGGTGGGCTCGGGCTTCATCTTCTGGTTCCCGGTCCAGTTCGCGAAGATCCTGCCCACCTTCGTCCTCACCAGCGCCCAGATCGTCCACGGCGAGGAGGCCACGCTCGCGGCCATCTTCCTGTTCGTGGTGCACTTCTACAACGTGCACCTGAAGCCCAGCATCTTCCCGATGAACTGGGCCTGGCTGAACGGACAAACGACACTCGAGTACATGAAGGACGAGCACGCCGCCGAGTACGAGCGCGTCTTCGGCGACGAGGAGCGGCGGTAGATGCAGGCGCGTCCGGCCGTGTCGCGCTGCGCGCGGCCGGACGCGTTCGACTCACTCGGCGGGACGGCGCGGGGCGAGGGCCTGCCCCGCGCCGGTGAAGTGGTGGCAGGCGCCACACGCCTGGCCACCAGCGTGCTGCGGGGCACTTCCGTGACAGCGCAGGCAACCCTTCCGTTCGGTTCGCCAGAGGTGCGCGGCGTGGCAGTCGGTGCAGGTGGCGTGTCCCCGCGCCGCGTGCAGACCGGCGCGCGGCATCTGCTGGTGGCAGGTCTCGCACCCGACGAGCCCCTCGGCCGTGCTCCGGGCGTGCGGCTTGTGGCACGCGCCGCAGTCGAACTGCATGGGCGCGTCCTCCGCGAAGCGCGCCGGGAGGACGCCCTCGGCCCGGTGGCAGCGCAGGCAGTCCCGGCGCGTGGGCCGGAGGCCCGGATCGCTCGAGAGGAAGTTGTGGCAGGCGAAGCAGTGCAGCTTCTCCATCCCGCCCACCCGGACCAGGTGCTCGCCGTGGCACCCCTTGCAGCTCGCGACGACCGGCTCGAAACCGTGCACGCTGGCGGCATGGCACCGCACGCAGTCGATCTTCGCCTTCGCCACGTGGATGCGGTGCCCTCGCGAACCCTCGATCTGCGGCCAGCGCGGGTCGTGCGAGAGGTGGCAGGCGGCGCAGGCGCCGACCTCCACCTTGCCGTGCCCGGTCGCGCTGTCGGGGCTCTTCCCGGCGAGGAAGGCGCGCAGCATGGCGAGGCCCTCCTGCGGGGTCGAGTGGTGACAGCGCTGGCAGGCGACGGTCCGGTGGCTGCCCTTGAGCCAGAGCGCGAACTCTGGCGTGCTGCGGTGACACTGAGCGCACAGGCCGGGGTCGGTGTCGACGTAGCGCTTGAGGCGCGCGACCCCGTAGGCGACGCCGAGCGCGAGGACCGCTGCGGCCGCGAAGGCGAGCTGGGGCAGGCGTCGGCGCTGCATCTGGGGGCCATCCTACTCCGGGCCGCCGCGAAGGAGGGGCACCCAGAGCGTGTGAAGAAATCCCCTCCCGTCGCCGGTTCGAGCGATCCGCGTCGCCGGCTCCCATGGCGGGAGGGCCCGCGGTGAGCCTCCGACTCAAGCTCTTCCTGCTCATGGCGGGCATCACCGTCTTCTCCACGACAGGCGTCACGGCGGTCGCGCTGTGGCGAGAGGTGCAGCGGGGTCAGGAGCTCCTCTATCGCGAGGGCGCCGCGATGGCGCAGGCCACCGCCTCCTCGGCGGCGCGCTGGCTGCGGTCGGAGGGGGTTCAGCCCGGGGCGGGCGAGGCGCTGTCGGCCGTGCTCAGCCGCCTCGTGGAGGCGGCGCCGCTGGATCGCGCCTGGGTGGTCGATCGCGCCGGCAAGGTGGTAGCGTGTGTGTCACCCGTCCACGAGGAGTGCACACCGGGGCCGCCCACCGAGTTCGCCTCGGCGGACAGCCCGGTGCAGGCGTTGAAGCGCCTCCTCGGGCCGGAGGGGATCGTGACCGGCGCGCCGGTCCTGCGCGATGGCGAGCTGGTGGGGGCGGTGCGGGTCGACTTCTCCCATGAGGAGGTGGTGGGGTCGGCGCGGCGCCTCGCCTGGAGCGCGGCGGCGGTGGCCGGGTTCTGGATCCTGCTCGGGCAAGCCTTCGCGGCGCTCCTCTTCGCCGGCATCGCCCGCCCGGTCCGGCGGGTCATCGACGCGGCCCACGCGCTGGGGCGCGAGGAAGACGGACGGCAGCTCCCGTTGCCGGTCGACCTGGAGGTGAGGGACCTCATCGGCGCCTTCAATGCCATGAGCGCCCGCCTCAAGGAGCGGCGCGACGAGAACCAGCGCCTCATCGCCACGCTGGAGAAGCGAGTCGAGGACAAGACGCGAGAGCTGCTCCGCGCCGACCGGCTCGCGACGCTGGGCGGCATCGCCGCCGGTTTCGCGCACGAGCTCGGAAATTCGCTCAACGTCATCCGAGGTTACACGGCGGTCGTGCTCCGCGAGCTCCCCGCCGACCACCCCAACAGGCCGGACCTGGAGGCGGTGAAGCGCGAGACGCGCCGCGCCGCCTCGCTCATGGAGCGGTTCCTCGTGTTCGCCCGCTCCCGCACCACCCACGTCACGCCGCAGCCGCTCGAGCCGGTGCTGCGCGAGGCGGTCGAGGTGGTCGGGCCCGCGGCGGCGCAGGCGGGCGTCCGCACGAGCGTCGAGGTCGAGCCGGGGCTGCCCGACGTGAGCGCCGACGCCGAGCTCCTGCGGCAGGCGTTCCTCAACCTGTGCGTCAACGCCGTTCAAGCCATGCAGCCCGGCGGCGGCACCCTCTCGGTGAAGCTGCGCGCCGACGAGGACGCCGTCGTGGCGGAGTTCCAGGACTCCGGACCCGGCATCCCGCTCGAGGCGCTGAAGCACGTCTTCGAGCCCTTCTTCACGACCAAGGCCAACGGCACCGGCCTCGGCCTCGCCATCGTCCGCCAGGCGGCCGAGACGCACGGCGGAACGGTCGAGGTGGAGAGCCGTCCCGGCCAGGGCGCGCGGTTCCGGATCCGGCTCCCGGCCCGCGCGCCCGCCATGGAGGCGACCGTATGAAGCCGCGCGTCATGGTCATCGACGACCTCGACTCCGCACGCCAGATGGTGAAGCGCGCGCTCTCGCGCACGTACGACGTGTACGACTTCGGCGCGGTGGCCGAGGCGCTCCCCGCGCTCGACCGGGCCGAGTTCGACTGCGTCATCACCGACCTGCGGATGCCGGAGATCGACGGGCTGGAGGGCCTGCGCCGCTTCCGCCAGAAGCTGCCCGACCTGCCAGTCGTGATCGTGACCGCCTTCGCGACCGTCGAGACCGCGGTGGAGGCGATGAAGGCGGGCGCGTTCGAGTACCTCAAGAAGCCGTTCGACCCGGACGAGCTCGAGCTCATCGTGGCCCGCGCCGTCGAGCACATGCGGCTCAAGCGCGAGAACGCCAAGCTCAAGAGCGCGCTCGACGGCTCCTTCTCCGTGCACGGGATCGTCGGGCGGTCCGGGGCGATGCGGGACATGGTGTCGGTGCTGGAGCGGATCGCGCCCACCGACGTGGCGGTCCTCATCGAGGGGGAGAGCGGCACCGGGAAGGACATGGTCGCGCGCGCTGTCCACGGCATGTCGAAGCGCGCCGGCGGGCCGTACGTGGCGCTCAACATGAGCGCCATCCCCGAGCACCTCGCCGAGGCGGAGCTGTTCGGGTACGAGAAGGGGGCCTTCACCGGCGCCGAGATGGCGCGCGCCGGCTTCTTCGCCGAGGCGGAGGGCGGGACGCTCTTCCTCGACGAGATCGGGCTCCTCCCGCCGACGCTGCAGGCGAAGCTGCTGCGGGTCCTGCAGGACGGCGACTACATCCCGGTCGGCTCGCGCAAGGCGCGCAAGGCGAACGTCCGGATCGTGTGCGCCACGAACGAGAATCTGAAGAGGAACGTCGAGCAGGGAAAGTTCCGCGAGGACCTGTACTACCGGATCCGGGTGGTGCCGGTGCGGCTGCCGCCGCTCCGCGAGCGGCGCGAGGACATCCCGCTGCTCGTCGAGCACCTCACGAAGAAGCACGCGCTCCGGCTCGGGCGTCCGCCCCTCGCCCCCGACGCGGAGGCGATGAAGGCGCTCCTCGACCACGCCTGGCCCGGCAACGTGCGCGAGCTGGAGCACGCGCTCGAGCGCGCGCTGCTGCTCGCGCGCGGCGAGGTCATCACCGTGGCGGACCTGCCGCCGGAGCTGAAGGCGGGGCCGGAGGCGGACCAGGGCGAGGGCGACTACCGCCAGGCCCGCGACGCGTGGGAGAAGCGCTATTTCCAGGAGCTGCTCGATGAGGCGGCCGGCTCGGTCGCGAAGGCCGCCGACCTGGCGGGCCTCCACCGCTCGACCCTGTACGAGAAGCTGGCCCGGATCGGGCTCATCCAGGAGGGCGAGGGGAGCGGGAGGAAGAACGGCGGGAGGTGACGCCGCCACCTCTCCCTGCCCTCGCCCCGCGCCAGCGGGGAGAGGGTGGGGAGAGTAGCTCGCGCCGCGCGTCTACATCCGCCCGCAGGGGCGGCGGAACGCGCAGCGGGCGCACGCGGCGTGCTCGGGGAGCTGCGGGAAGCGCTCCAGCCGCGCCACGTTGCGCGGCGGATCGTCGAGGAGCTCCTTCATCGCGGCGATGGAGCGCCGCATCTCGTCGCGACACCCGTCGAGCGACTCCGCGTCGGCGCCGACGCTCACGCGCTCACCCGCGGCGTTCGACAGGTAGACGAGGCCGCCCAGGACCTGCGCCGACGGCACGCCCCACTTCTGCTGGGCGTACAGCGCGTAGATCCCGACCTGCGTGCGGTCGACGCCGCGCTCGCGGCCGGTTTTCCAGTCGAGGATGTGGATGAGTCCGCTCTCGTCCTGGTAGGCGAAGTCGATCGCGACCCAGATCTTCACGCCCTCGAACACCCAGGAGTCGAGCTCGTCGACGGTGAGCCACTTCGCGCGCGGCGTGCGCTGGATGCGGTCGAACGTCTCGCTCGCGTAGAAGGCGCGCAGCGAGCCCTCGATCACCTCGTCCCAGATCCGCTTCCACTCCGCGCTCGGAACCGGCTCGCCGTACTCGTGCTCGACAAGGCCGACGGTCTTCGTGGAGGCATGCCAATAGCTCTTCTCACGGGACGTCGACCACTCGCGGCGGGCGCGCTGCCGCGTCTGCTCCAGCATCTCGTCGATGGGCCGGAACTGGCCGGTGGCGCGGGCGCGGGCCAGCATGCCCTTCAGCGCCTCGTGCACCACCGAGCCGCCCCACTGCCAGCGCGAGGAGAGCTTCTTCAGGACGTACAGCTCGCGCAGCGGCGATCCCGCCGGCGCCTCCCAGCCGCCCCAGCTGCCGTAGTACTGGTAGAAGTAGGCCCTGAGGCACTGGTGGAACTTCTCGTGCCGGGACTTCGACCAGGTGAAGTCGTTCGTGAGGTCGGCCATCGGGAGCTGCCGA
>DATLJU010000250.1:0-39112 GCA_035538735.1 Anaeromyxobacteraceae bacterium | reverse complement strand
CGCCGGCCGCGAGGACGGCCGCGACGGCCAGGAAGACCGTCGCCAGGAGGAGCCGCTGGCGCGCGGGCATCACCCGGCCACACCGATCGACCGGTAGAGCCCGAGCACCTCGGACGTCACCCGCGGCCAGGCGTAGCGCTGGACGGTCCGCCGCCCCTGCTCGCCGTACGCCTCGCCGCGGGCTGGGTCACGCGCCAGCCGTGCCAGCGCCCGGACCCAGGCGCGGACGTCGTCGGGCGGGATGAGCTCTCCCTCGTGACCGTGCGTCATGACCTCGCGGAACCCGTCGATGTCCGAGGCGAGGATGGGCTTCCCGGCGGCCATCGCCTCGAGGAGCGTGACGCCGAAGCTCGCGATGCTGGTGGGCGCGCAGTAGACGTCGGCGGAGGCGTACCAGTCGGGCCGCTCGTCGACGACCCGGCCGGCGAAGACGACGTCCTCGCGCAGCTCGTCGGGCACCATCGCCTCGTAGCGCGGCCGGAGCGGCCCCTCGCCCACCACCAGCAGCCGCGCCTCCGTCTCCGCGCGCAGCGCGACGAACGCGGCGAGGAGCCGGTCGAGGCCATTGCGGGGCTCGAGGCGGCCCATCCAGAGCACGTTGAAGCAGCCGTCCTCGAACCGCCGCAGCGGCCGCCCGCGCCCGAAGCGCTCCACGTCCACGCCGTTCGGGATGATGCGGAACTCGCTCCGCAGCCGCCCCTCGAACGCCGACAGGCACGCGCGCGAGACCGCCACCGCCGCGTCGAGCCGGTCGAGGTAGCGCTGCTGCGGACGACGGGTGAGCGCGAAGAGCGCGCCAGGCTGGAAGTGTGTGTGGAAGGTACCGACCACGGGGCAGTCGGCGTAGTGGACGGCGAGGAACGGCAGGACCGGGGTGAGCGGGCAATGTACGTGCAGCACGTCGAACCGCTCCCGCGCGAGGGTCTCCCGCATCGCGTGGGCGAGGCGCGGCCCGAGCGAGACGCGCCCGAAGCTGCCGTTCTTGAACAGCGGCCGGCTCTTCGCGATCCGGAGCACGTCCGGCCCCGCCGCCTCGCCCTCCGGCGGCGGCAGGTCGGGCATCTCGCTCGTGATGATCTTGACGGCGTGGCCGAGCCGCCTCGCCTCGCGCGCGAAGTGATGGACGTGCTCCTGGACCCCGCCGATGCTGGGGTAGTAGTACTCGGTCGCGATCCCGACGCGCATCACGGATCCATGAGTAACAGGCGTGACGGCGCCCGTCCGTTCGGAGGTCGCTATCGGGGCGAAGCGCGGCGGTGGGGCAGCAGCGGGATGACGCGCGCCACCGTGCGCGGGACCTGGGTGCGGTGGCCGACGGGCCGGCGGCGCACGAGGAGCGGGGCGAGCGCGAGGATGGCGCCGGCCAGGGCGATGAGGTTGAGGAGGAAGATGCGCATCCGGGCGATCATCGCGCGAACGAGCAACTCGACGCGCGATCGCGCCTCGGCAGCCCGGGGTGGATTGTACGCGAGCCGGAGGTGTCCGCGAACCACGTGGCGCCCCGTCGGTGACACAGTGCGTCTGCGCCTCCCCATTTTTGACGTTAGGCATGGCGCTCCGCGCTGGCCAGCTACCACGGCCAGCCTCGGCTGCTGCCTCGGCCAGTCCGGGATTCCATGACGAACGCGAGCCAGCTCGTGCACGAACGACCTCAACCGCTCGACCGGACCCACCTCGCCGGCCTCGCGGTCGTCGCCGCGGTCCTCCACGCGGCGTTCGACTTCGCCACGGCGAGCTGGGGCGCGACGACCCCGCCCTACCTCCGGACCGCAGACATGCCCGAAGCGTTCCAGTTCCTGTCGCCGGTGACGATCAGCGTGGCCGCCTCGTGCGTGAGCGGCGTCATCGCCGTCGTCGCGTTCGTCGCCACGGCGCAGGTGCATCGACGCCGCGTCGTGCTCGGCGCGACCATCTCCGGATTCTGGCTGCTCTCCGCGGCGCTCATGCGGCTCGTCTGGCTCGACACGCCGTGGTCCGTCACCGCCGTCGGTCTCCTCGCCGGCTTGCCGCGCGGGTTCGCGATCGGCGCCGTCCTCGACGCGCTCGCCCGCGTCCCCGAGCGCGCGCAGGCGGCGCGGCCCCGGTCGTAGGCCGCGTCATCTCCTGGCGGGGAGCAGCGGGCGGAGCTTCCGCCCCTCGCCCTCGAGCGAACGCGCCCGCTGCTCGACCGCGCTCGCCTTCCCGGCCTCGCCGTGGCGCCGGTAGAAGGCGACGAGCTCGCGGACCGGGGCCGCGTCCGAGGGCGCCAGCGCCACCACGACGGCGAGCTGGTGCTCGGCGGCGTCGGGCTGGCCGGCGCGTTCGTACAGCTCGCAGAGCGCCGTTCGCGCGGCGCGCTGCGCCGGGCGCTCCGCGATGACCCGCGACAGCACCGCCTCCGCCTCGCCCACCTGCCCCAGGCGCACGAGCAAGAGGCCACGCCGGAGCCGGAGCTCCGGGTCGGGCTCGAGGTCGAGCGCGGTCCGGTACGCCTCGGCGGCCGCCGCGTCATCGCCGCGCAGCTCGCCCAGCGCGCCGCAAAGGCGCGCGAAACGTGCGGGGTCGGAGTGCAGATATTGCGCCTGCCGAAGGAGCTCTCCCGCCAGATCGAGGTCCGAACCGTCGTTCATGAGCAGCTCGGCGAGCTCGAGGCGGGCCTCCGCGGTGGAGGGATCGGCCTGGACCGCGGCCAGGAGGTGAGACCTCGCCGCGGCCAGATCTCCTCCGCTCCGCGCCTCGCGCCCGAGCGCCAGCTCGCGCACCGCATCGACGGGCGGAGGCGCGGGAGCTGCTACGGGAGGCGGGGGCGAGGGCAAAGGCTCGCTGGTTCGAGGGGTTGCGCAAGCGAGCGCGACCGTCGCGAGCGCCGCCACCAGACCGCGACGGCGCCGCGAGCAGGCGGCGATCACACCGCTACGCACCGCGGCAAGGTGGGTGCGTGTCACGCGCTGGCGCCCGAGTTGCACGCGTGCCGCCGCCTGGCCCATAGGCGGCATCCCTTGCGCCTGATCCGCAGCCTCATCACCGCACGCCCGGATTGAAGGAGGACGTACGTGAAGCGATTCAGCCGAAGCCTCTACCTGCAAGTCATCACCGCCGTCGTGATCGGAGCCGTGGTTGGGCACGTTTACCCCAAGTTCGGGGTCGAGTTGAAGCCGCTCGGCGAGGGGTTCATCAAGCTCGTCAAGATGCTCATCGCGCCGATCGTGTTCTCCACGGTCGTGACCGGCATCGCGAAGATGGGCGACCTGAAGAAGGTCGGCCGGGTGGGGCTCAAGGCCATCATCTACTTCGAGGCCCTCACCACCATCGCGCTCGTCATCGGCCTGGCAGTCGGCAAGCTCCTCCAGCCCGGCGCCGGGATGAACGTGAACCCGGCCACCCTCGACACGAAGGCGATCGCCAGCTACACGGCGCCGTCGGCGCACCTGTCGACGATGGACTTCGTCATGAACATCATCCCGAAGGACGTCGCCGACGCCTTCGCGAAGGGTGAGATCCTCCAGGTCCTCTTCTTCTCGATCCTGTTCGGCGTGGCGCTGGCCGGCATGAAGGGCGACTACGCGAAGGTCGTCCTGCACTTCATCGACGGCCTCTCCGCCGTGCTGTTCAAGATCGTCGGGATCGTGATGCGCGTGGCGCCCCTCGGCGCGTTCGGCGCGATGGCGTTCACCGTCGGCAAGTACGGCGTCAAGACGCTGCTCAGCCTCGCCAAGCTCATCGGCACCTTCTACACGACGAGCCTGCTCTTCGTGATCGTGATGCTCGGGCTGGTGATGCTGCTGTGCCGCCTCAACCTGTTCAAGTTCCTCCGCTACATCAAGGAGGAGATCCTGATCGTCCTCGGGACGAGCTCCTCCGAGTCGGCGCTGCCGCTCATGATGCGGAAGATGGAGAGGCTCGGCTGCGGGAAGCCGGTGGTCGGGCTCGTCGTGCCGATGGGCTACTCGTTCAACCTCGACGGCACCTCGATCTACCTCACGCTCGCCACGCTCTTCATCGCGCAGGCCACCAACACCCACGTCACGATGGTCCAGGAGCTCGAGATCCTGGCCGTGCTGCTCCTCACCTCGAAGGGCGCGGCCGCGGTCACCGGCGGTGGCTTCATCACCCTCGCCGCCACGCTGTCGGCGGTCGGCAACATCCCGGTGGCGGGCCTCACGCTGCTGCTGGGCGTCGACCGGTTCATGTCCGAGGCCCGCGCCATCACGAACCTCATCGGCAACGGCGTCGCGTCCGTGGCGGTGTCGCGCTGGGAGGGCGAGCTCGACCTGGAGCGCGCCAGGGCGGTGCTCGACGGCAAGGTGGTGGACGAGCTCGAGGCGGAGCCCGAGGCCGCGCCGGAGCTGGCGCTGTCGCCGTCCGGCTTCCCGGCACGGCAGGCCTAGAGAGGCCCGCCTAGTCGTAGCGGTAGAGACGGTCGCGCCTCCGCCGGGACATCCCGGCGCGAGGCGCGTCGTCTTCGCGGAACTGCGTCCACAGCGCGAGCACGGTGAGGACGGAGATGATGAAGTAGAACCCGAGCAGCCGGAGCGGTGAGCGATCGGCGATCAGGACGGCGTCGCCGATGCCGCCCGTCAGGAGCAGCCACAGGCTGACGATCACGGTCGCCCGCGTCATGCGATCCTCCCGAGGCGGCGGCGGGGCCGCAGCGGCGCTCGGCTCACACACTTTACCACCCAGACACGACGTGAACACCTCACACCATCCCAGCCTCACCCATCTCGGTTGGCCCGAGGTGGTTTGCGCCCTCGCCGCACGGTGCCGCCTCCCGGCCGGCCGCCGCCGCGCCGAGGCGCTCTCCTTCCTCGCCTCCGCCGCGGAGGTCCGCGACGCGCTGGCGTGCGTCGAGGAGGCGCGCCTGCTCGCGGAGGCGCGGCTCACGCTCCCGCTCGGGTTGTCCGGCGCGCCGGAGGAGCACGTCGACCGCGCCGCGAAGGGCGGCGTGCTCGAGCCGGTCGCGCTGCGCGAGTGCGCCGCGCTGGTGCGTGCCGCCGCGCGCACCCGTCGCTTCCTCGAGGCGCGCGCCGCCCAGAGCCCGCGGCTGTGGTCCGTCGCGGAGGGGCTCTCCGGTGACGAGCGGCTGGCCGATCGGGTCGAGCGCGCCATCGAGCCGTCGGGCGCGGTCTCGGATCGCGCCAGCCCCGAGCTCGGGGCGCTGCGCGACCGGGTGCGCGGCCTGCACCGCGCCCTCAAGCAGAGGGTGGAGGAGCTGCTCGCCGACGAGGCGATGCAGATGCACCTGCGCGACCGCTACTTCACCATTCGCGACGAGCGTTACGTGCTCCCCATCCTGTCGAGCTCTCGCTCGCAGGTCCCGGGCATCGTCCACAACGCGTCGCAGTCGGGCCAGACGCTGTTCGTGGAGCCGGAGCCCATGGTCGACATGGGCAACGAGCTCACCATCGCGAGCGCGATGGCCGCCGAGGAGGAGGCGCGCATCCTGCGCGAGCTGTCGGAGGGCGTGTCCCGCCGCGCGGGCGAGCTCCTGGCCGACCTCGACCTCCTGGGACGGCTCGACCTCCTCGAGGCCGAGGCGCGCCTCGCCTCCGAGCTCGACGCGCACACGCCGGAGGTGTGCGCCCCCGACGCGGGGTTCGAGCTGCTGTCGCTCCGCCACCCGCTGCTCGTGCTGCAGGGCAAGAAGGTGGTGGCGAGCCACGTCCGGCTCGAGCCGCCCCGGCGCGCCCTCATCGTCTCGGGGCCGAACGGCGGCGGCAAGACCGTCACCATCACCGCCGTCGGGCTCTCCGCGTGCCTGCTCCGCGCCGGGCTGCCCATCCCGGCCGCCCAGGGCTCGCGTCTGCCGTTCTACGGCGAGGTGCGCGCCGCCATCGACGAGCGGGGCGACCTGGCCCGCGATCTCTCCACCTTCACCGCCCACCTCACGAGCGTGCGCGACATCGAACGGGGGGCCGGGCCGCGCTCGCTCGTCCTGGTGGACGAGATCGCGGCCGACACCGACCCGCGCGAGGGCGCGGCGCTCGCCACCGCCATCCTGGAGGACCTGCTCGAGCGGCGGGCGCAGGTGCTCGTCACGACCCACCTCGAGGAGCTCAAGGCGCTGGCGCTCACCGACGAGCGGTTCGCGAACGCGAGGGTGGGCTTCGATCAGGAGCGGCTCGCCCCGACCTATCAGCTCCACCTCGGCTCTCCCGGCAGCTCGTCCGCGCTCGACGTGGCCCAGCGCGTGGGCCTCGCCGCGAGCGTGGTGGAGCGAGCCCGGGCGGCGCTCTCCGGCCGGGGCGGCGCCCTCACGCAGGCGCTGCGCGCGCTGGAGGAGGAGCGCGCCCGCCTCGCCGCCGAGCGGCGCGCCGCCGAGGAGGCTCGCGCGGCCGCGGCCAGCGCCGAGGAGCGGGCACGCGCGCGCGAGGAAGCGTCGCGCCGCGCCGAGCGCGAGGCGGGGGCGCGCATGGGCGAGGCGCTGGCGGCGGAGCTCGAGGCGGCGCGCGGCGAGGTGGCGCGCGTGCTGGCCGAGCTGCAGGCGGCGCCCACGATCCGCAAGGCCGCCGAGACGCAGAAGCAGCTCGACGTCTGGCGCGCCACGGTGGCGCAGGCGGCCCGTTCCGCGGACGCCCAGGCCCGGGCCGGCGCCGAGGCCGAGCCCGGCGGCGAGCTGCGCAAGGGCGCGCGCGTCCGCATCGTCTCGCTCGGGCAGGAGGCGGAGGTGCTCGAGGTGGCCGGCGACGAGGTGCTCGTGCGCGCCGGGGCCCTCAAGGTGCGCCGCCCGCGAGCGGATCTCCTGCCCCTCAAGGGAAAGGCACCGGCGGCGCCCGGGTTCGGGAAGACGCGAGCGGAGAAGCTCGGCGCGGCCGAGGAGGCGCGCCCGGCGGCGGTCGTGATGCCCGACCGGCGGCTCGACGCGCGCGGGCTGCGGGTCGAGGAGCTGATCCGGGAGGTGGACCGGTTCCTCGACCGCCTGTACTCGGAGGGCGCGCCGGAGGCGGCCATCCTGCACGGCCACGGGACCGGCGCGCTGAAGCAGGCGCTGCGCGATCACCTCGCCGCGTCCCCATACGTCGCCGACTTCCGGCCGGGCGACCGGCACGAGGGGGGCGACGCGACCACGGTGGTGAAGCTGCGGCGGTGAGGGAACTCCCCTAGGCGGCCGTCTCGCCGCCGGACGGATCGCCCTCGGTCGCTTCGTCGAGCCACTTGGCGAGCGTTTTCGGATCGATCCCGAGCCGCTCGGCGGTGCGCCCACGCTGTCCGCCGCAGCGCCCGAGCGCCCAGCGCGCGTAGCGCCGCTGCAGCTCACGGACGGGCAAGACGGCGTCGCCCGCGCCGCCGAGCGGGCCGACCGGGCGCCCGCGGTCGTCCTCGAGCGGCGGCAGGTCGGCGGCGGAGACCTCGGGGCGACGGCAGAGCAGCACCGTCCGTTCCACCACGTGCGCCAGCTCGCGCACGTTCCCCGGCCAGCCGTGCTCGAGGAGGCGCCCGAGCGCCTCGGGCGAGAAGCGCTCGACCACGGCGGTCGGGTAGCGCGCCCGTGCCGCGGCGAGGAAGCGATCGACGAGCGGCGGGATGTCCTCCTGGCGCTCCCGCAGGGGCGGCAGGTTCACCGGGACGACGTCGAGCCGGTAGAGGAGGTCCTCGCGGAACGTGCCCTCGCGCACCCGCCGTCGTAGGTCGCGGTGAGTGGCGGCCACGATCCGCACGTCGACGTGGCGCTCTCTCGAGGCGCCGACGGCGCGCACCGCCCCGCTCTCCAGTACGTGGAGGAGCTTCGCCTGGAGCGCGACCGGCATCTCGCCGATCTCGTCGAGGAGCAGCGTTCCCCCCTCGGCCTCGGCGAAGAGGCCGGGGCGGTCCTGCGTCGCGCCGGTGAAGGCGCCCTTCACGTGCCCGAAGAGCTCGCTCTCGAGCAGCGCCTCCGGGAGCGCGGCGCAGTTGACGGTCACGAACCTCGCCCCGGATCGCGGGCTCAGGGCGTGCAGCGTACGCGCGATGAGACCCTTGCCGGTGCCGGTCTCGCCGGTGATGAGGACGGGGACGTCGGTCGGCGCGATGCGCTCGACCACGTCGAGCGCGGCGCGCAGGGCGGCGCTGCGCGCCACGAAGCCGGCCGGCGAGAAGCGCTCCTGCAGCGTGGCGCGGAGCGCGGCCGCCTCGCGCCGCACTCGCGACTCGTCGAGCGCGCGCCCGAGGAAGATGACGAGCTCTTCCTGCCGGAACGGCTTCGTCAGGTAGTGGTAGGCGCCGCGCCGGATGGACTCGATGGCGGTGTCGATGGCGCCGTAGGCGGTCATGACGATGACCGGACGCGCCGGATCGAGGCGGCGCGAGACGGCCAGCAGCTCGAGGCCGTCCATGTCGGGCATGCGCAGGTCGGTGACGACGGCGTCGACCCGCTCCGACTCGAGCCGCGCCACGGCCTCGTGCGCCAACGCCAGCGCGACCGGGTCGAACCCGCGCTCGGCCAGGCCGTCGGCGAGCGTCTCCGCCATCTCCAGGCGATCGTCGACGACGAGGACTCTCGGCGCGGTCGTGGTCACGGCGCTCCCTCCGCCACCGGCAGCCTGATGCGGGCCCGCGTGCCGCGGGGGCTGCCCGGCTCGATCGAGAACGAGCCGCGGTGACACTTGGCGATCTCGCTCACCACCGCCAGGCCCAGGCCGGTGCCGCGCCCGCGGGGTTTGGTGGTGAAGAACGGCTCGGCGGCACGCGCCGCGTTCACCTGGGCGATCCCCTCCCCGTCGTCCTCGACGGCGAAGGTGAGGCTGCCGCGCTCGAGCGCCGCGGTGACCTCCACCGCCCCCCCGCGCGCGCAGGCGTCGCAGGCGTTGAGGAGCAGGTTCACCAGCGCGTGCTCGAGCAGCGTCGGATCGCAGCGGACCGGGGCGAGGTCGGCCGGCACGCGCGCGGCGAGCCGGACGCCGGCCTTCTCGAAGCGGTGCGCCACCAGCGCCACCGCCGCGTCCACCACCGAGCGCGGCGCCACCTCCTGCAGCGCCGGCCCGCCGCCCCGCGCCAGGTCGAGGAGTCCCTGGATCACGTCCTTGACCCGCTGCGCCTGCTCCAGGATGGCCTGCGCCGCGCGGCGCGCGCGCTCGTCCTCGCCGGCGCGCTCCAGGAGCTGCTCGGCCCGGCCGGAGATGACGCCGAGCGGCGTCGAGATCTCGTGGGCGACACCGGAGGCGAGCGTCAGCATGGTGGCGGCGCGAGAGAGCCGGGCGAGCCGGGCGTCCCGTTCCCGCTCCACCTCCGCCACGGCCAGCTCGCGCTCGAGCTCCAGCTTCGCGCGCTGGCGGCGCAGGGCGTAACCGCCGAAGCCGACCACGAGGCCAGCGGCGACGAGCGCGGCGAGGACGAGGCGGGCGCGCGCCCAGCGCTCGCGGTCGCGCTCGCGCTCGGCGCTCGCCACGACCGCGATGCCCCACGATCGATCGCGAGCCTCCGCGTGCGAGATCCCGGCGAGCGCGGTCCGCTCGGGAAGTCCGAGCGGCGCGGCGGCGCTGCGCGAGAGTCGAACGGTGGACCTCCCGGCGCGGATCGCCTCCGCGAGCGCGGGCGCCTCCACCGGGCGGCCGTCGCTGGCCACGAGGCCGCCGGCCGGCGGCGCGACGAGCACGACGAGCGCGTTGGGCCGCTCGAGGCGCCGCGCCCCCGCGAGCAGGTTTTGGACGGGCGCGTCGGGCTCCGTGGCGAGCCGACTCGCGAGCCCGGAGGCGACACTCGCCGCGAGCGTGGCCTGTTCCTGGGCGAAATCGTCCAGCGCGGCCGCGGATTCTCGCTGCTCATCCCAGTAGGCGAGCGCCGTCACGGCGAAGACCGAGATGGCCATCCAGGCCCCGATCGCGACGACGCCTTGTCCGGCTCTGACACGCACGGGCAGATCCCAAAGCAAACGGCGCTCCAATGGCCGAACAGCCCTCTCTGAGGCCAGGGAGCTTCGACCCGAGCCGATCGGTAGCGGAGATTTTCCGTGTTCGCCCAGGAAAAAATCCGCCCCAAGGGAACTGCGAGCCCCCGAACAGCCCGAATTCCGGCCCGGCACGCCCGCTGCTAACGTGGCCGCCCGTGCACGCGATCTTGCTGGCGATCACCCTCATGGCCGTCCAACCAGCGGCTGGGGGGGATCGCGCACACGGGTCCGCGGCCGGCATCACGCTCGCCCCGGCCCAGCCCGACGGCGCCGCTCCGGTCCCCACCGGGGGGCCCGCTCCGCGCCTTCCCGCGCCTCGCGCGATGTCCCTGCAGGAGGCGCTCGAGTACAGCCGCGCTCACCAGCCGAGCCTCCTCGCGGCACGGGCGCGGCTCTCGGCGGTCCGGGCCGACGCGCGCGTGCCCGGCGCGCTCTACCTGCCGCGGGTCGCCATCGCCGCCGAGGGCTTCGCCGCGACGGCCAACAACAGCACCGCCGCGTACCTCAGCGCGCCGGGCGTCGACCTCCCGCGCATCGGCGCGACGCGCACCGGTACCAGCTCCTGGACCCCCGAGCCCTCGACCCTGGCGGCGCTCGGCGTGCGCCAGGAGGTCTTCGACTTCGGTCGCATCGGCGCCCTCCAGGCGCTGGCGGACGCGCAGCTCGAGGCCGAGCAGGGCCGGCTCGACGCGGCGCGGCTCGACCTCGACCTGGCGGTCGAGAACGCCTACTTCGGGGTCGCGGCGACGAAGCGGCTCCGCGACGCGGCGGCGGCGGCCTCCGAGCGCGCGCGCGCCAACCGCGACACCGCCGCGGCCGGCGTCCGGGCCGGGCTGCGGCCGCCCGTCGACCTCACCCGCGCCGAGGCCGACCTGAGCCGGTTCGAGGTCGCGCGCGTCGACGCGGAGCAGAACGTCGTCGCGGCGCAGGCGGCCTTCGCGGCCGTCGTCGGCGTGAGCGATCGCACGCTCGACGCGGCCACCGCGCAGGAGCCAGTGATCCCGCCGGCGCCCTCGCTCGACGCCGCCATCGATCAGGCCCTGCAGCGGGACCCGCTCGTCCGCGAGCGCGCCGGGAGCGTGGCGGCGCAGCGCGCCGCCACCCGCGCCATCGCCGCCGAGATCCGCCCCGACCTCTCGCTCACCGCGACGCTCTCCGGGCGTGCCGGCGGCGCGGCCTCGACCTCCGGGCCCGCGCCGGCAGGCGACGGGCTGCTGCCCTCGGTGCCGAACTGGGACGTCGGACTTCTCTTCACGTGGCCGCTGTTCGACGGAGGCGTGCGGGCGCGCGCGGAGGCGAGCCGCGCCCGCGAGGAGGCGCGCCAGCTGGAGGTCGACGAGGCGCGGCAGATGCTCGGGGCGCGAGTGGAGAGGGTGTACGTCGAGTACGACGCCGCGCGTCAGGCGCTGCCCGCGCTCGAGAAGTCCCTCACGGCGGCGCGCGACAACTACGCCCAGGCGCTGGCGCGGTTCCAGGCAGGGCTGGGCACGACCCTGGAGCTGGCGGACGCCCAGTCCCTGCTGGCGGAGGCGGACAGCGCCGCGGCGGTCGGCGGCTTTCGCCTCGCGACGGCGCGCGCCCGGCTCGGCCGCGCCATCGCCGAGAACCTGTGACGGAGGATCGATCCCGATGGACACCGAGGCTCGTCGAGCGCAGCGCCTGAACCTCCCGGCCGTGATCGCGGGGGCGACGCTGCTGGTGCTGGTGCTCGGGCTGCTGCTCTATCACCGGGCGCGCGGCGGCACGAACACCGTCGCGCTCGCCTCGACCCCGAAGCCCGTCACCGTGGTCGAGGCGCGCGCCTCCACCTACCGGCACACCCATCGCTACGTCGGCACGATCGAGCCCTGGTACGCCGCGCGCGTCGGGCCGCAGTTCATCTCCGCGTACGTCGACACCGTGCTGGTGCGGCCGGGCGCGGTCGTGAAGCGAGGCGACGTGGTGGCGACGCTGGATTGCCGCAACGCCTCCAGCGCGGATCAGGCGGTCGCGATGCAGGCGCGCGCCCTCGAGCGAACCCAGGCGGCTCTGGCCGACAAGGCGGCGCGCATGTCGACGCTCCTCAAGGGAGGGTTCGCGGCCCCCTCCGAGGTCGAGATGCAGAAGGCGGAGAGCGAGTCGAAGGAGGCTCAGCTGCTCGCCATGAAGGCGCAGGCCCTGAGCGCGTCCCTGAGCGTCAAGGACTGCGTCCTGCGCGCGCCGTTCGACGGCGAGGTGGCCGATCGCTTCGTCGATCCGGGCGCCTTCGTCCGGCCCGGCACCGCCATCGCCGCGCTGGTCGACCGCAGGATGGTCCGCCTCACCGCCGACGTGCCGGAGAGCGACTTCCAGTCGGTGCCGCCCGGGGCCCCGGTCCGTATCCACCTCCTCTCCACCGGCCAGAACGTGACCGGCACCATCGCGCGCCGCGCCCCGGCCGCCGATCCCTCGACGCGCACCATCCACATCGAGATCGATCTGCCGAACCGTGACCGCGCGTATCCGGTCGGCACCACCGCCGAGCTGAGGCTCGACGGCGGCGAGGCCATCCCGGCCACGGAGCTCCCGCTCGCGGCCGCCTCGGTGCGCGCCAGGAAGGCCACCGTGGTGGTGATCGACGGCGAGCTGGCCCACAAGCGCACCGTTCAGGTCGTGGGCGAGAGCGGAGGGAGCCTCTTCGTCGCGCCCGAGCTGGCGGCCGGCTCGCGGGTGGTGCTGGAGGGGCGAGAGGTGGTCGCCGAGGGCGACCGCGTCGCGGCCAAGCTCGCGTCCACCCCGCAGCCCCAGCAGGCGGAGCGGGCTGCGGTGCCCGGCGCGGCGCCGAAGCAGGAGCTTTAATGACCAAGCTCTCGCTCCGGAACCCGATCGCGATCCTCATGCTGTGCGTGGGGCTCGTGGTGTTCTCCGTGGTCACGACGCCGCGAATGAGCGTCGACACGTTCCCCGAGCTCACCCCGCCGGTGCTGGTGGTCGGCGCGCTGGCGCCGGGCCTCGGCCCGAAGGACGTCGAGAAGACGCTCACCTGGCCCATCGAGACCCAGGTCTCGGCGACGCCGGGCGTCGATCACGTTCAGAGCATCTCGCGCAACAACCTGTCGCTCATCTTCGTCTGGCTGAAGTGGGGCGTCGACCTCAACGCCGCGCAGGGCCTGGTGCAGCAACAGGTCGCGTTCGCGATGAGCACGGTGCCGAAGACGCTCGGCGTGCTGCCGCCGTTCGTCCTCCAGTACGACCCATCGAACCAGCCGGTGGTGCAGGTAGCGGTCTCCGGGGGCGGTCTCGTCGGCCCCCAGATCTACGACTTCGCCGTCAACAACATCGAACCCCTGCTGGAGGGCATCCCGGGCGTCGCCAGCGCCGCGCCCAACGGTGGCCGCGTCCGCCAGATCAACATCGTGGTGGACCCGGCCGCGGCCCAGGCCCGCTCCGTCACCTCGAGTGAGGTGGCCGAGGCGGTGGCGCGCTCGAACGCGCTCTTGCCCTCGGGCAGCTTCGTCTCGGAGCACTTCGACGCCAACGTCTACACGAACGCGGTCGCGGCGCGCATCGAGCGCATCGCCGAGGGCATGGTGAAGCTGAAGGACGGCAAGCCCGTCCTCATCCGCGACGTGGCGCAGGTGGTCGACGCGGCCTCGCCCCAGACCCAGGCCGTCTCGGTGAACGGGCAGGACGCCGTTTACCTCAACGTGCTGCGCGTCCCGGGCGGCAACACGCTCCAGATCGTCGACGCGGTGAAGGAGAAGATCGCAAACCTGCGCAATCTCCCGCCCGGGCTGCAGGTGAAGCCCATCTTCGATCAGTCGAGCTACGTCCGGACCACCTTCGCCGGGCTCAAGAAGGAGATCCTCCAGGCGCTGGTGCTCGTCTCGCTCGTCATCCTGCTCTTCCTGCAGGAGGTGCGGGCGGTCGTCATCGTCGCCATCGCCATCCCCATCTCCTTCGCCATCATCCTCATCGTCCTCTATGCGACCGGGCAGACGCTGAACGCCTTCACGCTGGGCGGGCTCACCCTCGCCATGGGGCCGCTCGTCGACATCTCGGTCGTGGTGCTGGAGGCCATCCACCGCCACCAGCACCACGAGAAGAAGGGCGCGCTGCTCGCCGCCCGCCACGGGACGGAGGAGGTGGCGTTGCCGGCGCTGGCGGCCACCCTCACCACCGTGGCGGTGCTCCTGCCGGTGCTGCTCCTGTACGGCCTGGCCAGGAAGCTCTTCGCGCCGCTGGCGCTCACCGTCGCGGTCGCCATGTTCGCGGGGTACCTCATCTCGATGGCGGTGACGCCGGTGGCGGCGCGCTACCTGCTCGGGAGATCCAAGCGCGGCCGGGTGGCCGACGCGGTGCGCGACCGGATCCACGGCGTCGCGGACGCCTACGCGCGCGGGCTGCGCGCCCTCCTCGCCTACCGCTGGTGGATCATCGGGGCGGCGGCGGTGCTCGTCGTCGGGGCGGGCGTGGCCGCCTCGCGCCTCCCCAGCACCTTCTTCCCGGAGATCGACGAGTCCATGGAGACGGTCTTCGTCCGGGTGGCGCCCGGCACCTCGCTCCAGGACGCGAACCGCAAGGTGAACGAGATGGCGCGGACGGTGGTGAAGGAGCTGCCGGAGGGCACGGTCGAGCTCCAGCTCGCCAACGTGGGCTACCCGAAGTCACCGCGCAGCGCCATGGGCAACCCGAACAGCGGGCCTCACATGGCGTTCATGCAGTTCCAGCTCGGCGATCCCGAGCACCGCAAGCTGGATCAGCGGCAGGTGGCCGATCGCATCCGCGACATCCTGAACCGCAACTACCCGGGCGTCGACTTCCTCCAGTCCCCCGGCGGCCTCGTCGCCAACGTGTTCTCGAACGGCTTCCAGGCGCCGGTGGTCGTCGAGCTGCGCGGGACGAACCTCGAGACGCTCCGCAGCGAGGAGGAGGCCGTGGCCGAGGTGGCGCGCGGCGTCCCCGGCATGCGCGACATCTACCTCGGGCTGCAGACCGACTACCCCGAGGTGCGCGTCAACCTCGACCGGCAGACGGCGGGCCTGGTCGGGGTCTCCGCCCGCTCGGCGGCCCAGACCACGCTCGAGTCCACCTACGGCAACATCAACGCGCCGAGCACGTGGGTCGACCCGTCCAACGGGATGGCCTACTACGTGGTGACCTCCTACGACCAGAGTCAGATCCAGGACCCAGCCGCGCTGGCGCGGGTGCCGGTCCGCACCGGCGAGAACGGGGCGGCGGTGACGCTGGGGAGCTACGGCGACATCGAGCGCTCGGTGGGACCGGTCGCCATCGAGCGCAACCAGATGCAGCGCGCCGCCCACGTCATGATGCAGACGGAGGGGCGCGACATCGGCAGCGCCGCCGCCGAGCTGGAGCAGCGGCTGAAGGCCGATCCGCGCACGAAGGACCTCCGGTTCTCCTTCGTCGGCCAGGTCCAGCTCATGCGCGACACCTTCGGCGGCCTGGGCGTCGCGATCGGCCTCGCGATCATGGTGGTGTTCATGATCATGGCGTCGCAGTTCAAGAGCCTGCGGCTGCCGCTCATCATGCTGTTCACCATCCCCTGCACCCTCATCGGGATCGTGCTCGCGCTCATGGCGGCGAAGCAGGGCTTCTCCATCACGGCGCTCATGGGCGTGCTGATGGTGGTCGGCATCGCCGTCTCGAACGGCATCCTGCTCGTCGATCACGCGGCGCGGCAGCTCCAGCGCGGCCTCACCGAGGTCGACGCGGTGGTGGACGCCGCGCGGACCCGCTTCGTGCCAATCATGATGACGAGCCTCGCCACCATCATCGGCCTTCTGCCGACCGCGCTCGGCCTCGAGCACGGGGCGGAGGCGAACCGTCCGCTCGCGCTGGCGGTCGTCGGTGGGCTGGCCAGCTCGACGGTGCTCTCGCTCTTCCTCGTCCCGGCCATCTTCACGCTCATCGCGAGGCGGGTTCCGGCGGAGCATCACGACGAATGGCTGACCCATCCGCTCGAGCCGAAGCCGGTGGTGCACGAGCCGCACCACACGCACCCTGTTCGAGGTACATAGTCGCGCCAGGCCATCCCCGGACGGTGCCCTCGAACGCGTGCGACCCCAAGACGTCGCGGTTTCGTCAGCGTTCCGTCACAAAACTCGCCTAGAACGCGGGCTCCACCCTTGGAGAACCCGAATGAGACGAGTTTCGAAATTGTTCTACGCCGTTGCGCTGGCTGCCGCCCCGGCCGCCTTCGCGCAGTCCACCCCGCCCGCGGCGCCGCAGGAGACTCCGGCGAAGGCCGCCGAGGTGACGCCGGTGACGCCTCAGAAGGCGGCGACGCCCGTCGTCAACAAGTGGAACGCGCAGCTCTACGGCTTCGCCGAACTCGACGCCATCCAGGACACGCGGCAGGGACTCACGGAGGTCCCGGGCAACCCGGTTCTGCCGCACGCCGGCAACAACTACGCCGCCGACCACGGCCGGTACCAGATGTCGATCCGCAACTCGCGCCTGGGCTTCCGCTTGGCCAGCCCCGAGTTCCGCGGGATGAAGGCGAGCGGGCTCATCGAGACGGACTTCTTCGGCGTCGAGCCGAACGCCGCGGCCGGCGGCAGTGAGGCCAACTTCTACAACAACGCCGGCCTGCGCGTTCGCCACGCCTGGGGCAAGCTCGAGACGCCGTACGTCGACGTGCTCGGCGGCCAGACGTGGCAGCTCTTCGGGTGGCAGCCCTACTTCCACCCCAACACCGTCGAGCTGCAGGGCGTGCCGGGCCAGGTGTACTCGCGCACGGCCCAGCTCCGCGTCTCGAAGACCGTCAAGGCCGACCCGGTCACCGTCGAGGCGGCCGTGGCCGTCGCGCGTCCGCCGCAGCGCGACGCCGATCTGCCGGACGGTCAGGCCGGCATCCGCCTCGCGTTCAACGACTGGAAGGGCGTCCGCACCGCCGGCGGCACGGGCACCGGCGTCGACTCGCTCATGATCGGCGTGTCCGGCGCGCTCCGCGGGTTCGAGGTCCAGAAGGCGGGGCAGGCCAACGCCGCCGTCACGAGCAAGACCTCGGGCTGGGGCGTGTCGGTCGACGGCTTCGTCCCGGTGATCCCGGGCACGGCGACGGATCGCTCGAACGCGCTGACCGCGACGGGCTCGTGGGTCCGCGGCGCGGGCATCCAGGACATGTACAGCGGGTTCACCAACGGCGTCGGCTCGGCGCAGGTTGCGGTGCCGGGCAGCACCACCGGCGCCACGACGGGCTCCGCCGGCCCGCTGGCGGGTTCCAACGGCCTCGACGCCGGCCTGGTCGCCTTCAACAAGGCGAACAACCTGACGGCCGTCGACGTGCGCTCGTTCATCGTCGGCCTCCAGTACTACACGCCGATCGACAACGGCGCGGTGTGGCTCGCCGGCAACTACTCGCAGACGAACGCCGACAACGTGGACGCCCTCACCTCCGCGACCACGCAGGCGTGGAAGCGCCAGCGCTGGGCTGAAGGCGCCCTGTTCTGGGACGCGACGCAGGCCATCCGCTTCGGCGGGAGCTTCGGCTGGTTCGAGAACGTGATGAAGGACAACACGCTCGCCCACAACCAGCGGTACCAGTTCTCGATGTGGTACCTGTTCTAGCGACGGAGCGCGCCCGTCCTTCGACTACGGCCTGCGGCCTACGCTCAGGACGAGCGGACTAGGACAAGCCCCCGCCTTACAGAAAACGAGAT
This sequence comes from Anaeromyxobacteraceae bacterium, assembly GCA_035538735.1. GTDB lineage: Bacteria > Myxococcota > Myxococcia > Myxococcales > Anaeromyxobacteraceae > Anaeromyxobacter_A. The sequence goes on along the minus strand of DATLJU010000250.1, from coordinate 21,625 downwards.
CTGACGAAGGGCCGGCTCCGCGAGGGGCCGGCCCCTTCGCTTCTGGGGATCACCCCACGTCGCCGCCCAGGTACGCGGCCTGGACGCGCGGGTCGGCGGCGAGCGTCGCCGACGGTCCCTCGAGGACGATCTCGCCGCGCTCCAGCACGTAGGCGTAGTCGGAGACGGCGAGGGCGGTCCGGGCGTTCTGCTCCACGAGCAGGATGGTGGTCCCCTCCCGGTGGATGTCGGCCACCAGGTCGAAGATGCGGTCGACCATCTGCGGCGCGAGCCCCATGGAAGGCTCGTCCAGCATGAGGATGCGCGGCCGGGCCAGGAGGCCGCGCGCGATGGCGAGCATCTGCTGCTCTCCGCCGGAGAGCGTCCCGGCCAGCGCGCGCCGCCGCTCGCCGAGCACCGGGAAGCGGGCATACTGCGCCTCGATGGCGGCCGGACGCTCGGCGGCTGGCAGCGCCCGCGGCCGGCTCTCGGCAGCGAGCACCAGGTTCTCCTCGATGCTCATCCGCGCCAGGATCGCCCGGCCTTCCGGGACGAGGACGAGGCCGGCCGCCACCGCCTCGTGCGCCGGCACTCCGCCGAGCTCGCGCCCCTCGAGGCGGACCGAGCCGGCGCGGAGGCGGACCAGGCCCGAGATCGCTCCCAGCGTGCTGCTCTTTCCGGCGCCGTTCGGGCCGATGAGCGTCACGATCGCGCCGGCCGGCACCGAGAGCGAGATCCCGCGCACCGCCTGGACGTGCCCGTAGGCGACGCGCAGGTCGCGCACCTCGAGCAGCGGAGTCGAGGGCACGCTCATCGCCGGGTCCCCAGGTAGGCGTCGACGACTGCGGGGTTGCGCATCACCTCGGCCGGCGCTCCGTCCGCGATGACGCGCCCGAAGTCGAGGACGGTGATGCGGTGGCACGCCTTCGTCACGAGCGGCACGTTGTGCTCCACGAGCAGCACCGAGTGGCCCAGCCGCGCCACCTCGGCGATGAGGCGGGCCACCGAGTCGACCTCGGCCGGGTTCATGCCGGCGGTCGGCTCGTCGAGCAGCAGCACGCGCGGCTCCGAGCCGAGCGCGCGCGCGATCTCGACCCGCCGCTGCTCGCCGTACGAGAGAAACCCCGCCTTCTCGGCGGCGCGGTCCGCGAGGCCGACGCGATCCAGCAGCTCCAGCGCGCGAGCGCGGGCGGCTCGCTCCTCGCGCGCGGCGGAGGGGAGGAAGACCATGCGACGCCACAGCGGCGCGCGCCGGCGCAGGTGCTCGCCGACCAGCACGTTCTCGAGCGCCGAGAGCTGGGGGAAGAGCCGAATGTTCTGGAAGGTGCGGGTGACGCCGAGCGCCGCGATCCGGTGCGGCGCCAGGCCGTCGCAGCGCACGCCGTCGAGCTGGATGGTCCCCGCGGTGGGACGGAGCAGCCCCGAGACGAGGTTGAGCAGCGTCGTCTTCCCGGCGCCGTTCGGGCCGATGAGGCCGTGCACCTCGCCCGCCGCGACGGCGAAGCTCGCCCCCTCGACGGCCTTCACGCCGCCGAACGCGCGCGAGACCCCCTCAACCGACAAGAGCACGGGCGGCCCTCCGCTCCTCGCGCCACTCGCGCACCCGCTGCGGCAGCGACACGATCCCGTTCGGGAGGAAGAGAATGACGAGCAGCAGCACCAGCCCGTTGGCGAGCAGCCGCAGCGGGCCCGGCTCCATCCCGGTCACGCGCGAGACCTCGCGCAGCGCCTCCGGGAGGAGCGTGAGGAAGGCGGCGCCCAGCACCGGGCCGCCGAAGTGCGCGATGCCGCCCACGACGGCCTGGACCAGCATGTCGACGACGCGCGAGAAGCCGTAGCCGCTCGGCGCCACCATGAAGGTGAGGTGGGCCTCGAGCCCTCCGGCGAGGCCGGCCAGCCCCGCTCCGAACGCGAACATGGCGAGCTTGTAGGCGGTGGTGTCGATGCCGAGCGTCCGCGCGGCGGGCTCGTCCTCGCGGATCGCCTCCAGGGCCTGCCCGGCGCGCGATCCGCGCAGCCGCCAGAACACGAAGAGCGCGAGGGCGAGGCAGAGGTAGATGACGCCCGGCCCCGCTCGCTGCGGGATGGCGACGAGCCCGAGCGCGCCGTTCGTGTAGTCCCAGTTGACGAGGGCGAGTCTCACCACCTCACCCCAGCCGATCGTGGCGATGGCGAGGAAGACCCCCCTCAGCCGCAGGACGGGCAGCCCGAGCGGCACCGCCACGACCGCCGGCAGGGCGGCGGCCGCGGCCAGCACGAGCGCGAAGGGCAGCTCGGTGTGGAGCGTGAGGAGGGCCCCCGCGTAGCCGCCGATGGCCATGAAGCCCGCGTTGGCGAGCGAGAGCTGGCCGCACGAGAGCGTCGCGTAGACGGAGAGCGCCAGCAGGGCGTTCACGCCGATGAACGCCACCGCGGACTGATACGTGAGCCACCACTCGAGGAGCGCTTCCAAGCCTGTCGATCTCCGTTAAGCCAGCCGCGTCGCGGCCTGCCCGAGCAGCCCGCGCGGCCGGAGCAGGAGGACGAGGAACAGCACCGCAAACGAGACGCCGTCGCGCCAGGAGGACCCGAGCTTCGCCACCGTGAACACCTCGATGATGCCGAGGCCGTAGCCGGCGAGGACGGCGCCCGGCATGCTCCCCATGCCGCCCAGGATGATGACCGCGAGCCCCTTCAGCTCGACGCTGCGGCCCATGTCGGCGGAGACGTCGTTGAACGCGAGGCCGAAGAGCACGCCAGCCGCGCCGCCGAGCGCCGACGAGATGAAGAACGAGGCCGCGATGACGCGGTCGACGTTCACCCCGAGGATGCGCGCCGCGAGCGGGCTCTCCGCCACCGCGCGGATGTGCCGCCCGAGGCGGGTGCGGCGCAGCAGCCAGGTGAGCGCGAGCATCATCGCCACCGAGATCCCGATGATGACCGCCTGGACCTCGGAGACGATCGCGCCACCGAGCTGGAGCCGGCGGTCGGGGACGGAGCCGAACGGGAACCGGAACTGACCGGGGCCCCACGCCGCGAGCGCGAGCGCCTCGAAGATGGTGGCGGCGGCGAGCGAGCTGATGAGGCCCGAGATGTTGGAGTCGCTGCGCCCCCGCAGCGGTCGGAAGGCGGCGCGCTCGAGGAGCATGCCGACGAGGCCCGCCGCGACGATGGCGATGGGGAGCGCCACCAGCGTGTGGAGGTGCAGCGTGCCGACGAGCGCCAGCGCCGTGAACGCGCACAGCATGAACACGGCCTGGTGCGCCAGGTTCAGGATGTCGAGGACCCCGAACACGAGCGTGTAGCCGAGCGCGAACAGCGCGTAGATGCTCCCCAGGAAGAGCCCGTTCACGACCTGCTGCATCCCCGTCCCCTACCCTCGACGCCGGCCCGGCTGCGTCGTCACTGGAGGATCTCGAACTTCCCGTTCTTCACGATCTGGACGGCGGGCTCGTGCTCGCCGTCGCGCGACGGCGTGAACGAGAAGGTGCCGAGCGGCGTGTCGAGGTTCTTCACCTTGGCGAGGCCCGCCTCGATGTCCTCGCGGCCCGTCTTGCCGCCGGCCTGCTTGATGGCCTCCGCCAGGACCAGCACGCCGGTATAGGCCTGAGCGGCGAACTGATCGGCGGTGAAGCCGCGCGCGGCCATCGCCTGCTTGAAGCGCTGGTTGGCAGGCGACGGGCTGGCCGAGTTCCAGGCGGTGCCGACGAGCACGCCCTCCGCGGCCGGGCCGGCGTTCTTGATGAAGGCGGGGCTGTTGAACCCGTTGCCGCCCATGATGGCCCCGCTCCAGCCGAGCTGGCGCGCCTGCGTCACGATGGCGGACGCGTTCTCGGCCAGCGCCGACACGACGAGGATGTCCGGGTTGAGGGCCTTCAGCGCGGTGATCTGGGCGTTGAAGTCGCGGTCGGTCCGGGCGAAGGTCTGGGTGCCGAGGATCTTCACCCCGAGCTGATCGAGCGTGGCCTTCATCACGTCGTAGCCGGCCTTGGTGAAGACGTCGTCGTTGCCGTACAGCACTCCGGCGGTCTTGAAGTGGAGCCGCTGCTGAGCGGTCTTCATCGCCCCCGGGACCACCTGCTTCTCCATCAGCGACACGCGCCAGATGTAGTTGCCGATGTCGGTGATCCCCTTCGCCGCCGTGTTCGAGACCGCCACCACCGGCACCTTCGCCATCTGTGCGATAGGGTCGGCGCCGGTCGCCGTCGTGGAGAGGGTCGGCCCGATGATCGCGCTCACCTTCTGCTGGTTGATGAACCGCTGGTAGACGCTGATGGCCTGCTGCTTCGACGAGCCGTCGTCCTCGACCACGACCTCGAGCTTGACGCCGGGCGGGAGCTGGCCCTTCTGGACGTCCTCCACGGCGAGCAGGATCCCGTTCCGCTGCGTCGCGCCATAGACGGCGGCGTCGCCCGTGAGGCTGAGCGCGGCGCCGATGCGCGCCGTCGAGTCGGCGGCGAGGGTATTGACCCCAGAAAGAGTGAGCAGGACGACGAGCGCACCACGGACAGTCGACATCGACAACCTCCCTCGATCTCGTTGATCTTTCAGGCTCCTACACGACCCAACCCACCTCCGCAAGGAAACCGCGCCCGGCACGCGGCGCCTGCGAATGCGCACGTTCGCGGCAGCGTGCCACGTGACCAAGGCGATCGCTTGCTTCACGCACCGCGTCAGGGAACTATCGCAGAAATTGCCGCCACCACGTCGCAAACCTTTCGCACCATAGGCTCAAAAGTGATACTCATTTGAATCACCCCCCCTCGACTCGGGGTCACTGCGGCAACGAGAAGTCCAACGCGATGGAGGAAACGACGTGAGAATTCATGCACTGGGAGGCGCGCTGCTCCTTTGCTGGGCGACCGCGAACCTCGCTGAGGAAGCCAAGCCCGCCGAGGAGGCCAAGCCGCCGCCGTTCACGTTCGCCCTGCACGGGTTCGTGTCGGGCTCCGTGTGGGCGCAGGACGCCAGCCTCGGACCGAGCGGGGGCCAGCAGTCGCTGTACGTGAACGCGCAGCCGCCCCACCAGCCTAACCAGGACCGGATCAGCATGGGCGGCGACGTCCGCCAGTCCCGGTTCAACTTCTCGGTGTCCGGTCCGCAGCTGCCTGGGTTCGGCAATGCCACCCCCCGCGGCGTGCTCGAGATCGACTTCTTCGGCGGCTTCGGCTCCGGCAACTACGGCAACGTCTCGCTGACGCCTCGCATGCGATGGGCGTACGCCGAGCTCGACTGGGGCGGCGGGAACCGCATCCTCTTCGGCCAGACGAACGACCTCATCTTCACGATCGCGCCGGCGTCGCTGGCGCACATCGCCTTCCCGTACAGCTACGGCGCCGGCAACATCGGGTGGCGCCGGCCGGGCATCTTCGGCTTCCACACCATGGGCGACAAGAAGGCCACGAACCTCGAGTTCGCCTGGGAAGTGGGCCGCAGCCAGTGGGCGGACTCGGGCGCGGCCGCGTTCACGTGTACGGCGACCGGCGGGGCGACGTGCACGGTGGCCAACGGCGCCGTCAACGGCACCGGCCAGAACACGGTCGGCGTCGGCGGTGACCAGTACGGCTTCAGCTTCGGCGAGGCGTCCGGCCTCCCGGCGGTCGAGGCGCGCCTCACGCTGGCCGAGGGCGCGAAGTGGAACGTCTTCACGACGGGTCACTGGCAGCGCGCCGATCGCTCGGGCGTCGGCGTCGGCCCGACCACGACGGCCGGCATCTCCTCCGACATCGACACCATCGCGGTGAACGCCGGCGGCAAGTACAGGGCCGGCCCGCTGCAGCTCGCGGCCACGGGCTTCGTCGGCAAGAACCTGGCCCCACTCATCGGTAACTTCCTGCAGTTCCAGGGCAACGGGATTGGAGACATCCACGCCAAGGGCGGCTGGGTGCAGGCGGGCTTCAACCTCACGCCGCTGCTCTCGGTGTGGGGCTTCATCGGCGCCGAGGTCCCGAACGAGCAGGACGTCATGGCCGCCAAGCTCCAGAAGCTCCGCAACGTGACCTCGGTCGGCATGATCCAGTACCGCGACAGCGTGAAGGTCGGCGGCATCGCCTCCGACTTCGCGGTCGGCTTCGAGTGGATTCACATGAACACCCGCCTGCGCCAGTACACGTCGGCCACCGTCACGCAGGCGACGGCGAACTCCAACTCCGGCGACGTCGGCGGCAACCAGTGGATCCTGTCGGGTAACTACTTCTTCTAGGCCGTCCGCGACCTGAAGCGAACGCCCCCGCGCGCCTGGCTCCGGTCGGCGCGGCGGGGGCTTCCTTTTGGGGGAGCTGCACGCGCCGGCGCGCCGCTCCGCCTACTCGACCGGGTAGATTGAGCCTCGGATGCCCATCTTCCTGCAATCCGTCGTGAGCGGGGTCCTGGTGGGCGGCGTCTACGCGCTCATCGGGATCGGCCTGACGCTCATCTTCGGCGTCATGCGGGTCATCAACTTCGCGCACGGCGAGCTGCTCATGGTGGGGATGTACCTCACCTACTACGCGTTCACGCTGCTCGGGGTGGACCCGTTCCTCTCCGTGCTGCTCGTCGCGCCGGTGATGTTCCTGCTGGGGGTGCTCCTGCAGCGCGTGCTCATCCAGCGCGTGCTCTCCGCCCTGCCGCAGAACCAGATCCTGCTCACCATCGGGCTCGGCCTCATCCTCTCCAACACGGTGATGCTGATCTTCACCTCGGACTACAAGATCCTCTCCACGAGCTACTCGTCGGGATCGGTCATGCTGGCCGGCCTCTCCGTCTCGAAGCCGCTCTTCTTCTCGTTCCTCATCACCGCGGCCATCACGGCGGCCCTGTACGCCTTCCTCATCAAGACCGACGTCGGGCAGGCGATCCGCGCCACCGCCCAGGATCGCGAGGCGGCCCAGCTCATGGGCGTGAACGTCAGGCGCATGGGCCTGCTCGCGTTCGGGCTGGGGACGGCGCTGGCCGGCACCGCCGGCGCGCTCATCTCGCCGACCTATTACATCTTCCCGCAGGTGGGAGGCGCCTTCACGCTCAAGGCGTTCGTCATCGTGGTGTTGGGCGGGATGGGCAGCGTCATCGGCGCCACGCTGGGAGGGCTCGTCATCGGGACGGTCGAGTCGCTCGCCGCGGTCTACGTGTCGTCGGGCCTGAAGGAGCTCTTCGTCTACCTGCTCTTCCTGTTCGTGCTGCTGGTGAAACCCTCCGGCCTGCTCGGGAAGTCGAGGATGTGATGCGCGCCCTCCCCGCCCTCCTGCCCCTCGCGGCGCTGGCGCTCCTCGTCGCGCTCCCCGCGGCCATGACGAGCCCGTACGCGCTCCACCTCATGATCCTGCTCTTTCTGGCGATCACCCAGGGAGAGAGCTGGAACGTCCTCGGCGGCTACACCGGGCAGTACTCCGTCGGGCACGCCGCCTGGTTCGGGATCGGCGCCTACGTCACCATGATGCTCCTGCAGTTCCAGCACGTCGCCCCGTGGTGGGGCATGTGGCCGGCGGTGGCGGCGGCGGTGGCGGCGTCGCTCGTGGTGGGGTCGATCACGTTCCGGCTGCGCGGGCCCTACTTCGTGCTGGCCTCGATCGCGGTGGCGGAGATCTTCCGGCTGGTGGCCCTCAACTGGAAGGACGTGACCAACGGCGCCGAGGGCATCCTCATGAGCGACCTGCCGCCGCTCCAGGTGGCCGGGCACGTCCTCACCGACTTCACCTCCAAGGTGCCCTTCTACTACGCCGGCCTCGCCCTGGCGGTGCTCACCATCGCGGTGAACTGGGCGGTCCATCACTCGAAGCTCGGCTACTACTTCCAGGCCATCCGCGAGGACCAGGACGCGGCCCACTCGCTCGGGATCGCGCTCACCTTCTACAAGAACGTGGCGCTCGCCATCTCCGCGCTCTTCACGGCCTGCTCTGGCGCGTTCTACGCCCTGTACGTCGGGTTCATCGACCCCGCGACCGTGCTCTCGACCGAGGTCTCGGTCCAGTTCGTGCTCATCTCGATCATCGGGGGGATCGGCACCATCGCGGGCCCGGTGGTGGGTGCGCTCGTGATCGTGCCCCTGTCGGAGGCGCTGCGCGCCAACCTGCTCTCGGACGTCATCTTCGGGCTGCACCTCGTGGACGAGACCTCGCCGGCCGGGCTCTTCCTGAAGGACAACCTCGCCCACGCCCACGCCCTCATCTACGGCATCCTGATGGTGGTGGTGATCCTGTTCATGCCCGAAGGCGTGCTCGGCTTCGCCCGGGGGCTCCTCGCCCGGCGGCGGCGGGGGCACGCGCCCCCGGTCGCGGAGGGGAGCGCCTGATGGCCACGACTCCCATTCTGGAGATCCGGCACGTCTCCCGCTTCTTCGGCGGGCTGGCCGCCAACTCCGACGTCTCCTTCTCCATGGAGGAGAAGATGATCATGGGCCTCATCGGGCCCAACGGCGCCGGGAAGACGACGCTCTTCAACTGCATCACCGGGTTCTACCCGCCCTCGCGCGGAGAGGTGCTGTTCGACGGTCACCGCATCAACGGCCTCGCCCCGGACAAGGTCTGCAAGCTGGGGATGGCCCGCACCTGGCAGAAGGTGCGCCCGCTGGCCAAGATGACGGTGCTCGACAACGTCATGGTGGGCGCGCTGGCCCGCACGAACCGCCTGTCCGAGGCGGCCGAGCTCGCCATGCGGCAGCTCCGGCACGTGCGCCTCGACCACAAGGCGCGGAGCCTCGCTGGCGGGCTGCCCATCGGCGAGCGCAAGAAGCTCGAGGTCGCGCGGGTGCTCGCGACCCAGCCGCGGCTGCTCCTCCTCGACGAGGTCATGGGCGGGCTCAACCCGGCCGAGAGCGAGGAGATCATCCAGCTCATCCTCGACACGAAGCGGAGCGGCGTGACGCAGATGGTGATCGAGCACGACATGAAGGCCATCATGCGGATCAGCGACCGGATCGTGGTCCTCAACTCGGGCGAGAAGCTGGCCGAGGGGCTGCCGCGAGAGATCGTGGCGAACCCCGAGGTCGTCGCCGCCTACCTGGGGGAGAGCGCCGAGTGAGCCTGCTCGAGATCCGGAAGCTCTCCTTCGCCTACGGCGACCTGCGCGTGCTGTGGGACGTCGACCTCGAGGTCCGGCAGGGCGAGATCGTGACCGTGGTCGGCGCGAACGGCGCCGGGAAGTCCACCACCCTCCGCAACGTGTCGCGGCTGGTGCGGCCGGCCTCGGGGCAGATCGTCTTCCAGGGGCAGGAGCTGAACCGCCTCGAGTCGCACCAGGTCGTCGAGCTCGGCATCGTGCAAGTGCCGGAGGGGCGCCACATCTTCCCCGAGATGACGGTGGTCGAGAACCTGCGGATGGGCTCGTATCCGCGCGCGACGCGGGCGGATCGGGCTCGCAACGTCGACCGGGCGTTCAGCCTCTTCCCGCGCCTCGCGGAGCGCCAGCGGCAGCTCGGCGGGACGATGTCGGGGGGCGAGCAGCAGATGCTCGCCATCGCGCGCGGCCTCATGGCGAACCCGAAGCTCCTGCTCCTCGACGAGCCGTCGCTCGGGCTCTCGCCGCTGTTCGTGAAGAACATCTTCGACATCATCGCGGAGATCAACCGCCAAGGGACGAGCATCTTGCTGGTCGAGCAGAACGTGTTCCAGTCGCTCCGCATCGCGCACCGGGCCTACGTGCTCGAGACCGGGCGCGTCGTCCTGGCCGGCACCGGCCAGGACCTCCTCGGCAACGAGCACGTCAAGAAGGCCTACCTGGGGCTCTGAACCATGATGACGACGACGAAGGTCCGAGACTGGATGACGCCGAACCCGATCACGATCGACGCCGACGCGACGGTGGTCGAGGCGATCCACGTCCTGAAGGAGAAGAACGTCCGGCGGCTGCCGGTGTTGAAGAACGGCCGCCTGGTGGGGATCGTGACCGAGCGGATGTTGCTTTCGTTCTCGCCCGGCAAGTCCACCTCGCTCGACACCTGGGAGCTGCACTACCTGCTCGCGCGGACGCCGGTCACCGAGGCAATGAACCCGAAGCCGCACACCGTCACGCCCGACACCGAGCTCGCCGACGCCGCCCAGCTCATCCGCGACCGCAAGCTCAACGGCATCACGGTGGTGAACGAGCACGGCGACCTGGTGGGCATCCTGACCACCACCAACGCGCTCGAGGCGCTCATCGCGTTCGCCAAGGACGCGGCCGCGCAGAAGTGACGGCCCCCTTTCCCTGCCCTCTCCCCCGCTGGGGGAGAGGGTCGATCACTCTTGGTTGAATCTCCCTCGCCCCGCCGCCAGGCGGGGAGAGGGCCGGGGAGAGGGGCCGGTCACTTCGCGAGCAACAGCCTCGCCGCCACGCCGACGCCGTAGAGGATGACCACCACGCGCAGCACGCCGCTCGGGAGCCGCCGCGCGACGTGCGCGCCGACGAGCCCTCCCGCGATCGACGTGGCGGCCATGATCCCGGCCTCCGGCAGCCGCACCGCGCCCACGGCGAGGAAGTAGACCATCGAGATCCCGTTGATGAGGGTGGCGAACAGGACCTTGAGGCCGTTCGCCGCCTGCAGGCCGTCGGGGATGAAGATGGCCATCGCGGAGAGCATGAGGATGCCGATCCCGGCGCCGAAGTACCCCCCGTACACCGAGATGAGGAACTGGACCGCGAGGAGCGTCAGCGGCACGCGCGCCGGCGTGCTGCCGGCGCGCCGCGCCACGAACGCCGCGACCTGGCCCTGCACCGCCAGCAGCGCGCAGGCGAGCAGGATGAGCCACGGCACCACCGCCGTGAAGGCCGCCTCCGAGGTGTGGAGCAGCAGCCACGAGCCGGCCAGTCCGCCCAGGAGCGAGGGCCCGGCGAGCACCTTCGCCCGGTGCTTCTCCGCCGCGATCACGCCGCGGTACGGCCACACCGAGGCGGCGCTGCCAGGCCACACCGCGGCGGTGTTGGTCGCGTTCGCGATGCGGGCGCCCATCCCGGTGTGGAGCAGCGCCGGGAATGAGATGAGCGAGCCGCCGCCGGCGACGGCGTTGATCACACCTGCCGCGAAGCCGGCCAGCCCGAGCAGGATCCAGGTGAACACGAGACGGCCATCCTAGCGCGGGAGCGCCGCCCCGTCCGCTCCCATGGCGCTTGGCGCACGCACCGGCTACATGGAGCGCGGAGGGACGACGCCATGAAGGCCGCCACCACGGACCGGGGCGATATCGTCCACCTCGCCGGGTTCCGCTACCTCTCCCCCGCCCTCGACGACGCCGGCGCGCCCGCCTTCTCGGCGGGTCCGGGCGACGGCCTTCGGCGCTGCGGGTGGGAGCCGTTCTTCGGCGCCCTGCGTCAGCGCCGGCTGGCGGTGCTCGACCCGGGAGAGGGGGGCTCGCCGCGGTTCACGCCCGCCGGCGCCCGGCGCGGCGCCGCTGGGGAGGGCGGCCTCGCCGCGGCCGTCGCTCACTCTCGCCGGTTCTGGCGGGCGCTCTTCCCGCCGGCGCCGCGGCGCGGGTCGGCCTCCTAGGCTCGCGGGCGCGCGCCGCCGGCTCGCGGCGGACGCCCTTCTCGACCAGGGTCAGGTCGATCTGGCGCCGCGCCGGGCTGGCGGCCGCGATCTCCACCTCGACCCGATCGCCGACGCGGAAGGCCCGGCCGGTGCGGCGCTGCACGAGCGCGTGCAGGTCGGGATCGAGCTGGAAGTCCTCGCCCAGGTCCTCCGCCTTGACGAGCCCCTCCACGAACCAGGGCTCGATCTCCACGAAGATCCCGAACTCGACGACGCTGGCCACGACCCCCTGGAAGCGCTCGCCCACCTTGTCCTGCATGAAGAGCGCGGCGTAGAAGGCGGCGATCTCGCGCTCCGCCTGCATGGCGGCCCGCTCGCGCTCGGAGCACAGGGTGGCGATCTCCTCCAGGCGCTGGGGAGATAGGGAGCTGCCCCGCTCGCGCTTCGACTCCGCTTCGCTACGCTCAGCGTGAGCGGAGGAGATCCCCTGGCGCCGCCGTCCGCTGCGTACGCCCGCGGTGCCGCCCTCCTCTGACTCAGCCCGCAACAGCCGGTGCACGATGAGGTCGGGGTAGCGCCGGATGGGCGAGGTGAAGTGGAGGTAGTGCTCCGCGGCCAGCCCGTAGTGGCCGATGTTCTCGGCCGTGTACACGGCCTGCATCATGGCGCGCAGGAGCAGCTGGTTCAGCGCGCGCTGCTGCGGGTGGCCCTCGAGCCGGTGGAGGAGCCGGTTCAGATCCTTCGGGCCGAGCGCGCCCTCCGGGACCTCGAAGCCGTGCGTCCGCGCGAGCTTGCGGAACGTGTCGAGCTTCTCCTCGTCGGGCAGGCCGTGCACGCGATAGACGGTGGGGAGGTCGCGATGCGCGAAGTGGCGCGCCACCGCCTCGTTCGCGGCGAGCATGAGCTCCTCGACGATGCGGTGGGCGCGGTTGCGGGGCCGACGCTCGATGGCGGCCACCTCCCCGCCCTCGCCGAGCACGATCTTCGACTCCGGGAGGTCGAAGTCGATGGCGCCCCGCCGCGCCCGCATCGCGGTGAGCTTCTGCTGCAGCTCCGCCATGAGCTCGAAGGCTGGGCGGAAGCGCTCCCGGTGGGGCAGCTTCTCCCCGTCGAGGACGCGGGCCACCTCGGTGTAGGTGCAGCGGGCGGCGCTCCGCATGACGCCGGCGTACAGCTCGGCCGAGACCGGCTCGCCCCGGTCGTCGATGAGCAGGTCCGCCACCATGCAAAGCCGCTCGACGTCAGGGTTGAGGGAGCAGATCCCGTTCGAGAGCCGCTCCGGGAGCATGGGGAGCACCTGCGCCGGGAAGTAGACGCTCGTTCCGCGCCGCAGCGCCTCGCCGTCGAGAGCGCTCCCCATCCGGACGTAGTGCGACACGTCGGCGATGGCCACCACCGCGCGGTAGCGGGCCCGGCCCTTGCCATGGACGCGCTCCACGTAGACGGCGTCGTCGAAGTCTCGCGCGTCCTCGCCGTCGATGGTGACGAGCGGCAGCGCGGTGAGGTCGCGGCGGCCGGCGCGGTCCTCCTCGCGCACGTGGTCCGGGACGCGCTCGGCCTCCTCGCGCACGTCTTCGGGGAACAGGTCGGAGAACCCCTTCGCGTAGGCGACCTTGAGCACCTCGACGCGCGGGTCGCCGGGCCTCCCCACCCGCTCCACGACCTCGCCGCGGAGCCGGTCGGTGCCGGGCTCGAGCTGCACCTTCACCACCTCGCCGTCGCGCGCGAGCCGGGTCTCCGGCACCGCCACGTAGCCCTCGAGGTCGTCGTCGGCCGGGACGACGAAGCTCGACGCGCCGCGCGCATGGAAGGTCCCGAGGACCCAGCGGCGGCGCCGCTCCACCACGTCGAGGATGCGCCCCATGGTCCGGCCGCGCGGCGCGGGGACGATCTCGATACGGATGAGGTCCCCGTCGAGCGCCTTCCGCGCCTCCGCGGGCGGCACGAAGATGTCCTCGCCCTGGCGGTCGATGCGCGCGACGAAGCCGTAGCCGTCGCGGTGCCGCGTGAGCGTCCCGAGCACGCCGCGCCCGCGCGTGAGCAGCGGCCGAGCCGAGGGCGAACCCCGCCGCGGCCTCTCCGTCTCCGCGGCGGCCTGCGCCTCCGCCGCGCCGGGCAGCTTGAAGCGCTTCCCGCCCTTCTCCACCTCGCCCGCCCTGGTGAGCTCGCGCAGCGCGCGCTTCACCTCCGTGCGCTCTCCTGGGTGGAGCTTCGCTCGCTGGATGATCTCGCCGACGCCGAGGGGCCGGCCCGCCGCCTCACGGAGCTGGGCGAGGATGAGCGCGGTGCGCCGGTCGCGCCGGCCGTTCGATGCCGTCATGGCCCCCGAACATGGCACGCGCCCGACGGCGGGTCGAGGGAATCGCGTGGGGAGCGCACCCCTCTCCCCGGCCCTCTCCCCGCTTCGCGGGGCGAGGGTGACGAGACTCACGGCGCGCTCACTCCCACGCCCTTGACACCCGGGCAACCGGGGGCGATGAACTCTCCGTGCTCGAACCGGACGTGGCGCGCACGCGCATCCTCGAGGCCCTGGAGGGCATGGCGCCGCTCCCGCCCGAGCGAGTGGGTCTCGCCGAGGCGCTCGGCCGCGCGCTGGCCGAGGCGGTCCTCGCGCCGCGGGCGCTGCCGCCCTTCGACAGCTCGGAGATGGACGGGTACGCGCTGCGCGCCGCGGACGCCCGCGCCGGGGGCGCGCGGCTCCCGGTGGCGTTCGAGGTATATGCCGGCTCGCCACAGCCGCCGCCGCTCCCGCCCGGCGCATGCTGCCGGATCTTCACCGGCGCACCGGTGCCGTCGGGCGCCGACGCCGTCGAGATGCAGGAGGAGGTGTCGCGCCAGGGCGCGGTCGCCCGGTTCCGGCGCGCCGCCGAGCCCGGGCGCTTCGTACGCGCGGCAGGCTCCGACGTGGCGCAGGGCGCGGTCGCGCTCCCGGCGGGCACCGTGGTCGACGCGGGGGCGGTCGGGCTGGCCGCGGCGCTGGGCCGCACCGAGCTTGCCGTCCACCGCCGCCCGCGGGTCGGCCTCCTCGCCACTGGCGACGAGCTGGTGCCGGTCGATCGCCCGCCCGCGCCGGGTCAGATCCCCGACTCGAACAGCCACGCCCTGGCCGCCGCCTGCCGCGAGGTGGGCGCGGTCCCCGTGCTGCTCCCCTTCGCCCGTGACGAGCGCGCGTCGCTGCGGCGCGCCCTCGCCGCAGCGAGGGGTTTCGACGCGCTCGTCTCGACCGGCGGCGTGTCGGTCGGGGAGAAGGACCTGGTGAAGGAAGCGCTCCGGGCCGCCGGCGCGCGGCTCGACTTCTGGCGCGTGGCGATGAAGCCGGGCCGGCCGATCGCGTTCGGGCGGTGGGGCAGGACGGCGGTGTTCGGGCTGCCTGGCAACCCCGCCAGCGCCCTCGTGACGTTCGAGCTGTTCGTGCGCCCGGCGCTGCGGCGGATGGCGGGGCTCGCCGGCTCGGGGCGGCTGGAGGTCGCGGCGCGCCTGGCCGAGCCTGCCTCGAAACCGGCAGGGCTCACCCACTTCCTGCGCGCCCGCGCTACCTCGCGTGCGGGCGTGCTTTGGGTGGAGCCCCTCCGCTCCCAGGCGAGCGGCGATCTCACCTCCGTGACCGGTTTCCAGGCACTGGCGGTCCTCCCCCCCGATGCGACCCGCCTCCGCCGTGGAGCGACCGTCCAGGCGATCCTGCTCGCGCCGCCGCGCCACCTCTGAGATCGACGCACGGCTCATGAGCTTTGCGTGAAGACGTACTTCTTGTCGCAGTGTGTGAAGGGCGGTCGTCCATCGAATCGGAGACTGGATTGCCCTTGCTGTGAGTGTTAAGTACGCCCGTTGCGGAACGCACCGCGCCCGCGGTGCTGCCCGATCCAAGGAGGTCACCCACCCGTGGGATCACTCGCCAGGAGCAAGCACAACATGGCTGGACTCGCCGACAAGTTTGCCGTGAACCTCAAGAACGAGCGTCTTCGCAAGAAGCTCTCGCAGGAGGCGCTGGCGGCGAAGGCCGGCCTCTCGGTGTCGTACATCTCGATGCTCGAGCGCGGCCAGCGCACGCCGCCTCTGGATACCCTGGAGTCGCTGGCGAAGGCGCTCAGCATCTCCGCGACGTCGCTTCTCTCGTAAACCCGCCTTCAGCGGGTCGACTCGGCGGCGGCCGCGGGGGCCGCGCCGGGACGGTTTCCCCCCACATCGACGGCGAATCCGGCGCCTCTCGGCGCGAGGGAAAGGTGCGTGCGCGAGGCTTCGCGTTCGCTTATCTTTCGAGTTCTGGCGCGCACAGAGCGCCGACGACAGGAGACGCTCATGGCGCGCATGGTGATGTGCAAGAAGCTGGGGAGGGAGCTGCCCGGGCTCGGGTACAAGCCGTTCAACAACGAGCTCGGCCAGCGCATCTACGAGAACATCTCCCAGGACGCGTGGAAGATGTGGCTCGAGCACTTCAAGATGGTCATGAACGAGTACCGCCTGTCCCCGGCCGACCCGCGCACCAACGAGATCCTCTTCCAGCAGGCTGAGCAGTTCTTCTTCGGCGAGGGCGCGCAGCTCCCGCCCGACTACCAGCCGCCGCCGTCGAAGGGGTAGCTTTGCCCGGGCTCCGCGCGCCCGGCGCCGTCCTCCTCGTCTCGACCTACGAGCTCGGGCACCAGCCCGCCGGCCTCGCCCAGCCGAAGGCCTTCCTGGAGCGGGCGGGCTTCCGCCCCTCCGCGCTCGACCTCGCGGTCGAGCCGCTCGATCCGGCGCGGGTGGGGGCGGCGCGGCTCGTCCTCTTCTCGGTACCGATGCACACCGCCCTCCGGCTGGCGCTCCGCGCCGCGGAGCGGGTGCGCGCGCTCGCGCCCGAGGCGGTGCTCGCCTTCCATGGAACCTATGCGCTCCTCCACGGGCCACTCCTCCTGCGGCACGGCGCGGCCGTCCTCGGCGGCGAGTGCGAGGAGGACCTCGTCGCGCTCGCCGAGGCCGTCGACGGCGGCGCGGACCTGGCCCGCTTTCGTCGGAGCGGCCCGGAGGCGGCCGTGCTGCGCCGTCTCGACTTCCCCGTCCCCAGCCGGGAGGACCTCCCGCCGCCCGAGCGATATGCCCGGCTCGACGACGGAGCGGGCGCGGAGCGGCTGGCCGGCCACGCCGAGGCGACCCGCGGCTGCAAGCACCGGTGCCGGCACTGCCCCCTCCCCGCCATCTACCGCGGCCGCTTCTTCGCGGTGCCGGTCGACGTGGTCCTGGAGGACGTCGCGCGGCAGGTCGCCGCCGGCGTCCGCCACGTCACCTTCGGCGATCCCGACTTCCTGAACGGCCCGACGCACGCGCGGCGGGTGGCCGAGGCGATCCACGGGCGCTTCCCGGAGGTCACCTTCGACTTCACGGCCAAGGTGGAGCACCTCGTTCGTCACGCCGACCTCCTGCCGGCGCTGCGCCACGCAGGCGCCCTCTTCGTCGTGTCGGCGGTCGAGTCGCTCTCCGGCGTCGTCCTGGAGCGCCTCGACAAGGGTCACCGGCGCGAGGACGTCGGGCGCGCGTTCGCCGCCTGCCGCGCGGCCGGCGTCGCGCTCAGGCCCTCGCTCCTCCCCTTCACGCCCTGGTCGACGCTCGAGGATTACCTCGACCTGCTCGACACCTTCGCGCGCGAGGGGTGGCTCGAGTCCCTCGATCCAGTCCAGCTCTCGATCCGGCTGCTGGTGCCCCCCGGCTCGCTGCTGCTCGACGACCCAGCGTTCTCCGGGACCCCCTACGACGACGCGGCGCTCGGCGTGGTGTGGCGGCACCCCGATCCGCGCATGGACGCGCTGCAGGAGAAGGTCGCGCGCGCGGTGGAGGACGCCGCGGCGCGCCGCGAGCCGCCAGAGACGACCTTCGGGCGCGTCCGTCAGCTCGCCCTGGCCGCGGCGGGACGCCCGCACCGGCACGTGCCGCCGCTCGTCACCGCCGACACCGGGCGGCGGGCGCCGCGGCTGACGGAATCGTGGTTCTGTTGAGCGGAGCCGACGGGCGAGCAGGTGGCTCGCCAGGGTTGACGGTTGGTTCATCCCCCTCTCCCTGCCCTCTCCCCCTGCGGGGGAGAGGGTTTGGAATCGCTCACCCTCCCCCGCTGGCGGGGGAGGGCTGGGGAGAGGGTGGGCGCTACACCGTCGGCAACGGCGGCCGGATGTCGACGTGGAGGTGCGCGTGCGCCGCGCGCAGCGCCGCCTCCACCCCCTCCGGCTGGGCGGCACGGGCGAACGCGAAACCGAGGTAGGCGTCCCCCTCCGGCAGCGGCTCCACCTCGCGCCCCTCCGGGATGGTGATCACGACGTCCTCGACGCCCGGGACGGCGCGCGCCGCTTCCAGGCCGGCGACGCCGCGCAGCACGCCGCGGCGCGGGATGGGGAGCATCATGACGCCCGCGGCGCGCCGCTCTCGGTCGAGCGCCGGCAGCGGCAGGCCCATGGCGTGCGCGACCAGCACCTCCTCGAGCGAGACGGCGGCGCCGAAGCGCAGCGTCCGGGCGCACAGCCCGCCGATGCTGCGCGCCGCGACCTCGAGCACGACCGGGCCGGCCGGCGCCAGCCGCAGCTCGGCGTGGAGCGGTCCCTCGGCGAGTCCCAGGGCGCGCGCGCTCGCCTCGACGAGGCGCGCCACCTCGGACTGCAACGGCGCCGGGTGCCGCGACGGCGTGACGTAGAGCGTCTCCTCGAAGAACGGGCCATCGAGGGGGTCGGGCTTGTCGAAGAGGGCCAGCACCTCCAGCCTTCCGCCGCGGAGCAGCCCCTCCAGCGCCACCTCGGCGCCGGGGACGAATCCCTCCACGAGCAGGAACCGCGCCGCCTCCTCGTCGCGAGGGCGGCGCTCGGCGCGCGCGGCGTGCAGGATGTTCTCGATACGCCGCCACGCGGCGGAGAAGGAGGCGGGATCGTCGGCCCGGATGACGCCCCGGCTGGCGGAGAGCACGAGCGGCTTCAGCACGCAGGGATACGGCACGAGCGCTGCCGCGCGCTCGGGACCCTCATCCAGGGCGTGCAGCGAGAACGGCGGCACCGGCAACCCCGCCGCGCGGAGCGCCTCGCGCTGCAGGTGCTTGTTGCCGGCGCGGCGGGTCGCCTCGGGCGGGTTGTGGCGAAGGCCGAGCTGCTCCGCCGCCAGCGCCGCCAGGATCGCAGTACCTTCGTCGGTGGGGACGATACCGCCGATCGGCTGTTCCGCCGCGATCGCCGCGATCCGCGACGCGGCGCGCTGCGGGCGGCGAAAGTCCAGCGATACCTCGCTCGGGCGGGAGCCGACGCGCTCCTCCACGGTGTGGCACAGGTCGGTCCCCAGCACGACCCGCACGCCGAGCTTGCGCGCCGCGGCGAGGAAGTCGTCCGTCCGGTAGCTGCGGGTCGAGACGAGGAGGAGCAGCGCGGGATCCACGGGCCTCTTGTAACAGAACGGTCCCCGCAGCGCGTCACCGGGTGCAGCGTACCCCGCCACATGAAGGGCATTTGCCGTGCCTGAGCGGAGCGCCCTACCTTCGCGGCGAATGATCGGCTCGGTCGTCGAGGCGTGGGAGTTCGACCGGAGCTGCGAGCTCTCCGACGTGATGCAGCTCGCCGCGGATCGCATCGCTGACCCGACCTTCGCCGGCGCCCTCATCTCGACGCGCGGCGACACGATCACGATCCAGGTCCTCTTCGGTTCACCCTCGGCAGACCCGTGCTCGCTCTTCTACGTGGCCGGCTACGGAGCGTTTTCGCTCTCACGCCTGGAGGCCTGGCCTCCCCTCCCCGGGCACTCCATGGAACGGTTCCTCGTCACGCTGGCAGCCTATCCACCGGCGCGCACCGAGGTTCACGCGCGTTGATTCAGGTCGACCCGACCGGGTCTACCTGAACGCTGCCCCCACGCTCCCCGGCGAGCGCGCGCTGGGCGGACCGTCTCTCGTCTGGCCCGGCTGGTATTTGCGGACCCTACCCCGCCCGCGCATGGGGGCATGCGATGCGCATGAGCCGCCGCACCTTCCTCACGACGTCACTCGGCGCCGCCGCGGCCTGGTGGGTCGAGACCCCGACCTTTGCGCGAGCAGCGGACGGTGCGTCACTCATCCCGCGCACGACGCGGCCGCCGAATTACGAGTCGGTGCGCTCCACCTTCACGACGCGGCTGACGCCGCTCGATCGGTTCTATCTGCGCAATCACTTCGACGTCCCGGAGGTCGACCTGCAGACCTGGCGCCTCCAGGTCCAGGGCCTCGTGGAGAAGCCACTCACGCTCGCGTTGAGCGACCTGGAGCGGTTGCCGCAGGCGACCGTCGAGGCCGTCCTCCAGTGCTCGGGCAACGGTCGGGGGCTGTTCGTACCGCGGGTGCCAGGAGTCCAATGGCGCGTCGGCGCGGTAGGCAACGCCACCTGGACCGGTGCGCGGTTGCGGGACGTGCTCGCGCTCTCGCGCCCGAAGGCGCAGGGCCGGCACCTGCACCTCCGCGGCGCGGAGGTGCCGCCCCTGTCCACGACGCCGCCCTTCCTGCGCGGCATCCCGCTCGAGAAGGCGCTCCACCCCGACACGATCCTCGCGCTCAAGATGAACGGCGGGCCGATCCCGCCCTACCACGGGAGCCCGCTGCGGCTGGTGCTCCCGGGCTGGGTCGCCAACGACTGGATGAAGTGGCTCGGCGTCGTCGAGGTGAGCGCCGACGAGCCGAAGGGCTTCTTCTACGAGACCGCGTACCGGTTCCCGACCCGGCCAGGTGCGCCCGGCGCCGCGGTTCCACCCGAAGCCACGGCGCCGATGACGAAGCTCAAGGTGAAGTCGATCATCGGCTCGGTCGAAGACGGAAGCGTGCTCGAGCCCGGGGTCCACGAGATCGTCGGGGTCGCCTTCAGCGGCGGAGCGGGCATCGCGTCCGTCGAAGTCTCCTTCGACGGCGGCAAGTCGTGGCACCGCGCGGCGCTGGACAACCCGCCCACACGGTACGGGTTCCGGGTCTTCCGATATCGATGGAGGTCCGACCGCCCCGGCCACTACGTCGTCGCCTCGCGTGCGACGGACACATCGGGCGCGACGCAGCCGGGCGAGCCGGTCTGGAATCCGGGCGGTTACCTCCACAACGCGATCGACCGGGTCGCGGTGGAGGTGCGCGCGTGATCGCCGGCCTGCTCGCCGCGGCTCTGGTGCTGGGCGCAGCCCCCAGCGGACCGACCGCGGAAGCGCCGCCCCGCGAGGCGGCGCCGGCGGATGATGCGCTGCCGGACGAACCGGGTCGGGCGCTGCTGCGGGAGAGGTGCCTGGTGTGTCACAGCGCGGAGTACGTGACCCAGCAGCGGCTCACGGCGGGGCAATGGCAGAAGACCGTCGAGAAGATGCGGAAGTTCGGGGCCAACCTCGCTGACGACGAGGCGAAGGTGCTCACGGATTACCTGGCGCGTGGGTGGCCGGTCGGGCTGCCGGACCAGGCCCCCGCTCCCGTGAAACCGCCAACCGGGTCGGCGCCTCTCCGTTGAACCCGGCGTCCCGAACACGCGGGGCTCGACCGGCGACTGGCACCTCCTGCGAGGCCGTCAGCGCGTCGCGGCGCCGGCGGATGTCGATGCCGCCGGCGCGACGACCTCCTCGAGCCAGGCGATCAACTCCGCGGTCACCTCTTCGCGATTGATCTCGTTCACGAGCTCATGGCGGGCGCCTTCGTAGAGCTTCATGCTCACGCGCCTCTGTCCCGCGGCCTCGTACGTCGCGAGCAGGCGTCGCACGCCCTTCCCGTTCTCGCCCACGGGATCCCGCGCGCCGGCGATCAGTCGGATCGGCAGCTCCCGCGGGATGCGCCCCAGGAGGTCGGCGCGGCCGAGCACGGCCTTGCCCTCGAGGAAATCGACCCATGACTGCGCCGTCAGCGGCGTGCCGCACAGCTCGTCGGCGATGAAACGGTCGACTTCCGCCGCGTCGCGCGAGAGCCAGTCGGCACGGGTGCGATTGGGCGCGAACTGCCGGTTGTAGGTTCCCATGACGAGCCGATCCGGCCAGGTGCCGGGTCGCCGGCCGCCGAGCGCGCGCCGCTGCAGGTGCGCGACGAGGCGAAGCACACCTTCGAGCGCGCCCGGCGGCCCGTTCGACCCGCACAGCACGACGGCTCGATAAGCGGCGCCGTGTTCTGCGATGAGTGTCTGGCCGACGAACGATCCCATCGAGTGCGCAAACAGCACGAGCGGAAGCTCCGGATGCGCCGCCTTCAGCACCTCAGAGACGGCCCACGCATCGTCGACGACGAGGCGCCAGCCGCCCGCGTCCGCGAAGTGGCCCAGGCCAACGGGGGGCGTC